>CAOKLO010000002.1 GCA_948469375.1 uncultured bacterium | reverse complement strand
CACTATCATCAATGTCCATGACCGGATGCCGGTCCTGCTGACGGATGATGAAGTGACGCCGTGGCTCCATAATACTGGAATGGCCTCGGCAAAGTTGACAGCTTTGCAGCCATCCTTGGAGAGTGCTGCCGTCTGATCACCAGCGGATGCGCACCCTCTGTCCCCACAGTGTCTCGATCTGAACGCCGACCAGAAACCAGCCGCGGCTGTCCATCTCAATGCGGGTGGGTACCCATTGCTCGTTCAGCCAGATGTCCATTGTGGTGCCACAGTGTAGCCCACCGTAGCAGTCGTCGCTGCTGAAGTGGATATCAGCACGTCCGCTCTGCATATCGGGAATTAGAATTCCTTCTCTCATGTTAATTGCTCCCATCAAAAATAGTAAGAAGTACCAGCCATGAGGCTGGTACTTCTTTTGCCATACCAAATCCTTTTCGTTTGTCGTAAAACTGTCGTAAAATTCAAATGTGCATCTCAGACTTCGTAACAATTTTTTGAATTTACACCATGCTTTTCAGCGATATGGTCCGTTTTTCTAATTTCTAATGCCGATTTTTAGTCCAGCGGCTTCATCGTGGGGAACAGCAGCACTTCCCGGATTGAGTCGTTGTTGGTCAGCAGCATGACGCATCGGTCGATGCCAATACCCAAACCACCCGTGGGGGGCATACCATACTCCAGAGCGGTGAGAAAATCCTCGTCCATCATGCCCGCCTCATCATCCCCCTTGGCCCGCAGCTCCACCTGCTTCTGGAAGCGCTGGCGCTGGTCGATGGGGTCGTTGAGCTCAGAGAAGGCGTTGCCCATCTCGCTGCGGCAGATAAACAGCTCGAAGCGCTCAGTGAGCCTGGGGTCCTTGGGGGACCGCTTGGCCAACGGGGACACGTCCACCGGGTGCATGGTAATAAAGGTGGGCTGAATGAGCTTGTCCTCCACCCTCTGGTCAAAGCACTCATACAAGGCGTTGCCCCAGGTCTTGTCGGCGGTCTCAGGCAACTCCACACCGATGGATTTCGCCGCAGCCACCGCCTCCTCATCGGATGTAATGGCCATAAAATCCAGGCCCGTGTACTGCTTTACCGCCTCGTGCATGGGCAGGCGGGGCCAGCCGGGAGTCAGGTCGATCTGCTCTCCCTGCCATTCCACCTGATAGGCGCCCAAAATCTTCTGGGCGGCGGAGGACAGCAGGTCCTCGAACAGGTCCATCATATCGTTGAAATCGGCGTAAGCCTGATACAGCTCAATGGTGGTGAACTCCGGGTTGTGCCGGTTATCCATGCCCTCGTTGCGGAAAATGCGGCCCATCTCATACACACGCTCCAAACCGCCCACGATCAGCCGCTTCAGGGGCAGCTCGGTGGCGATGCGCATATACATATCAATATCCAGCGTGTTGTGATGGGTAATGAAGGGCCGGGCGGTGGCTCCGCCGGAGATGGTGTTGAGCACCGGAGTCTCCACTTCCATGAACCCGCGGGCATCCATGAAGTCCCGGACATGCTTAATGAACTGGGAGCGGATGATGAAATTCCGCTTCACATCAGGGTTGACGACCAAATCCACATACCGCTGGCGGCAGCGGGTCTCCACGTCGGTGAGGCCGTGGAATTTCTCCGGCAGGGGCAGTAGGGACTTGGACAACAGGGTGATGGTCTTGGCCTTGATGGAGATCTCCCCGCGCTTGGTGCGGAACACCTCGCCCTCAACGCCCACAATATCGCCGATATCATACTTCTTGAAGACGGCCAGGGCTTCCTCACCCACATCGTCAATGCGCACGTAGAGCTGAATCCGGCCTCCGCCGTCCTGGATGTCAGCAAATACCGCCTTGCCCATCCCACGCTTGCTCATGAGGCGGCCTGCCAGCCGGACGGACTGTCCCTCCAGCTCCTCAAAATGGTCCTTTACCTCATTGCTGTGGTGGGTGACGTCGAACTTGGTGATAACAAACGGGTCCATTCCCCGCTCCCGCAGGTCGCTGAGCTTGTCCCGCCGAATCTGGAGCAGCTCGGACAGAGGGGGCTCCTCCTGGGGATTGGGCTGGTGATTGGTCTGATCAGACATTGATCTTCTCTCCTTTGTATCTGGAAGGGCCGCCATCACCGCTGGATGGCGACCACCTCATATTCAATGTTGCCCGCAGGGGCCTCCACCACGGCGACGTCGCCGATGGCCTTGCCCAGCATGGCCTTGCCAAAGGGAGATTCCTCGGAAATCCGCCCGTTCATGGGGTCGGCCTCCTGAGAACCCACCACCTGGTATGTCTCCTCGTCTCCGGTGGCCACGTCCTTCACCGTAACCCTGCTGCCCATGCCCACCACGTCGGAATCGTCGGCGCTCTCCTCAATGACCACATAGTTGGCCAGGATATTCTCCACCTCGGCAATGCGGGAGTACAGCTTGCCCTGTTCGTTTTTCGCCTCGTCATACTCGCTGTTCTCGCTCAGGTCTCCGAAGGATCGGGCCTCCTTGATAAGGTCGGCTACCTCCTTCTCTTTTACGGTCTTGAGGTAGGTCAGCTCCTGCTTCAGTTCCTCCAGGCGCTCGGCGCTCAGCTTATATTCCTTGGCCATCTTCGTCTCATCCTTTCTTCCCCGCCCGGTAAGCCGGGCAGGACCGTAAACCGCCATAAGCGGATCAACCGGTCGCAACAGTTGTTCTATGGAATTATAGAGATTTTAACCGCCTTTGTCAAGTGGTTCCAGACAGTCCGCCACAAACCTGGTCATTTTTTCCTGCCGGACCCCCGTTTTTTCCGCCGTCCGCCCCCCAGCATACCCGCCAGGGCCCCGCCGCACAAGCAGCCTGCCAGCTCCACAAGCGCCTGGACTCCCAGAACCAGCTCGTCGCTCATGAGCAGCCCCACCGCCAAAATGAGCAGATAGCAAACCGCTCCGGCGGCCAGTCCGCCCAGCAGCCGCTTGGACTTCCACCGGGCGCAGGCCAGCAGACCGCCCCCAAAGCAGCCCAGCACACAGGCCGCGGCCGTCAGCTGCGGCGCGGCGTCCTCCTTCAATATGCCGTTTGACACCGCCAGCGACCCCAGCAGCAGAATCATCAGCTCCACGCCCAGGGCCAGCAGACCGCCCAGAACCACCCCCGTTGCCATCTGTACGGCGTTGGTCCCCTGCATCTCGGCCTTACCCATCAAAAGCACCCCTTTTCACATGGTTTCTATACCATATGCAAAAGGGGTGCTTGTCATTCCTGGTCAGAAGCGAATCACTTTTTATCCTTCTTGTCCTTCTTCTCCTCTTTTTCAGGAGCAGGAGCATCCTCCGTGCTCTGCGTCCCCTTGCTGGAGATGGCCCACTTGGTGAACTCAATGCGGACGCGGTCAGCGCCGGTTTCCATCACAATGGTCTGATCCTTTACCGCGCAAATAGTGCCCACAATGCCGCCGATGGTGGTGATGGTGTCTCCCACCTTCAGGCTGTTGCGCATTTCCTCGGCCGCCTTTTTCTTCTTGTTTTCCGGCCGAATCATCAGGAAATACAGCACGGCAAACATGATCACGATCATAAGAATTTCCACTCAATTTTCCTCCAATGTAAAATTTTGAAACGGACTGTTAGAGGATATTATAACGGTTTCCGCCAGGAAACACAACCCCTATTTTCCTCCAGCCCCAAAACCGCTCACTCCGCTCTGCCAGCCAGTCTCTCCGAATACTCCACCCGGAAGGCGGCAAACTGTCCCCCGTCCAAAGCATCCCGAATGCGTTGAGCCAAACGGTTGTAAAAATAGAGGTTGTGCATCACCGCCAGCCGCATGGCCAGCATCTCCCCTGCCACAAACAGGTGGCGCAGGTAGGCCCGGGAGAAATAACTGCACACCGGGCAGTCACAGCTTGGATCAATGGGCCGCTCGTCCAGCTTGAAGCGCTCGTTTTTAATATTCAGCGTCCCTTCCCAAGTGAACAGCTTACCGTGGCGGGCGTTGCGGGCAGGCATGACGCAGTCGAAGAAATCCACCCCGCGGGCCACAGCCTCGATGATGTTGGAGGGCGTGCCCACACCCATGAGATACCTGGGCTTGTCCGGCGGCATGTGAGGCTCCACCGCCTCAATGATGGAATACATCACCTGTGTGGGCTCACCAACCGCCAGACCTCCGATGGCATAGCCGCCGCAGTCGATTTTTGCCGTCTCCTTCATGTGCCACACCCGCAGATCCTCATAGGTGGCCCCCTGGTTGATACCGAACAGCACCTGCCCCGGGTTGACACAGTCCGGCAAGGCATTAAGCTTGTCATGCTCCTTCACGCACCGCTCCAGCCAGCGCAGCGTGCGCTCACAGGACGCCTTGGCGTAGTCATAGGGCGCCGGGTTCTCCACACATTCGTCAAAGGCCATCGCCACATCGCTGCCCAGGTTGGACTGGATGCGCATGGACTCCTCCGGACCCATAAAGATACGCTTCCCGTCGATGTGGGAGGAAAAGGTGACCCCCTCCTCGGTAATTTTCCGCAGCCCCGCCAGCGAAAACACCTGGAACCCGCCGGAATCGGTGAGCATGGGTCCATCCCAACGCATAAATTTGTGGAGCCCGCCCATCCGCCGCACCACGTCGTCTCCCGGGCGGAGATGGAGGTGATAGGTGTTAGACAGCTCAATCTGACAGCCGATTTCCTTCAAATCAAAGGCGGACAGCCCCCCCTTGATTGCTCCCTGGGTGCCCACGTTCATGAATACCGGAGTCTGAACCACGCCGTGGGGGCAGATAAACTCTCCCCGCCGGGCCTTTCCCTCCGTTTGAATCACTCGAAACACAGCACTCGCCTCACAATCCCCGATACCAGGTTTTCAGCTCTGCCTTGCGCTCCGGATACAGCAGGCTCTTCTTGACCCCTTCCGCCGCTCCGGCCAGCGCCTCCAGCTGATGGAGACAGGCGGTGGGGTCCACTTGAGCGCGTATGCGCACAAAGGCTTCCTCCGCCCCCAGCTCCCGCAGCCGCTCCGGAGTGGTCACACCGATTTTTCCCAAATTATCCGCCAGCTTTGGGCCAATATTGGGCAGGTCGATCAAACGCTCCATAACGCGCCCCCTTAAATGTTCTCTCTATCCTTTTCGGTCTGCCCGGTTAAAATACCGCGACACATTCAATTTCCACCCGCGCATCCTTGGGCAATGCGGCCACCTGATAGGCAGCCCGTGCGGGATAGGGCGCCGTGAAAAACTCGGCGTATACCTCATTCATTGCGGCAAAATCGGCGATATCCTTGAGCATGACGGTGGTCTTGACCACGCGGGACATGTCCAGTCCCTCCTCCGCCAAAATATTTCGGATGTTGGTGAGGGATTGACGGGTCTGGGACACGATATCCTCCCCCGCGAAAGCGCCGGTGGCGGGATCAATGGGGATCTGCCCGGACACATAAATGGTATTGCCCGCCCGGATGGCCTGAGAATAGGGTCCGATGGCGGCAGGGGCCTTATCAGTATGGATGGCTTTGTTCATGGCGATCGTTCTCCTTTTCCTGTCTAAAATGATTCACAAAGAGGCGAAAAACCGCTCACACCACCGTGACGGTATACTCCAGCCCCTTCTCCCCGCCGGGAGCAAGGCAGATAACGTGAGGCTTGTCGGCCAGCTCCCCCGTCTCTCCCTCCACAGCGGCGCAGCCGTGCCACGGCTCCAGGCAGATGTACGGGGCGTTAGCGTTGGGCATGGTCCAGAACGCCACCATGGGAAACGCTCCGAACTCCATATGGACGCCCCGCCCGCCGTCCTTGTGCCGCAGGGTCACGCCCTTGGAGCGCAGCCCTTCTAAAATGATGGTATCCAGCCGGTCAAACACCGCGTGGTCCAGGGCGATCGTGTCGGTGCAGTCCAGAATGTGCTCCCGTTGGGCGGACACATAGCCCTGAGCGCTGGGCACAAGGGAGTAGGCGTCCTCTGTCTCGTCAAACACCAGCCGGTAATCCTCAAACCGCTCCCCCGCCCGGAGGGGACAGTTGATGCCGGTGTGTGCGCCTACACAGAACAGCAAATCCTCTTTCCCGGGGTTTCGCACTTCAAACCGGGTGGAGAACCCACCGTCAATGAGCTGATGCCGCACCCGGAGCACAAACGCAAAGGGATACCGCTCCAGCGTCTCCGGGGACTGGCGCAGTTCCATCACCACATAGTCCTCCCCCTGCTCTGCCACCGCGAACTCCGTGCGGCGGGCAAACCCGTGGCGGGCCATCTCGTAGGTTTTCCCGCTTATCCGGACCTTTCCGTCCATCAGATTCCCCACCACCGGGAACAGGTTGGGATTCTGCCCCGTCCAGGATTTGGAGTCACCGCCCCAAATGTATTCGACGCCCTGTTCATCCCGGAAAGACACCAGCTCGCCGCCCATGGTATTCACAGCGGCGGTGTACGCCCCCCGCTTCAATTCGGCCCTCATCGCCGCTCCTCCTTATTTCTGCTCCGGCCACAGCTCGTCCGGGTACAGTCCTGACTGCGTCATGGCCGCAATGGCGGCGATGACGCCGGGCTTGTCCTCCCGATAGGTGACGCCGTACCATTTGTCCTCACTGCGCAGCACATGCACCTGCGCTTTGCCCTCGGCAATCAGCTGCTCCACCACGCTGGGCAGGAAATATTCCCCCTTCAGCGGATTTTCCGCCAGGGTCTTGTCTAGAAAAGTCGGGAACCGGGCCTCCGCCTCCTCTAAAAAGCTGCGGTCGAATCCCCACATATTCATGGACACCAGCGTCCCTCCGGAAATCGCTGTCCAGCTCCGACCGCCGTCCTCCGTATAGCGGGCGTCGTCGCCGTCCTTCTCAATGGCGGTGCGCTCATGGATCTCCAGCAGGGTCCCGTCCTGGTCTACAATGCACACGCCCCGGGCCACAGAGCCGTGCTCCGTCACCGTGTTTCTCAGACGATAACCCACCATGGCGTAATGACAGGGCAGGCCATTTGACAGGAAATTATAGATCTCTTGAAACGCCGACTGGCCGTAGTAGTCGTCGGCGTTGATGATGGCAAAGGGCCCCCCTACCACATGCCGGGACGCCAGCGCCGCCTGGGCGGTCCCCCAGGGCTTCACTCGCCCCTCTGGGACGGTATAGCCTTTCGGCAGGTCATCCTTGCGCTGGAACACATAGTTCACATCCATATGCCGCTCCACGCGGCGGCCTACCCGGGCCCTGAACTCCTCCTCAAGCTCCTCCTTGATGACGAATACCACCGTCTCAAACCCCGCCCGGCGGGCGTCATAGATGGAGTAGTCCAGGATCACCTGGTCATGATTTCCCACCGGGTCCAGCTGCTTGAGGCCGCCGTACCGGCTGCCTATACCTGCCGCCATAATGACCAGAACGGGTTTGCTCATCTCCCATCTCTCCTTTAATATTTATTTATAATATTCAGCCGCTCAAATCATTTGCAGCAGCTTTCGCGCACGGCCTTCAGCTCCTCCATCGCCTCCTGCACCAGCTGACCCATACCCAGCTCCTTGACCCCCGCCACAATATTATCGCAGTGGGCGATGGGCAGCAAGATACGCTTGGCCGGACTCTGCCCCGCCGCCAGAGCCATAGCCGGGGTAATCTCTCCCAGCATAGCGTCTGCAATCACCACGCCGATGGGGGCCACGATGACGTCCGCCCTCCGGCAGTTCACCACTACGGCGTTCTCCCCCGTGGCCACGTGGTCCGCCCCCGCCTTCAGCATAGCGGAGGCCGCCAGACTGTTGGTACCCACCGCAGTGACCTTTTCATCTGGTAACGCCTTCTTGACCGCAGATACCAGCTGCCTTCCGATCCCGCCCCCCTGAGCGTCGATGATGAGGATATTCATATGTTCACCTGTCCTATACTCAGTCTTTTACAAACTATACCACAGCCGTGGGGAAAAGTCACGCCCAAAATGTCCGGCATGGAAATTTGCCAGTCCTTCTCCCCACCACAAAAAGGACTTGCCAACAGGAAGAAATGGTTTATAATGATATTTGTGTAAAATACGGGACTACTGTCCCCATAGGAGGCGTTCCCATGTTCGATTTTGAATACTATGCTCCTACCCGCGTGATTTTCGGCCGCGGCGCGGAGGCCCGCACCGGACAGCTCCTCAAGGAGCTGAGCGTGAGCCGGGTGCTCATCCACTACGGCGGGGGAAGCGTCGTGCGCTCCGGCCTGCTGGACCGGGTGACCGCGTCGCTGGATGAGGCGGGCGTCGTCCACACCCAATTGGGCGGCGTGGTGCCCAATCCCCGGTTGTCCAAGGTCCGGGAGGGTGCGGAGCTGGCCCGCCGGTTTGGCGCGGAGCTGATCCTGGCCGTGGGCGGCGGCTCGGTCATTGACTCGTCCAAGGCCATTGGCTATGCCCTGGCCGACCCGGACCACGACGTATGGGACCTGTACTGCGGCAAACGCAAGGCCATCGGCTGTTTCCCCGTGGCCTGTGTGCTCACCATCGCCGCAGCCGGCAGCGAGATGAGCAACAGCTCCGTCATCACCAACGAGGAGACTGGAGAAAAGCGGGGCTACCGGGACAACAAGTGCCGGGTCAAGGTGGCCGTCATGAATCCCGAGCTCACCGTCACCCTGCCCGACTACCAGACGGCGGCGGGATGCACCGACATCATGATGCACACCATTGAGCGCTATTTTACCCAGGGCGGCAATATGGAGCTCACCGACCGAATTGCCGAGGGACTGTTGCGTACGGTGATGAAAAGCGCCCTCATTCTCCGGGACGATCCCGCCAATTATGAGGCGCGGGCGGAGGTGATGTGGGCCGGCTCTTTGTCTCACAACGACCTCACCGGCCTGGGCGCCAACGGCATGGACTTTGTCTCCCACGGCCTGGAGCATGAGCTGGGCGGCATGTTCGACGTGACCCACGGCGCGGGGCTGTCCGCCGTGTGGCCCAGCTGGGCCAGATACGTATACAAGGACTGCCTGCCCCGGTTTGTCCAATTCGCCGTCAATGTGATGGACGTCGCCCCAAAAGCCACTGATGAGGAGACTGCCTTGGCAGGCATCGCCGCCCTGGAAAACTTCTTCCGCTCCATTCATATGCCCGTTACCTTGAAGGAGCTGGGCGTGGAGCCCACGGAGGAACAGATCCTGTCCATGGCCGCCTCCTGCGCCCGGGGCGCCGGGGGCAAAAAGGGCACCGCCAAGGTGCTGTACGAGGCGGACATGGCCGCCATTTACCGCATGGCCCTTTGAGACACGCCCATGATTTCGTTTTTCAACACCTCTATCCAGCCCCTGCTGCACAAATACCGTGAAATCATCAGCTATGTGTTTTGGGGCGCTATGACCACAGCCGTCAACTATGTGACCTACCTCATGCTCACCGAGGGCTTGCAGGTCTATTACCTCACCAGCACCGTCATTGCCTGGGCGGTCAGCGTGTTGTTCGCCTACTTCGTCAACAAGCTGTTCGTGTTCCAGTCCAAAACCTGGGCCTGGCGGGTGGCCCTGCGGGAGCTGTGGCAGATGGTGGCCTCCAGGGTATTCTCGCTGGGGCTGGAGATGGCGATCATGTGGATTTTTGTGGACATGCTCCTATGTCCCCACGCCGTGGTCAAGCTCATGGCCAACGTGCTGGTCGTAATCGTAAACTATGTGCTGAGCAAATTCATCATTTTCAAGCAGAACGCCGACTGACAGCAGGGGGCCTCGGAAGCGGCCCCCTGTTTTGCTCATATTCACCTCAAAATCACGCATACTACCTGAAAGAGGTGATATTCTGTGGAATCTATTTGGGAAAAGACGGCCCGGCTGCCGAAATTTTCCCCTTTGCAGCAGGACGTTCGTACTGATGTACTGGTCATCGGCGGCGGGCTGGCCGGTTTGCTGTGCGCCCATAAGCTGACCCGGGCCGGAGTCGACTGTGTGCTGGTGGAGGCAGGGCGGCTTTGCGGCGGAGTGACAAAAAACACCACCGCCAAGCTCACCGTTCAGCACGGGCTGATCTACCACAAGCTTCTGAAGGAATTCGGCCTGGAACGGGCAAAAGCTTACCTGAACGCCAATCTGGAGGCGTTGGAGCAGGTCCGTGCGCTGTGTCAGAACATCCCCTGTGACTTTGAAGAAAAACCCAGCTACGTCTACGCGCTGGACAGCCGAAAAGAGCTGGAAAAGGAGGTATCCGCCCTGGACAAGCTGGGCTGTACCGCCGAGCTCGTTCGGAATACGTCCCTTCCCTTCCCCGTGGCGGGGGCGGTGCGTTTTGAACGCCAGGCCCAATTTCACCCACTGAAATTTGCCGCCTGGGTCGCCAAAAGGTTAAATATCTATGAGCACACCCGGGTGCTGGAGGTCAAAACCGGTGAGGCGGTCACAGAAGGCGGCACGATCAGAGCGGATCACATTGTGGTGGCCACCCATTTCCCCTTCCTCAACAAATTCGGCTGCTACTGGCTGAAGCTATACCAGAGCCGTTCCTATGTGCTGGCCCTGGAGGGCGGACCGGGCATGGATGGGATGTATGTGGACCAGAGCGGCAAAGGTCTGTCCTTCCGCAATTACAACAATCTGCTTTTGCTGGGCGGCGGCGGACACCGCACCGGGAAAAAGGGCGGCGGATGGGCTGAGCTGGAGGAGTTTGCCCACCGGTACTATCCAGACGCCAAACTGGTGTGCCGCTGGGCCGCTCAAGACTGCATGACCCTGGACGGCGCGCCCTATATCGGCCTCTACTCTCCGCGTCTGCCCAGGCTGTATGCCGTCAGCGGCTTCAACAAATGGGGGATGACCTCCTCTATGGCCGCCGCCGCCCTGACCGCCGACCTGATCCTGGGCAGAGACAGCCCTTATCAAAAAACCTTTTCCCCCTCCCGGTCCGTGCTCCACCCACAGCTCGCCGTCAACGCCGGGGAGAGTGCGCTAAACTTGCTCACCCCCACCCGGCCCAGATGCCCGCATATGGGCTGTGCGCTGAAATACGATCCACAGGAGCACTCCTGGGACTGTCCCTGCCACGGCTCCCGTTTTGCCGAGGATGGGCTGCTGCTGGACGGTCCCGCCACTGGGAACCTGGTCCACGACCGGACCAAACGTTCCAGATAGCAAAAAGACCGCCCCGGGAATCCTCCGGGGCAGTCCTTTACCAGTCGATCTCATCCAATATCCCCATATTGGGGTAGCGCTCCTTCAGCCATTGATCCGGATAGGCCTCATCCAGAAACCGGGTCACTGTACCGGAGGCGGGCACGGCTCTGCGCCTTTGGTCCATCCGGCACAGGGCCGCGGCGGACAGCGCCGTGCTGCACGCCAAAAACAGCGCCGCCGCCCGGACCATCTGCCGCCCTCTCTGCCGGGGAACGCGGCTGATAAACATACACAGCGCCGGAAAAAGCAGCCGCACCCATATCAGAGCAGCCAGCCCCCAGAAGAGGCAGAACACCAGGTTGACCCGTCCGCTCAGATTGAACGGCAGATGGCGGTAGTCCCAAAAACAGGCGCCAAACAGCATCTCCTGAACCCAGGAGCATATGTACTCATAGGCACCGCCCAGCACCGCGCCCGTCATAACAATGCGCGCCGCTCCCTGGTCATCCATGCGATGAAACGCCAGGGTAAGCAGCACCGCTCCCAGCCCCCACACCAGGCTGAACGGCCCATAAACCAAGCTGCTGCGGCTGATGAGCTCTCCCCGGGTAATCAGCCAGAACACCACCTCGATGAAATCGCCCATAATTCCCGCAATGAGAAACAGCCAGAATACCCGGTAGACGGTGAGCGGCTCAGCTGCCGCTGCCCTTGCCTCTTCCCTTGCCCGGTTTTCGGCTCCTTCCGCCGCCGTCTCTCTCGTCATGCTTACCACCTCCTTTGTGGTTATGCTACAGCATATCACAGCAGAGTGATAAAAATGCGAAAGGATTTCTAAAATTTTCTTAAAAAAGCCCGTCCGCTTCCTGTGAAGCGGACGGGCTTTCTGCAAATGGCCCCCCTGCGAAGCCGTCCTTTGGCTTTGTGGGGAACAAGGAGGCAAGAAAGCGAAGCTTAACGAGCTTTGCCCAGTGTCAGCCGGGAGGCCAGGTCATATCCCGCCCCGCCAGCACATGGAAATGCAGATGAGGGACGGACTGGCCCGCCTGGGCCCCGCAGTTGGACACCACCCGGAAATCGGTAATACCCAGCTCCTTGGTCACCTTGGAGATGACCTCAAAGCAGCGGCACACCACCTGGGAGTTGGTCCCGTTGATCTCCCCGCAGGAGCCGATGTGCACCTTGGGGATCACCAGGAAATGGGTGGGGGCCTGGGGGTCGATGTCGTGGAAGGCCACACACTTTTCGTCCTTATAGATAATCTTGGCGGGAATCTCTCCTTTGACGATCTTGCAAAACAAGCAGTCAGGATTTTGTGCCTGGAACATAAGTCAGCCTCCTTTTACTGGTTTGGAACGACGGCAAAGAACTCCAGCGGGCCGTCGCTGTTGTTGATGAGAGAATGAGAATGACCCTTGGGGCAGTAATGGCAGTCCCCCGCTTTCAGCGGCTCCTCTCCGTCGTCATACTTCACCTTGCCTGTACCGGACAGGATATAGATGATCTCACTGCTGGTCTCGTGGGTATGGTAGCCGATAGAAGAGCCAGGGTCCAGCATGCCCTTCAAAATCTTGCCCAGCTCGTCCACCCGCATTTGGGCGTGAACAGTGCCCTCGCCACCCAAAAAGTTGGGGATATGGGTGGTTTCCATGGTGGAGTAGTCCAGTATCATAATCTCTCTCCTCTCAAACAGGTTTGAATTGGTTGGCCGCGGGGTCGTAGGCATAGCCCGCCCCGGCCAGCTTTTCGGTCAGCTCCCGCTGGTCCGCGTCCAGAGCGCCACACAGGGCGGACAGGCTGGAGTACTCGTCCCGAAGCTTGGTGTTCACAAAGCTCAATAAAATATAAGGGTCCTGGGGCAGCATAAGCTCCTCCTTTTCAAATGAGAACGTGATGGGGGCAAAGGCCGTACTATGGACGGTCTCTGTCTCCTCCGCGCGCTCGTAGCCCACGGCGTCATAGTATTCCTCGGAAAAGCTCAACACTGCCGGATCAAATTTTTTCTGCATGGCTTTGACTTTCTTAAAAGGATCAGCAGGAGTCAAGTTAAACTCCTTTACAATTGCATCCAGAGCTTTATCCTTTTCCTCAAAAAATTTCGATTGATACTCATTCTCCCGGGCGGCGGCGTCCTCCGCCGCAAGCTCCTGGTACTGTTTCCGGTTCATCCAGTAAATCTGGCTCAGCGGGTTGGCGTCCTGACAATAAAGGACAAACGAGAGGAACTCCCGGAAATCACTGGCCACGGGGAGTACATAGGTCCCCCGCTCCCCCATAGAAGGGTCCACGCAGAACACCCGCTCGTCCCCCGGCAGGAGGATGAAGTGGACGCCGTCGCAGCCGATGCGGCCCACAAATTCCGCGTCCGTGGGGGTGCAGAAATAGGCGAAGTCCTCCCCGCCGTTCTGGAGCAGTCCGATGGAGTCGAAGTCGATGTCCAGGGCCCGAAAGCGCCTCAGATCGTCCCGCGTCATAGCTCACAGCCCCAGCTTCATGGCCACTACGTTGTCCACCATGGCCAGCGCGTTGTCCAGCATGAGCACATCCTTGCCCCCGCCCATGGCGGAGTCAGGCTTTCCGCCGCCGGAGCCGCCCGCGATGGCGCACACCTGCTTGATGATGTCCCCGGCCTTGACGCCCTTTTTGACGGCCTCCTTGCCGCAGGCGCACAGGAAGGTGATCTTGCCGTCGTTGACGCTGGCCAGCACCGCCACCACGTTGGGGTCCTTCTCCCGAAGCAGGTCCCCCATCTGACGCAGGCGGGCGCCGTCCGCCTCGGGCACGGTGGCCGTGAGCACCTTCAGCTCGCCCACCTCATGGGCGCCAAACAGGATGCGGTCGGTCTCCCCCGCCGCCTCCTTGGCCTTGAACTTCTCCACCATCTGATGGAGGCTGCGGATCTCGCCCATGACGGCCTCCGCCTTCTCCCGCAGCTCTCCCGGCTTGGCCTTGAGGGCCGCCGCCGCCTGGTTGACGCGCTCCTGCACCTCGCCGAAAAAGGCCAGGGTCTCCTTGCCGGTGGTGGCCTCGATGCGGCGCACGCCGCTGGCCACGGAGAACTCGCTCCTGATGCGGAACGCCCCCGCCATGGCGGTGTTGGACAGGTGGGTGCCGCCGCAGAACTCCACGGAATACCCCTCTCCCATGTCCACCACCCGCACGGTGTCGCCGTACTTCTCGCCGAACAGGGCGATGGCGCCGCGCTGTTTTGCCTCCTCGATGGGCAGTACCTGGGTGTACACGTCGTAGCCGGACAAAATCGCGTCGTTGACGACCCGGCCCACCTCGGACACCTGCTCCGGGGTCATGGCCTCGAAGTGGGTGAAGTCGAAGCGAAGGCGGTCGGGCTCCACCAGCGAACCGGCCTGGTGGACGTGGTCCCCCAGCACCTCCCGCAGGGCCTTGTCCAGCAGGTGGGTGGCGGTGTGGGCCCGGGCGATGGCCTTCCGGCGCTCCCAGTCGATCTGGGCGCCCACGGTGTCGCCCACCTTCAACACGCCCTCGGTCATCTTTCCGTAGTGCATATATTTGCCGCCCTTGTTCTTCTGCACGTCCGTGACCTCGAATCCCATCTTGTCGGCGAAGATCATGCCATGGTCGGCCACCTGACCGCCCATCTCGGCGTAGAAGGGGGTCTTGTCCAGCACCACGATGCCCTCCACGCCGGGCATCAGCTCCTCTGCCAGCTCGTTCTCCACCACCAGGGCCACCACCTTCACCCCGGTGACGGCCTTGACCGTGTTGGCGCTGTCATAGCCCACAAACTCCGTCTCGGGCACGTCCTTGCCGAACTCCACCCCGGCCCAGCCCAGGTCGCCCAGGGCCTCCCGGGCCTTCCGGGCCCGCCGGCGCTGCTCCTCCATGAGCTGCTTGAATGCGGCCTCATCCAGCTCCATGCCCTGCTCCTGCACCATTTCCAGGGTCAGGTCCACCGGGAAGCCGTAGGTGTCGTAGAGCTTGAAGGCGTCCGCGCCGGAGAAGGTCTTTTCGCCCTTCTCCTTGTGGCCCGCCAGCATTTCGCTGAAGATCTTGATGCCCCCGTCGATGGTCTTGGCGAAGTTCTCCTCCTCCACCCGGATGACCTTGGTGATATAGTCCTGACGCTCCCGCAGCTCGGGGTAATGGCCCTCGTTCTCGTGGATGACGGTGCCGCACACCTGGTACAGGAAGGGCTCGTTGACCCCCAGCAGCTTGCCGTGGCGGGCGGCCCGGCGCAGCAGGCGGCGCAGGACGTAGCCCCGGCCCTCGTTGGAGGGCAGCACGCCGTCGCAGATCATGAAGGCGGCGGAGCGGATGTGGTCGGTGATCACCCGGAGGGACACGTCCTTCTCCCGGCTCTCGCCGTAATGGGCGTGGGTGATCTCGGACACCTTGTTGGTGATGTTCATCACCGTGTCCACGTCAAACAGGGAGCCGACGCCCTGGCACACGCAGGCCAGCCGCTCCAGCCCCATGCCGGTGTCGATGTTCTTCTGCTTCAGCTCGGTGTAGTGGTCGTTCCCATCGTTGTCGAACTGGGAGAACACTACGTTCCACACCTCGATATAGCGGTCGCAGTCGCAGCCCACGGTGCACCCGGGCTTACCGCAGCCGTACTTCTCCCCCCGGTCGTAATAGATCTCGGAGCAGGGGCCGCAGGGGCCGGAGCCGTGCTCCCAGAAATTGTCCGCCTTGCCGAATTTGAAGATCCGGTCGGTGGGGATGCCGATCTCCTCGTTCCAGACGCGGAAGGCCTCGTCATCGGCGGGGGTGGTCTCATTGCCCGCGAACACGGAGGGGTACAGGCGGCTGGGGTCCAGGCCCACCCACTCCGGGGAGGTCAGAAACTCCCAGGCCCAGTGGATGGCCTCCTTCTTGAAGTAGTCTCCGAAGGAGAAATTGCCCAGCATCTCAAAATAGGTGCCGTGGCGGTCGGTGTGGCCGATGTTCTCGATGTCGCCGGTGCGGATGCACTTCTGGCAGGTGGTCACCCGGTGGCGGGGGGGCTCCTGCTCTCCGGTGAAATAGGGCTTCATGGGGGCCATGCCGGAGTTGATCAGCAGCAGGGACGCGTCGTTCTGGGGGATCAGGGAGAAGCTGGGCAGGCGCAGGTGGTCCTTGGTCTCGAAGAACTTCAGGAACATCTCCCGAAGCTCATTCAGGCCGTAGGGCTTGGGATCGTACATGGGAATTACCTCCATCTATGATGAATTAAATTGAAGCAGAAGGTCAAGGGCTGGCTCTTTTTCTTTGAAAAGGAAAAGAACCAAAAAGAAACTTTGACCGCGAAACTGCGTTTCGCTCTGGGGTCAGGCCTATGTTGGCGGATATACCAACTCGAACTCCTCGCACACCACGGGCATATCCGGGGAAAACGCCAGTCCGGCTTCCGACAACTCGTTCCGGAAAAAACGCTCGTGGACGCGCCGCCAATAGGCCAGGGTTCGGTCGCCCTCCCCTTCCCGGCAGGCCTGTCCGGCGCTCACCTGGTCGAAGGGGACGGTATACACTCGGGTGGTGCGGATGACGCACACCGCCTCGTCCCGGCTGTTGAGGATGACGCTGTACTCCCCAGCCTGGGGCAGGGGCTCCTCCTCAATTTCGTACAAAATCCCGGCGCCGGCGGTGGCGGTTTTGATTCCAGTGCGGGTCAGCTCCGCCAGGGTGTCCGGGTCGTCCCCGTAGGCCCACGCCTCGTATTCCTCCCCGGCGTCGGGGCTGACGACCCGGTACGCCGCCCAAAGCTCTTGATGGGTCATGGCTCACCTCCAAACAAAAACCGCCCCCGGCGTCGGCCAGGGGCGGAAAATCCGCGGTACCACCCTGATTTACGCCCAAAGGGCGCGTCTCATTGTATGCTTAACGCGCACCGCACGCCCCGGTCGTCCCGGGGATGCTCAGGAGCGGCCCGTCCACCCGCTTCGCGTGAGGGCTTCCACCATCCCCTCTCTCTTGTACGCGGCAGATTGGACTTAACTCCGTCATAGCTTTATTATTCTACCACACTTTCTCCCCTTGTCAATACAAAAACACAAAAAAGCCCCTGTCAACGCCGCTTATATTCTCTTTTCCTTCTCTTAAAGAAATCTTTTGATTTTCCCTGCTGGCTTCTTAACCCTTTTTCTGTATACTGTCCATACCAATACAGGTAATACAGTTCGGAGGTAATTGATATGGCAATTCTGGAAGTCAGTCATGTGAAGAAGGTCTATTCTACCCGCTTCGGCGGCCAGAAGGTGGAGGCCCTGGCGGATGTGTCCTTTCAGGTGGAGCAGGGCGAGTATGTCGCCATTATGGGCGAGTCCGGCTCCGGCAAGACCACCCTGCTGAATATCCTGGCCGCGCTGGACCGGCCCACCGCCGGGTCGGTGCTGCTGGCAGGACGGGATCTCACTGCCGTGAGAGAAAAGGAGCTGGCCGCGTTCCGCCGGGACAATCTGGGCTTTGTGTTCCAGGACTTTAACCTGCTGGACACCTTCAGTCTGCGGGACAACATCTTCCTTCCCTTGGTGCTGGCGGGCAAAAAGTATCCGGAGATGAAGCGCCGCCTCACTCCCCTGGCCGAGATCCTGGGCATTGAGAAACTGCTGGACAAGTACCCCTATGAGGTATCCGGCGGTCAGAAGCAGCGGTGCGCCGTGGCCCGGGCCCTCATCACTCAGCCCCAGATCATCCTGGCCGACGAGCCCACCGGGGCGCTGGATTCCCGAGCGGCGGACAGCCTGATGGACCTGTTCACCAAAATCAACGGGACCGGCCAGACAGTGCTGATGGTCACCCACTCCACCGCCGCAGCCAGCCGGGCGGGCCGGGTGCTGTTCATCCGGGACGGCCGGGTATACCACCAGCTCTACCGGGAAAACCGCACCGACGGCCAGATGTACCGCCTCATCACCGAAACCCTCACCCGGCTTACCAATGGAGGTGAGAAGCGTGCGTAACGGTCTCTATCCTAAGCTGGCGGCCCGGAGCATGCGGCAAAACCACCGCTTCTTCGTGCCCTACCTGCTGGCCCTGGCGGGGCTCACCGCCGCCTTCTACGTCATGTCCGCCCTGTGCGCCGACCCCGGCGTGATGACCATGCGGGGCTTCGACTACGTCATGGTGATGATGCAGATCGGCATGATCGTGGCCGGGATCCTGTCCGCCGTGCTGCTGCTGTACATCAACAGCTTTCTGATGAAACAGCGGAAAAAGGAGCTGGGCCTCTATAACATCCTGGGCATGGGCAAGGGGAACATCGCATGGATCCAGTGCTGGGAGAGCCTTTACACCGCCGTTTTGGGCATCGGGGGCGGGCTGATCTTGGGGGTGGCCCTCCACAAGCTGGCCACCATAGCCCTGGTCTCCCTGCTGAAGTTCTCCATCCCCTTCTCCGCCGCCTTCTCCCTGTCCGCCGCGGTGCGCACGGCGGTGTTCTTCGGTCTGCTGCTCCTGCTGGCTCTGGTGCTGAACCTGTTCCGGGTGCGGCTGTCCAACCCCATTGAGCTGCTCCACGGCGGAAGCGTGGGGGAAAAGGAGCCGAAAACCCGTTGGCTGTTGGTGGTCATTGGCGCTTTTACCATGGGCGCCGGCTATTTTATCGCCGTCACCACCAAGGACCCCGCTCTGGCTATGCTGCTCTACTTCCTGGCGGTGCTTCTGGTCATCATCGGCACCTACTGCCTGTTCACCGCCGGGAGCATCGCCCTGCTGAAGCTGCTGCGGAAAAACAAGGGCTTCTACTATCAGACGGGCCACTTCATCGGCGTGTCCGGGATGCTCTACCGCATGAAGCGCAACGCGGTGGGCCTTGCCAACATCTGCATCCTGTCCACCATGGTGATGGTGATGATATCCGGCACCCTGGCCCTCTACCTGGGGCAGGGGGAGATCATCGCCGCCCAGTACCCCGCCAGCTTCAACATAAGCGTCTCCTATGACCCCGCTCAGAGCCAAAGCCTGGATCTTGACGGCGCCAAGGCCCTGGTGGAACGCTTCGCCCGGGAACAGGATGTCCCTGTCACCGATTTCCGGGCGGTGGAGTACCTGCGCTTCAACACCGCGCCCGAACCCGGCGACAGCCGCCTGGATGTGGGCCGCACCGACAATACCAGCGACAAGCGCGCCACCTATTTCATCACCGCAGATGACTACGCCATCCTCACCGGGAATCCCGCCCCGGCCCTCCTGCCGGGGGAGGCGGCGGTCTGCGGAGCCTTCCCCGACGGGTTCGGCTCCACACTCACCCTCCAGGGCTTCCGGGATGGGGCCGAGACCGGCTCCGAGTCCTTTGACCTGGTCCAGACCCTGCCCGCCGTGCAACACTTCACCATTACCTTTGACATGAAAACGCCCCTCTGCCTGGTGGTAGCCGACCAGACCGCGCTGGACCGGGTCTGGGAGCTCCAGCACACCGCCCTGGATTACAATGCGGCAAGTATTTCCGCCGACCTTCTGGTGGAGCTGGACTGCTCCAATGAGGAGGAGCTGGCCCTGGTGGACGCCTGGTCGGATCGTGTCATTTCGGACGAGACCTTCTTTGACGGCACCGGCACGTGGGAATCCTGGCGGGTGGACTCCCGGGCCGAGATGGCGGTGGACGGCTATGCCATGGCGGGGGGCTTCCTGTTCCTGGGCATCGTGCTGGGGATCGTGTTCCTCATGGCCACGGTGCTGATCATCTACTACAAGCAGGTGTCTGAAGGCTACGAGGACCAGGGCCGCTTCGAGATCATGCGCAAGGTGGGACTGAGCCAGCAGCAGGTGAAGTCCTCCATCCGCGGCCAGGTGCTGCTGGTGTTCTTCCTGCCCATCGCGGTGGCGGCGGTCCACATCCTGTTCGACTTCAACCTGGTGGAGCGTATGCTCACCATGTTCGGGGTGCGAAGCGTGGCGACCGTGGCGCTGTGCACCGGAGGAACCTTGCTGGCCTTCTTTGCGGTGTACGCCGTGGTCTTTCTGCTCACTGCCCGCACCTATTACAAAATCGTTCGCTGAACCTCTGTCCGCCCCTGAATTGCCGGGGGCGGACATTTTTGAACACCTCCGCCTTTTTCCTCATAGAATAGGGCAAAGGAGGGCGTGACTATGAAAAACACCTGTCTGCTCAGCGAGGACTCGAAAACCTACTTATGCTGCTTTTACCAGCTTTTGGACGAAATGATTCAAGGCATGACCACCGCCTGCCTGTCTCAAAGCATCTCTCACAACTTCATCGTTCAGATGACGCCCCACCACCGGGCGGCCATTCAGATGTCCAATAATATCCTGCGTTTTTCCGAAAACCAGGCGGTCCGGCGCACCGCCCAGCGCATCATTGACGAGCACACCCTGGGCATCGGCCAGATGGAGAAGGCTATGACCGCCTGCAATCAACTCACCAATCCCCATGCGGACCTGCGGCTGTATCAGAGACGGATGGACCTCATCTACCGGGAGATGTATGCCCAAATGGGCTCCGCCCCGGAGAGCAACGCCCGATCCGCCGTCTTCCTGCGTCAGATGCTCCCCCACTGCCAGGGAGCCGTCCGCATGGCGGAAACCGCGCTGAAATACGACGTATCCACCGAACTGGTACCCATACTCCGCTCTATTGTCGGCCAACAGCGGCGGAATATATCTCAAATGCGCTCTTTACTCAACCGTATGGAGTGTCAACGGGCATAGCTTGCTTTTTCCGTCTTTTCTGATATAATAATCTACATATGGCCTTTTGGGTCATGAAGCACTGACAGAGAAAGGAAGTGACGCCTTATGTGGGCGGAGCACAGCGTATTTTATCAAATCTATCCTTTGGGCTTCTGCGGAGCTCCCAAGGAGAACGACGGCGTCCAGGTCAGCCGGATCGGCAAGATCGGCGACTGGGCCAGACATATTCAGAAGCTGGGCGCGGACGCGGTCTACCTATCCCCCATCTTCGAAAGCGACCGCCACGGCTACGACACCCGGGATTACCGGAAAATTGACTGCCGCCTGGGCTCCAACGAGGACTTTGCCCAGGTGTGCAAAACCCTCCATGACCATGGCATTAAAGTAGTGCTGGACGGTGTGTTCAACCATGTGGGTCGGGGCTTCTGGGCTTTCCGGGACGTGCAGGAAAAGCGTTGGGACTCCCCTTATAAGGACTGGTTCTACATCAACTTCGACGGCAACTCCAACTATAACGACGGCTTCTGGTACGAGGGCTGGGAGGGTCATTTTGAGCTGGTAAAGCTCAACCTGCACAATCCGGCGGTGGTGGATCACCTGCTGGACTGCGTGAAGCTCTGGGTGGATGAGTTCGGCATCGACGGCCTGCGGCTGGACGTGGCCTATTGTCTGGACAAGGACTTCCTCCGCCGCCTGCGCTCCTTCTGCGACGGGCTGAAGCCGGAGTTTTTCCTGGTGGGTGAAACCCTCCACGGGGATTACAACCAGTGGGTGGGCGACGGTATGCTCCACTCCTGCACCAACTATGAGTGCTATAAGGGCCTGTACTCCGCTTTGAACTCCATGAACCTGTTCGAGATCGTTCACAGCCTGAAACGGCAGTACGGTCCCGAGCAGTGGACGCTGTACAAGGGCAAGCATCTGCTGTGCTTCGCCGACAACCACGACGTCACCCGGGCGGCCACCATTTTGCAGAATCCCGCCCACCTGCCCCTGATGTACGGCATTTTGTTTGGTATGCCCGGCATTCCCTGCCTGTACTACGGCAGCGAGTGGGGCGCTCACGGCGACAAGTCCCATGGAGACGACGCCCTGCGGCCCAGTTTTGATCAGCCGGAGTGGAACAGCCTCACCGACCAGATCTCCGCTATGGCCCGCGCCCACCGGGAGAGCGAGGCCCTGTGCTGGGGCGATTTCAAGGACCTGGTGCTCACCAACAAGCAGACGGTGTTCCAGCGCTGCTCCGAGCACGAGCGGGTATTGATAGCGGTCAACGCCGACAGCGAGCCCTACTGGGCCCACTTTGACGCCGGATGCGGCCGGGCGGTGGATCTGATTACCGGACAGCCCCATGACTTTGGCGGCGGCAGTGAACTGCCTCCTTACAGCGTGTTTTTCTGGAAATGTGAACGTTAAAAGAAATCCCCGGGAGCACAGCTCCCGGGGATTTCTTTTATTGTTCCGGATGGCACAGCCCTTTCGAGGGACAGCCGTCGCAGCCACAGCCGCAGCCGGATTTCCTTTTCCGGCGCATACTCAGCAGCACGCCCGCCACAGCGGCGGCCACCAAGCCCAGCACCAAAATATTGCCCCAATTTTCGCTGAGAAAGGCCAGCATAGCTTACACCTTCCCAACCTCGGTGCTGCGCACCGCAGCGGTATCGGACGGCTTGGCCGCTGGCCGGAACAGCAGGAACAGCAGTCCCGCCAGCAAAGCAGCCGCCACCACCGTGAACACGTTAATGGTCACCACACCGACGATCAGGCCACCAAGCTGATAAACGATCATAGCAATTACATAGGCGAAGCCGCACATATAGCCGATGGCGGCCCAGGTCCACTTGGCGTTGTTCATCTCCCGCTTGATGGCACCCATAGCGGCAAAGCAGGGGGCGCACAGCAGATTGAAGATCATAAAGGAATAGGCGGAGACGCCGGTGAATACCGTGGCAATGTTGGTGGTCAGGTTGCCCGGATAGAGCACGGGGAATGTGCCCACCACTTCCTCCTTGGCGATGAGGCCGGTGATGGTGGCCACAGTGGCCTGCCAAGTGCCGAAGCCCAAAGGCACGAAAATCCAAGCGATCAGCCGGCCCATGCTGGCCAGCAGGGAGCTGTTGTTATCCTCCACCATGCCGAACGCGCCGTTTTCAAAGCCAAAGCCCTGTAAGAACCACAGCACGATGGATGCCAGCAGGATGACCGTACCGGCCCGTTTGATGAAGGACCAGCCCCGCTCCCAGGTGGCCCGGAGTACATTGGTGGCGGAGGGCGCATGGTAGGAGGGCAGCTCCATGACGAAGGGAGCGGGCTCTCCGGCGAAGGCCTTGAACTTCTTTAGAATGATGCCCGAAATGACTACGGCGGCAATGCCGATGAAAAAAGCGGAGGTGGTCACCAGTGGGGAACCGCCGAACAGCGCCCCGGCGAACATGATAATGATGGGCATTTTCGCGCCGCAGGGGATAAAGCCGGTGGTCATGATGGTCATTTTGCGGTCCCGGTCCTGCTCAATGGTACGGGAGGCCATGATACCGGGCACACCGCAGCCGGTGGCCACCAGCATAGGGATGAAGGACTTGCCGCTCAGGCCGAAGCGGCGGAAGATGCGGTCCATAATGAAAGCAACACGGGCCATGTAACCCACGTCCTCCAGGATGGCCAGCAGCAGGAACAGCACCAGCATCTGGGGCACGAAGCCCAGCACAGCGCCCACGCCGCCCACAATGCCGTCCAGCACCAAGGACATGACGATTTCATTGCAGTTGATGGCAGTCAGCGCGTCCTCAATGAGTACGGGGAGGCCGGGCACCCACAGGCCATAGTCGGCGGCGTCAGGCTCCTCCACCTCGCAGGCCTCCGCATAGGTTTCCGCATTGACCTCAAGGGTAATGGTTTCACCCTCCTCGTCATCGTACAGATACGCCTCGGTCTCTCCCTTCTCATAGGCCTCGATGATGACCTCGGCCCCCTCAAAAGCGCCGGAGTCCTCCTCCCAGGCGTCTATGTCGGCGGTAAAGGGGACGAACCAGCCGTCGCCGAACAGGCCGTCGTTGGCCCAGTCAGTGAGGGCTGTGCCGACGGACACCTTCCAGGGACCCATAGAGATGGCATAAATCAGAAACATGATGCACACGAAGATAGGCAGGGCTGCTACGCGGTTGGTGACCACCTGGTCGATCTTGTCGGAGGTGGTCAACGAATTCTTGGCCGCCTTCTTCACCACCGCCTTATGTACCACGCCGCTGATATAGGCGTACCGCTGGTTGGTGATGATGGACTCCGCGTCGTCGTCCAGCTCCTTCTCGCAGTCCACGATGTGCTCCTCCAGGTGGGCCTTCAGGTCGGCGGAAACGTTCAGCTCCTCCATCACTTTCTCGTCCCGCTCAAACACCTTGATGGCATACCAGCGCAGGAAGCGGTCTCTCACCTTGCCCTGAATGGATTCCTCAATGTGGGCGACGGCGTGCTCCACGCTGCCGGTAAACACATGGGGAAGCTCTCCCGCCTTCTTCTTCTGAGCCAGGGCCATGGCCTTTTCGGCGGCCTCCACGCCGCCCTCGCCCTTCAAGGCGGACATTTCCACCACCTCACAGCCCAGGGCCTTGCCCAGCTTGACCAGGTCGATCTTGTCTCCGTTCTTGCGCACCAGGTCGATCATGTTCACCGCCACTACAACGGGCAGCCCCAACTCGATGAGCTGAGTGGTCAGGTACAGGTTGCGCTCGATATTGGTGCCGTCCACAATGTTCAAGATGGCGTCGGGCTGCTCCTTCACCAGGTAATTCCGGGCCACCACCTCCTCCAGGGTATAGGGGGACAGGGAATAAATGCCGGGCAGGTCCTGGATGACCACATCCTTGTGGCCCTTCAGTTTGCCCTCCTTCTTCTCCACGGTGACGCCGGGCCAGTTGCCCACGTATTGGTTGGAGCCGGTCAGGGCGTTGAACAGCGTGGTTTTACCGCAGTTCGGGTTGCCCGCCAGCGCGATTTTGACATCCATGATTGCCTTCTCCTCTCTTTTGTCCAACAGATTAGTTCTTGCTAACCCATGGTCAAAAAATGAAATTCAAATTCTCCGCCCGTATAGGGCGGCTCAGCTCTCAGACCTCGATCATCTCAGCGTCCGCCTTGCGCACGCTGAGCTCATAGCCCCGCACAGTGAGCTCCATGGGATCGCCCAGGGGAGCCACCTTGCGCACATAGATTTCCACGCCCTTGGTAATGCCCATATCCATGATGCGGCGCTTCACCGCGCCCTCCCCATGGAGTCGGGCCACGGTGACAGTTTCCCCCACCTTGGCGTCCTTCAAAGTTTTCATCTGCCGGTTCCTCCTCTCCTGTTTCCGTGCGGAAAAGCCTTCCCCTTCTCCGCACTATTTTTAGACCATGATTCGATTCGCCATGCTTTGGTCCAGCGCAACGCGGCTGTCCTTTACCTGCACAATGACATTGCCCGCCATTTCGCTGACCACCTTTACCGTAGCTCCCACCACAAAGCCCAATTCCGCCAGGTGCTGACGGACCTCATCCTTTCCGGTGATTTTCAAAATGGTGATCTCCTCCGCCGGAGCTGCCATTGTCAGCGGCATCATAATCTTGTCCCTCCTCATTCCGACAATCGCCGCTCACAACTGCAAGCGGCTGGTTAGAACGCACTAACCTTATGGAACGGCTGTAGTTTACCACAGCTAACCAGTCTTGTCAATAGGAAATCTCCACTTTTTTGGTGGGATTTTTAGTCCAATTTCGCTGTTCATTTCAAAACCGCCGGAATCATTATGAATGCCGGCGGTTTTCACAAGCTTCAGCCGTTAAGACCCTGCCATACATTATATACACAAATGACCAGAATCAGCCCCATCAGAACGATAAACAGCCGCTCTACCAACTTGTTGTCGATTCTTTTGTTGAGCGTGCGTCCCACCATACCGCCGCCCACACCGCCGCCTACCATCACCAGCAGCACCGGCCAGCGGAAGGCAGGCACCGTGTGGGTCACCAGCGTGGTAAGCAGGCTGGCCAGCTGGCTGAACAGGATGATATACAGGCTGTTGGCGGCGGCGGTTTTGGCGTCCATGCTGAAGAAAAAATACAGCACCACCAGGTTGATGGGCCCGCCGCCGATGCCCAGAAAGCTGGACATGACGCCCAGCGCCAGTCCAATCACCACACACACCGCCGGAGCGGTGATTTTATGCGTGCTGATTCGGCTCTTGTTCAACGTGTATATCAGCGTCCCCAGGGTGATGACCCCCAGACAGCCCGCCTGCACCGCCCCCACCATGCTCTGATTGTCAAACAGAGACTTCACCAGGTCAAACAGCTGCTTACCCGCCAGCCCGCCCAGGGCCGCGCCCACGGCAAGAGGCGTCCCAGTGCGCACGTCCACCCCGCTGTCTCCCTTGGCCAAGGAACGAACAACAGAATAGCAGCTCATGGACAGCACCGTGCAGCCGGACAAAAAGCTGATTGTAGTCACCGTCTCCAGCCCCAACATGTCCAATACCGGCTTAATGACCACACCTCCGCCAATGCCGCAGATGGCCCCTGCAATACTGGCCAGAAAGCTCACCAAAAAAAAGATTGTCATAGTCTTCTCCTCCTGTATCCCCACGCCTTGACACCGGGACTTCACACCGGGTATAATAGTCTAAAATAAGATAGAATTTTTACCTTTTGACAAAAAGCGGAAGGCGGTGGACCGATGCAATTTGAACAGGGCAACAATCTTCCCCGGGTCAAGGCGACCAATCAGTCCTCCATCCTCCGGATGGTGTACCACTGCGGCCCCATCACCCGGGCGGACATCGCCAAACGGCTGGACCTCACCCTGCCCACCATCACCACCAACATCAACATGATGATTTCCGCCGGACTGGTCCAGGAACTGGACTCCCCGGAGTCCATAGACCACCGTCACGGCCGCCGCAGTCGTCTGCTGGACATCGTACCCGACGCCAGGCGATTCATCGGCGTGGAAATGAGCGGCTCGGAGTGCGCCGTCTGCCTTACCAACTACCGGGGGCAGGTGCTGGGCGTCCGCTCCTCCCCCGCCCCCAGCCGGGATTATGAGGAGAATCTGGACGCGACCTGCACTCTGGTGCGGGAGCTTCTGGACTCCTGCCGCCTCACCCTTGACAGCGTGGACGGCCTGGGCTTCTGCGTTCCCGGCCTTGTGGACCGTCAGGCGGGTGTGTTGAAGGTGCGTCCCAGCTACAATTGGTACGACAAGCCCATTTTGCGGGACGTGAGACGCCGACTGGAGCTGCGCTGTCCCATCACGGTGGAAAACAACGCCTGCGCCCGAGCCTATGGCGCTTCCCTGTTCCAACGGGAGCTGATGAACAATGTGTCCACCTTCGCATACCTGTTCATCCACGCAGGTATCGCCTGCCCGCTGATTCTCAACCAGTCCAGCGTCTTCGGCTCTATTGTCGGCGCGGGTGAAGTGGGCCATATGGTAATGGAGCCCAACGGCCCCCAATGCACCTGCGGCAACCACGGCTGTCTGGAGGCCATCTCCAGCGACCGGGCCATCATCGCCCGGTGCATGGACGCCCTAGCCCGGGGAGGCGCGCCCACTTTACGTTCCCTGTGTCCGGTGGGAGAGGAGCCCACCATGGCTCGCGTCCTCCAGGCCCAGCAGGACGGAGATTCCGACGTATACCCCATTGTGGAGCGAGCTGTGTATACCCTGGGCCTGGCCATTGCCAACATCGTCAACTTTACCTGCCCCCACGCCATGCTGATCGAGGGCGAGCTGTTCCGCAGTGAGGGTAACCGCCGCCAGCTGCTGGATGTGGTCCGCCGCAATATCTGTAAAGTGACCGGCACTGACACCAATTTTGTCTTTGTGGAGCCCAGCGAATTCAGCGGAGCCCGGGGCGCCGCCGCAGTAGCCATTTTCCATGACCTTCAGTCGGCGTCGGAGTGACCGCGTCAAGAATAACAGCCTCACAAGCACGCCGCGGCATTTCCGCGGCGCGTTTTTTTCAACTGAGTGACGGTGGCCTGCTCACTTCTCCAGCAAACGGCCCCGCGTGAACACCAGATCCACCCGGTTGTCCTCATCCAGCACCACCAGATCGGCGTCCTTTCCGTCGGCAATGGAGCCCTTGCGGTCAAACACGCCGATGAGCCTGGCCGGATTCTCCGTCAGGGCGGGAAGCAGCTCCTCCATAGGCCGACCCGTGAAAGCCATCAAATTGCGCAGGGCAGCATCCTGAGTGAGGGTGCTCCCCGCGCGAACCCCGGTGGAGGCCAGTTTGGCGTCCCCGTCCTCCACCACTACCTCATTGACGCCCAGATGATAATTCCCGTCGGGCAGGCCTGCCGCCATAATGGAGTCTGTAATGGCCACCACCCGGTCCAGTCTCTTGGTCTTGACAAGCAGCCGCACCACCCCCGGATGGAGGTGCCGTCCATCGCAGATCATCTCACAGTAGACGTCCGATTCCAGCACCGCGCCCATGATGGCAGGCCGGTGCTGGTGAAGCAGCCCCATCGCGTTAAAGGTGTGGGTAGCAGCCTCCGCTCCCCTTTGAATGGCCTCCATGGATGTCTCATAATCCGCGCCGGAGTGGCCGATCGCCGGCACAATTCCCAGCTTCTTTGCCGCCGGGATCATATCCACCACCCCTTCCACCTCTGGAGAAACGGTGATATAGCGGACATTCCCTTCCGCCCGCTCCTGGTAAGCCCGCAGCAGGTCCAGGTCTCCCTTGCGCAACAGGTGCTCCGGCATGGCCCCCTTGTACTCGACGGCCAGGAACGGTCCCTCCAGGTGAATACCCAGCAGCTCCGAGGTGGGTTGCTCCCCGGCCTTATGGGCCTTGAACTGATCGATGCACCATTCCGTCTGCTCCACCGTGTCGGTAAGCACCGAGCACAGCCAGGAGGTGGTTCCGTTTCCGGCGAAAAAGCGGCTGATTTTTTCCAAATCCTCCGCCGTCGCGCCGTTCACGTCCACCCCCACCGCGCCATGGGTGTGGATGTCGATAAACCCGGGGACCACTTTTTTCCCGGACACGTCCACCGCCTCCGCCCCCTCAGGGATGGAAGCGTCCGCCTCCAACACCTGAAGTCTGCCTTGGACCAGCTTCAGCGTTTTCGATTGAAACCTGTGATCTATATACACTTGACCGTTGACAATATAAAGTTCTTCCATACTTTCCTCCCTGTGTATCAGTTCGGAAGCTTGGCCACGAATTCCGTGGTCCGAATCAGCACATCCGGATGGGTCTGCATCAAAGTCGCCGGGAAATGGGCCGACACCTCGCCATAGGCCGTGTGGCGCAGCACGGCCCGGTGCCAGTCCCGGAACACTCCCAGGCGCACCTTCCGGGCGTTGAAAATCTCGTTCATGCCGATGGTGACGCACCAGCGGGGCATATCGTCGATAGCTCCGTTCAGGTCTCCAATGGCGTTGGCCGTCCGGGTCTCCGGAGAAATTTCCAGCACGCGGGTATGGAGCTGCTTGAATTGTTCCGGGGTCAGCTCATCCTGGGCCTCGTTGAAGGCCAGGTGGCCGTTGATACCGATGCCGCCGAAGCAGACGTCCACCCCGCCCAGCCTTTCAATGGTCCGGGCCATGTTGTCCGGGTCGTTGGGATCGGGAAACACCCGCTGACTCTCGGGCATAACCAGCTCCGGCTTAATTTTGGAGTATACCACACGGTCCATAAAGCCCCGGAAGCTCAGCGTATCACTTTTGTCAATCCACTGCTTCCCGTCGGTGAGGTACTCGTCCATGTTGAGGAACCATACATCCTTTAAGCTGATGCCCTCCTGATTCACAATGTCAACAAAATAGGGATACTGCCCCACCGGGCCCACAGGACAGATGAATACAGTGGTCTTGCCCAGGCCATTTTTTTGTTTGATCTCATCGGCCATCTCCCGGGCCATGGTCTGAAACACGGCGGCGTTGTCCGCCAGCACCTCAATGGGCACCTTTGGAGCCGCCAGCAGCTTCTGCCGGTCATAGGAATAGTAATCGTGACGCATGAGAACGTCCTCCTTTCAAGACTGTTCGGGGCAAACCCCCGTGTAATTCTCTGTGATTTCCAGCACTCGGTACACGTCCAGCCAGGGCTGGAACTCCGGCTCCTTTTCACAGATCAGGTCCCGAAACGCACGCCGGCTCCCCTCCGCCTTATCCGGTTTTCCCCGGGATAGCTTGAGCAAAAAGCGGGTCAGCTTGAGCGTGTATGTCCGATGGTAATCCAGCACCTCCCAAAATGGGGTGGCCCAGCCGCCGGAGCTCCGATGGACGTCCAGGATAGAGGCAAAGTCCAGGCACAGCTCCCGGACATTCTCCATTTGGGCGGCTATCGCGGCATCCACACGCGCTCCCTTACCGTTGATGTAGTCGGTGCTGCTCTGACTGGACAGCTGGAACAAATAATCTGCGACCAGCGGCCAGTCCTCCCCATACGCGGCGGAAAAGTATTCGCTCATCAGCGCATTTACATCGGCGCTCTCGTCCATCAGCGTCCGCCCCAGCACGTAGTTTGGAAAGAAGTTGGGCAGGCCCGCCCGCAGCTCCTGACAGCTGATATAGCCGTTCAGTCCCAGGCGCCTGAGCTGCTTCACGTCCCCGCTGATAACCCTGGACAGCTTTACATAGCCGAAGTCGCCGTAATGCGCCCGGCCCAGAGGATAGTCAAACACAAAGCCGTCCCCCTGGAACTGCTCCTGCCAGCCCCGTAGGAACGCCAGATTTTCAGCCAAATCCGTGGGCAGCGTAATATGATTGCGCTCATAGGCTGGAATACCAGGCAGCGTCTTCTCCACCTGGTAGGACCGCTCAAAGGTACGGCTGATGGGGGCAAACATGAGAACAAACCGGTCCGGATTCGCAAGCCTGGCCTTCACCGGCGGCCAAAGCAGCTCCTGATAGAGCAGGAATACGATTTTCGTATCCAGGCCCGCGGCGGTCAGCCGCCGGTCAATCTCGTTGAGCAGCTCCACGTATTGGTCGGAAGGGGTGGTCCGGCGGCACCCCTCGCACTCGCATACGTTATTGTAGGCATCCGCCAGCCATATGTGGAGGTAGTCCACACCAGGGCTCTCTTTGGCATAGTCCGACACCAGGGCAGCAAAAGCCTCCGCCGCGTCCCCAGTGTGAAAGCATAGGTTGGTGTTGACCGGCACGCCCTTATAAAGCCCCCGCACACCGTCCACCAGAGCGGCCAAGGGCCGTTTTTCCGCTGACAGCGTCTCCGGGTTCACATCCCAGGACTGGGCCTCACAGCCCAGCACCTCTCCGGTCCAGCCGTGACCCACCTTGTGGAGGAGCAGGCCCCGGCGTTTCAGCGCCGTTTCCGCCTCTTCCATCCAGGCCAGGGCGTCCGCCTGACCGAAGGGCTCCGCTTCACGCGAAGGGTTGTTCCGATGCTCATACCACCGGGCGTAAAAGATATAGGGCGACTTGAATTGCAGGAAAAAGCTGTTATATCCCACCTTGGGCAGCCAATCGATGAAGTCCAGCACGTTTTCCCGGCTGTCCGCCCCCTCGATGCACACCCCCCGGTGGAAGAAGGACGCCCGGTGCTCATAGCTCAGGGCCAGCTCCCGCCGGACGATGGCCGGGACCACCTCGCAGCCCTTTACGGGGGCCAAAAACCGGCACCCCAGCCGCCGCAGGCAGTCGTACACGCCCAGCAGCACCGCCCGGCCGCTGTTCCCCATGATGGAGCCCTTCTCTTTGTCCAGCTCCACGGAAAACCAGTCGGGCAGGCCGGGCCTCTCGTCAGGCCGCACCTCCAGGCCGATGGCGAGCTCCCCCTCCTCCCCCGCCAGCATCCGGCCCAGATAGGCGGACAGCTGCCGGGCGGCAAAGGCTGCGGGTCCGTCCGCCCCCGGGGGGCAGATGATCTTGATGTTCAATGCTCTCCTCCTCTCAAGAGCGGGACGAAAAAGACCCTATGGGGCGGACCTGTGTGCCGTCCCATAGGGTCCGTTCCTATGCCCTGGATGTTATGCTCGGGGGCTTCTTACTTGAGGGCCTCTTCCATCACGTCGAACAGGACGAACTCGCTCACGTCCTCCTTGGCCTCCTCGGGCTTGATGTTCTCGTTCTGGACCATGTCGTTCTGCATCCCCTCGTAGTACTTCTTGATGGTGCCGTCCTTCAGACCGGAGGTCAGGTCGGCGACGTTGAACCAGTGGGCGTCGCCCAGCTGGAGCTGGTTGGACTCCAGGCTGGTCTTGGTCCGGTCGGCGCAGTACTGGGCCACGGTGTCATAGTTCTCCTCCTTGGAGCCCCAGTCCATGCCCTTGTACAGAGCGCGGCTGAAGCGCACCAGGATGTCGTGGTTCTCCTCGGCGTACTTGGGCAGACAGATCCAGCTGGAGATGTTGGTGGAGCCGTCGGCGAACTCGATCTCGTAGGAGCCCTCCACCTGCTGGAGGATCTGGCCGGAGTAGGGGTTCCAGCACACGGCGGCATCGATGGTGTCGGACACGGCGGCGGGCACGATGTTGTCGATGCTCAGCGACATGGCGGTCACGTCGTCGGTGGTCAGGCCGGCCACTTTCAGGGCGTTGTTGAAGGTGGACTCGGAGGAGGAACCGGCGTTGTAGGCGATGGTCTTGCCCTTCAGGTCCTCCACGGTCTTGATGCCGCTGTCGGGCATGCAGACCACCTTGTCCACGGTGTGGACGGAGCTGGGGGCGAAGATGACGGCGTTGCCCAAGATGCACAGGCGGTGGGCGCCCTTGCCGATGTAGGCCAGGTCGATCTCGCCGCTCTCCATAGCGGCCACCTCAGAGGGGCCGTCGGGGAACTCTACCAGGTTAATGGTAATGCCCTCCTCAGCAAAGTAGCCCTGATTCTCAGCGGACAGCACGCCCCAGAGGGAGGCGTAGTTGGGCATATATGCGATGTTCAGGGTGATGGACTCGGGACCGGCAGGCTCGGGCGTGCCCTCGGGAGCCGCAGGCTCGCTGGCGGGGGCGACAGGCTCGCTGGCCGGGGGCTGGCTGTTCTGGTCGGCGTTGCTGCCGCAGGCCACCAGGGACAGCGACATGACCAAGGCCAGCAGCAGAGCGGTGAATTTCTTCATTTCATTTTCCTCCTTGAATTTGTTTGAGACTGCCTGTATGTCAACCGTGAGACACGGTCAGGCACAGCTTTACTTGCGTACCTCCAGATACTCCTGATAGACCTCGTTCCAGATCTCGGCCTTCAGCTCCATAAACCGCGGATCGCTCTTGGTGGCCTGGTCCCGGGGATAGGGGATGTCGATGTCCACAATGCGCTTGATGCGTCCGGGGCGGGCGGACATGATGACCACCCGCTGGGCCAGCAGCACGGCTTCGTCCACGTCGTGGGTGATGAAGAAGCAGGTCTTTTTCTCCTCCTCCCAGGTCTTGAGCAGCTCAGTCTGGAGCTGGGCACGGGTCTGAGCGTCCAAAGCGCCGAAGGGCTCGTCCATGAGCAGCACCTCTGGGTTATTGGCATAGGCGCGGGCGATGGCTACACGCTGCTTCATGCCGCCGGACAGTTCCTTGGGATAGGAGTTCTCAAAGTCCTCCAACCCCACCATCTTGATGTACTTGCGGGCAATGGCCTCGCACTCCGGCTTGGGCAGGCGCTTCATCTGGGGGCCGAACATAACGTTCTGAATGACGGTCTGCCAGGGGAACAGGGCGTACTGCTGGAACACCACACCCCGCTTCACGTCGGTGCCCTTGATGATCTCGCCGTCCAGGTAGCATTCGCCGGAGGTGGCCTCGTGAAGGCCTGCCAGGATGTTCAGCAGCGTGGATTTTCCGCAGCCGGAGGGACCGACGACACAGATGAACTCATTTTCCATGATGTCCAGGTTGACGCCGTTGAGGGCCACCGTGGTGCCATGGTCGCCGTGGTACTCCTTTTTCACGTCCTTGATCTGGATCTTTATGCCTCTTCCCGCTTCTCCTGCCATGAAGTCAGCCTCCCTTCAATAATGTCCACAAAGGTGTTCAGCAGTGTGCCGATGATGCCGATGATGATGATATAGCCCAGCATGGCGTCGGTCTCAAAGGTGCCCTTGAGGGTCATGATGCGCATGCCCAGGCCGGCCTGGGCGCCGGCGGACTCCGCCGCCAGCAGGGTGGTCAGCGCCGCGCTCAGACCCAGCCGAACAGCGGTGAGGATGAAGGGCACCGTGGCGGGCAGGGTGATGCGGAAGAAGATGTCCACATCGTTGGCCCCCAGCACGCGGGCGGCCTTGACCAGGGTGTTGTCGATGTTGCGGATGCCGTGGAAGATGGTGATGCACATGGTCATGAAGGTGCAGATCCAGATCAGCACCACGGCAGGGGTCCGGCCCACGCCCAGCAGCAGGACGATGAGGGGCGCGTAGGCCAGGGCGGGGATGTTGCGGATGAAGTTGATCCAGGGCTCGATGATCTTGCGCACCGGGGTGTACCAGGCCATGAGGAAAGCCACCGGCAAGGAGGTGACGAAGCCCAGGCCGAAGCCCATGGCCACGCAGATCATACTGCTGGAGAAGTCATCCCACAGCGCCTTGCGCTCCACCATGGTCTGGAGCCCCCCGAGGACGGAGTCCCTGCCGCCGATGGGGAAGATGAACGGGAAGCTGCGCCCGGTCTTTTCCCCGATGGACAGCAGGTACAGCACCAGCAGCGCCACGACCAGCGAGAGGAGCAGCCACAGGCGGTTTACCATCCTGGTATGCCGCTCCGATCGAGTCAGAGGTCTTTTTGCCTGTTTTGTTTTGCTCATACGACACCTTCCTTTACTCTTTTCTCGTACTTGCCGGTACGGTGTTTCATGCTCAACAGCCGCAGCTACAACACCCACTGGTGCCGTCGTAGGGCTCATCCTTCATGCACAGGTGGACGGCGCCCACCTTGAAGGTCTTGGGGAGAGCCAGGATGTTGGGCTCCGGTCCCACGAACTTGCGCTTCGCGTCCTCCAGCGCCTCCTCGAAGGTGGCCCGGGTCTTGAGCCCCATCCCACGGGCGATCCCCGGCTCCTGGGCCCCCACGATGTAGATCGCGCTGGTGTTCATCTCCGCGATGTGCCCGCAGCTCATCATGGAGAACCCGTGGAAGGGGTGGAAGGCGTTGCAGAAGCGGTACTTGCGGATGTACTCCTCATTGGTGGCGAAGTACTCCCCGTACCGGTCCATGTCGGGCAGCACATTCATATGATCGTGCTGGAACAGCTCGTACAGCTCCCGCAGGTAGGGCCAGCGCTCATCGTGGAAGTACCCGTTGCAGATCGACGAGCAGATAATCACGCAGTTGTCCTTCATCACCCGCTTGTGGCGGATCACCTGGGCGCTCAGTGCCTGCATCATCTGGATGGGGTTGGTGCCCATGCCGTCCCCGTAGTGGAAAGCCTGGGGCATTCCGAACACCATCACGTCGTACTTCTTCTCTGCCCAAGGCACGTAGGTCCGCTTGTCGGCCACCTCCCAGGAAACGGGCATCATCTCCTTGGCGTACCCGGAGAAGATGGCGATCTGCCGGGAATAGGTGTCCAGCACCGCGTCACAGCAGAAGAAGGGGTGCCCCATCTTCTCCTCCATCCACATGCCGATCTCGTCGAACTTCGTCCGCATCAGGCTCTTGCCGGACACCGGGGTGAAGTCCTTCCGGTGCATCACCTTGGGGACATGGTGGCTGGCGATGGACCGCCAGTGGGTGATCCCAGTGGCGCAGTGCTTGTAGCCCCCGGAGTAGCCCCCGTAGGGGTTGCCCTGGGTGTGGCCGATCAGGATGGGGATATCGCAGTCGAACACGTACTTGTTCATCAGCACCGGGTCCCCCCGGTCCGTGGTCCCCAGGTCCACCATATGGTCATAGTCCTCACTGTCGTGGCTGGTGATCTGGCCCGTCCAGTAGAACTCGTGGAACAGCTCCTCGCCCAGGATCTGCTTCATCTCCCCCACCGTGGCCCGGGGATGCAGGCCGTTGGAGAACAGCAGCAGGATGTCCTTCTTGTCCACGCCGGCGGCGTACAGCTCGTCCAGGCAGGCCCGGATGGACACCTTCCGGTGAGCGGTGGGCTGACAGCCGCCCTTGACGATGTCGGGGATGACGAAAACCACGGTCTTGCCGGGTCCGGCCAGCTCCTTCAGCGCCGGCATCCCGATGGGATTGCGGATGGACTCCAAGGTGGCGCTGTACAGGCTGTCCCAGTCCTGGGGCAGGCAGGGCGGGTCCGCCACCGTCTCGCCAGGGATGAACACGTCGGTATTGTCAGGCAGGTCGGCGGCCATCAGGCCGTGGCCGTATTCAAATTCAAGTTTCATCGTGTTCCTCCCTTATTCGCCCAGGTAGAGGCGGATGATCTCCAGATATTCCTCGGGGTAGAAGCCGATCTCCCCTTGGAACCGGGTCAGGGCGATCAGCCCGCCGTCGATCTCTTCGATGGAGGCCAGCATGGCGGCGTTGTCCGCCTTCAGCCCTCCGCCGTACACCACGTCCATCCCCCCGGTGCGCTCCTTCACGAACCGGGCGATCTTGGTGATGTACTCCTTCCCCGCCGGGGTCTTGCCGGGGCCGATGGACCACACCGGCTCGTAGCCGATCGTCACCTTGGACTTGTCCACGCCCTCCAGGCCCGCGTCCAGCTGCTCCCCTAAGACCTTTTCCCATTCCGCCTGTTCCTCTGAGGTCTCGCCAATGCAGTACAGCACCGTCAGCCCCGCCTCCTGGGCGCAGCGGATCTCCTGGTTCAGCAGACGATTCACGGCGGACATATCCGCCACCCCGGCCTCTGCCAGGATGCCCTTCTTGTCGCTGCGCTCCTCGCAGTGGCCGATGAGGGTGGAGGCACAGCCCATGGCCTTCACGATGGAGGCGGGCCGGTTGGTGGTAAAAGCCCCGAAGTTGCCTCCCACCGCCGTGTTCATCCGGTACACGCCCTGACTGCCCAGCTTCACCGGGCTGTTTTCCGTCAGCGCGCCCACCGCCCCCAGCAGATGGGCCTCAGGCAGGTACTGCACGAACTCCACCTTGGACGGGTCGTACCTGCGCAGGGCCTCCTGGGTGCCGCTCACCACCGCCGCGCCCCAGTCCTTCACCGGGGCCAGCCGGTTCACCCCGCCCAACTCCACCGGCACGTCGAACCGCTTCAAATTCAGATAAATGTGTTTCATTATATCCCTCATTTCAATTCGCCTGTTCCGCTGCCGGGCAGAAACATGACAGTTCCTGCCCGCGCTTCGTCAGCGAATTAAAGTTCTTTTTGCCTACTTTTTCTTTCAAGAAAAAGTAGGTCACCGCAGCAGGGCGTATTCCGGAAAAGCCTCCCCCATCAGGGGCATGGCGTAGTCGAAGAAAGCGTCCGCGATCTGGCTGCCGCCTACGATCCACTCCAGAGGGAATTTCTTCTCCACGTTGGCCACCTTGGCCAGGGGGACCAGGGACAGGCTGCTGGAATACTTCGGCGTCCGCACCGCGTCGATGGCCACCATGAAGCCGCTCTCCCCCTTCAGGGCGGACTCCACCGCGAATTTGCCCACGGCGTAGGCCTCCTCCCGGTCGGTGGAGGACACGTAGGGGATGCTGGCCCGGCCCAGGAGCCCCGGCTTCTCCGCCCGGGACTTGAGGCCCAGCTTTTGAATAATCTGGTCCGTGATGTGCTGGGCGGCGCCGCCGGGCACGGTGTGGCCAAAGCCGTCCACGATTCCGGTGTCCGCCAGGGGCTTGCCGTCCAGGCCGCAGATGCCCTCGCTGACGGTGACCAGCAGGCCGCGGCCCTTGGCATAGGCTTTTTCGATGTCTGCCAGCATTTTGTCCTCATCCACCGGCACCTCCGGCAGATAGGTCAGCACCTGGCAGTCCGTCAGCCGCCCGGCCAGGGCGGAGGCGGCGGTGACCCAACCCGCGTTGCGGCCCATTAGCTCCAGCACCACCACGTGGATGGGAAGGCCGGAAGCGTCCAAGGCCAGCTCGGCGGCGCTCAACGCGGCGTACCGGGCGGCGGAGCCGAAGCCGGGGCAGTGGTCGGTGAGGTCCAGATCGTTGTCCATAGTTTTGGGGATGCCGATGACCCGGACGTCCAACCCTTCCTGCTTGGCCAGCTCGTTCACCTTATTGCAGGTGTCCATGGAGTCGTTGCCGCCGTTGTAGAAGAAGCAGTCGATCTCAAATTTTTTCAGCGTCTCCAGCACGGTGGGATAGTCCGCGTCGGTGAGCTTTCTTCGGCAGGAGCCGATGGCGGAGGCGGGGGTGTGGGCCAGCTTGGAAATGGTGGCGGCGGGTACGTCGGTGAGGTCAATCAGGTCCCCCGCCAGGATGCCCTCCGCGCCGAACCGGGCTGCGTAGATCTTGTCCACCTGACCGGACACCCGAGCTCCCTCCACCACCCCCTGGAGGGAGCAGTTGATGACGGCAGTGGGGCCCCCGCCGTGGGCCACTAAGATGTTTTTGCCCATATTCAAATACCTTTGGCGCGGTAGCGCTCCGCCATCTCGTCCAGGCTCACGCTCTCGATCAGCGGCGCCTTGCCCACGGAATCGAACTCCACGATCAGGGTGCCCACTACCTCGTGCACACCGCGCTCGATGCAGTCCACCACCCGGGCCACATCCTCGTCGGGCACGTTGCCATACATCACCGTGTCCATGATGGGGGGCAGGAACACCCGGGGGTCAAAAGCGGAGGGGTTGTCCACCAGCAACTTGTAGATGGGGCCGATGGAGGCGCTGTCCCGCAAAGCGGCGCAGTCCCGGAACAACTCCCGCAGGTTGCGGGTGACGGCCAGGCGGATGTCGGTATCCACGTTGATCTTGCGGATGCCCAGCTTGGACACCTCTTTGAGCTGTTCCTTCTTGATGCCGTAGGCGTCGTGGATGTCGCCGCCCAGGCCGTTGATCTCGCCGACGATGTACTGGGGCACGGTGGACGAGCCGTGGCTCACCAGGGTGCCCTCGATGCCCTCGTGCATCATGCACTCCTTGGTGGCGATGGCAATCTCCTTGCGGATCACCGTGTCCTTGCCCTTGTTGGCCCCGTGCTTGGTGCCGTAGCTGATGGCCAGGGCGTCCACCCCGGTCTGACGGAAAAACTTCACCGCGTCCATGGGGTTGGTGTAGGTGGAGCTGGCGGCGAACACATGGTCCTCCACGCCCGCCAGCACGCCCAGCTCACCCTCCACAGTGACGCCCCGCTCATGGGCGTATTTGACGACTTCCCGGGTGAGCTCCACGTTCTCCTCAAAAGGCAGCGAGGAGCCGTCGATCATGACGGAGGTGTACCCCCCGGCGATGGCGGCCACGCAGGACTCCAGATTCTTGCCGTGGTCCAGATGGAGGGCCACCGGGACAGGGCTGTGCTCGGCATACTTCTTCACTGCGTTGGCGATGTTCAAAGCGCCCTTCTTCTTGTCCTCCAGGGTGCCCTGGGCAAAGTCGGTGCGGCCGCCCATAAAGGCGTTGGCCAGGTCCGCGCCTTGCAAAATGGCCGCAGAACGGAACATCTCGTGGACCTCAATCACCGCTTTGGCCTGACACACGGCGTTCACGTTGAACGCGCCCTGGGCGTAGTTGTACTTCTCGGTGGCGTCTAAGATGGCTTTCATTGGGACGAGTGGCATGGATCATCCTTCCTTTCTCTTCTATCGGACCAGTAGGCCGGCCCTATCTCCAGCAGTTGTACCGAACATGCTCTGCCGCCCTGCCGGCGGCGGAACGGGTCACGATCCGTTCCGGTCATTTAATTATTTAATTTATTTAATTTAAGAATAGCTCAAACACTTCATTATTGCAAGCTGTAAAATTGCCTAGGATTTCCATCTATTTCTTGTGCACAACGCCCAAGATCAGGGCACGAATCCCTCGAAGATGGAGGTGGCTCCCTCCCTGTCCAGGGCCTTCATAGTCTCCCGGTCCCGGACGGTCCAGCTCACTTCGTGGACATGATACAGCCGCTTCATCCACCGCAGGCTCACATTCCCCCGGTCCTTCCAGTTGTAGGCGATGAAGTCCGGCCGGGCAAAGCCGGTGGTGAGCAGATTGGTCAGCAGAAACCGGGCCGGAAGGGATAAGTTCCCCACCTCGCTGTCCCGGAGAAAGTTTTGGCTCAGCTGGCCCCGGAGGACCTGGGGATACCGCTGCTTGAGCCGCAACAGCACCGCCGGATGGAAGGACTCCACGCAATAGGCCCCGTTCCAGCCCTCCAGCGCCGCCATGACCGCGTCGGTGAGGGCATGGGCATTGCCCCGCTCCACCTTCAGCTCGACGACCAGAGGCGTTTTCCCTTCGAACAGCTCCAGCACCTCCCGGAACAAGGGGATGGTCTCCCCTGTCCCCATCAGCGGGCAATCCGCCAGCTCGGCGGCGGTCAGGTCCTCTATGTACACCTTTTTGCCGCACACCCGAGTGAGGTCGCTGTCGTGGACCACCGCCAGACCGCCGTCCGCCATCAAATGTACATCCAGCTCCGCGCCGAAGCCGTGCTCCACCGCCCGGCGGAAGGCCGCCATGGAGTTCTCCGGGATGCCCAGGCCGGGGTCGTGGAGGCCCCGGTGGGCAAAGCGGACCCCCTCCAGCTCCTCCCAGCCCGGCTGGCCTTGACGGGGCCTCAGCAGCAGGCTCCAGGCCCCCAGCACGCCCGCGCAGCCCAGTACCGCCTTTGTAAGGGTCTTCATCGTGTCATCTCCTCAATCGTCCATGTCCTCAAAAGCATCCAAGCCCGTCCTGGCCTCCGCCTTACTGTCGCCGTGGCGGACGAACAGCATGGTGACAAAGCTCATGGCTACGAAAAACGCAGCGTAAGGAAACAGGATCTGATAGCCGATCTGCTTCATCAGCGTCCCCGCCAGCACCGGGGTAACCACCTGGGCCGTCATGGACGCGGTGTAATAGTAGCCGGTGAATCTGCCCACGTCGGACCCCTTGCACATCTCCACCACCATGGGCAGGGAATTGACGTTGATCGCCGCCCAGGCCAGCCCCACCAGGGCAAAGACCGCGTACATGGGGGCGGTGATGGTGTGGGCGCCACGGGTCAAAAGAAAGCCCGCCCCGAAGCAGGCCGCCAACAGGATCACCCCCGCCTGGATGGTCCGCTTCCGGCCAAATCGGGAGGCCGCCACACCGATGGGGATATAGGACACGATGGCGCCCACGGTGGCCACCATGAGGCAGGTGTTGGTGCCGCCGATGCCCTCCCCCATCACCTGGGAGACATAGGTGGAGAACCAGGTGGTGACGCCGTTGTAGCCCACATACCACAGAGCGATGGAGGCCAGCAGGAAGATGAGGCTCTTCTTCACCGGGCCGGGCAGCACCTCGCCGCCGCTTCCGTCGTCCTTGGCCAAGTTCCACTCCGGGTGCTTTTTCTCCAGCGCCTGATTCTCCCGGGCCAGCTTGGGCTCCCGGATGGTGAGCAGCAGCACCGCCACCGACACCACCATGATCAGGGACACCACGAAAAACAGCGGCTGGTAGTCCACATGGACCAGTCCCTGGGTCTTTTCCCTGGGGTAGAGCAGCACGCTGATGCCCAGATAGAGCACGCCGCCCACCGCCCCCATCAGGTTGATGATGGCATTGCCCTTGGAGCGCAGGGGCTTTGGAGTGACATCGGGCATGAGGGCCACCGCGGGAGAACGGTAGGTGCCCATGGCGATGAGCAGCAGCCCCAGCACGATGACGAAGCTCACCAGTTTGAAGGGGGCGGCCTGCCGGAAATAGCTGTTGTCCAGCATGGGCAGCAGGTTCATCAGCACCACCGCCCCGGCGGTGCCCGCCAGGATATACGGGGTGCGGCGGCCCAGCTTGGTGTCGGTGCGGTCGGACAACCCCCCGAACAGGGGCAGCAGGAACAGGGCCAGGATGTTGTCCGCCGCCATGATGGCGCCGGTGAGGGACTCGTCCATGTGGAAGGTGTTCTTCAGGATCAGCGGCACCAGGTTGTCGTACATCTGCCAGAAGGAGCAGATGGATAAGAAGGCCAGCCCCACCAGGATGGTCCGCCTGTTGTTCAGCTTCAGCTCACTCATACTCACACGCTCTTTTCCCTTGTTGTGGATGGCGCCGCTCCGGCCCGCTCCCGCTCCCACGCCTCGTGAAGGGCGGCCACGCTGCCGAACACCCAGGTAGGCTTCACCGGGCTGGCCTCCAGATCCGCCCTCGTCCCCTCTCCCGACAACACGAAGGCGGTATCCACCCCGGCGTTGACTCCGGCGGCGATATCGGTATACAGCCTGTCCCCCACCATCACCGCCTTTTCAGGCGGAACGCCCGCCCGCTCCATGGCCAGCCTGGCCATAGAGGGCTGGGGCTTGCCGATGACCCTGGGCCGCCGCCCGGTGGCCCGGTACAGCATCTCGCACACACTGCCGCAGTCAGGCACGGACCCATACCAGGTGGGGCACACCCAGTCCGGGTTGGCGGCGATGAAATCCACTCCTTCGTTCAAGAGGATACAAGCGTCCTCCAGCTTTTGGAAGGTCAGCTCGGTGTCGAAGCCAATGACCAGGCAGTCCACCCCGTCCTCCCTGCGGTCCGTGACCGGGATCCCCGCCGCCTGGAGCTGGCCTCGAAAGCTTTTGGTGCCGAACACATAGCACAGTTTATGAGGGGGACGGGACAACAGGTCGGCGATCAGCGCGTCCACCGAGGTGACGAACTCCTCCCGGACCGCCTCGATGCCCATCCCCGCCAGCTTGCGGATATAGTCCTCCCCCGATTTGGACGAATTGTTGGTGAGAAAGCGGTATTGGCACCCGTTTCTCTTCACCGCCTCCAGGAACGGGATGGTCCAGGGGAACAAGTCTCGGTCCAGATAGATCGTACCGTCCATGTCCAGCAGAAACAGCTCTTTGTCCCCCAGGCCGGCCATCTTCCCCACCTCACCATCTCTAAATAGAAAAAATTTTCTTCATGTTTTGCAGTTGAACTTTATTTTAACACATCTATCCGCTCTTGTCTATCTTTTTTGTGAAATTTGACCGAAATTCCGCTCCAAAATCTAACCACATGATGAAAATTGACAACCGCTCTAGATAGTGTCGTCAATAAACAAGGATCCAAATCGCAATACAGCGGATTTGGACAGCAGCAGCAAAGGAAGAGACGTTTTTAGCGTAGCGCGTAGCAATACCGCGCCATCCTTATTTCCTTGTCACGCCATCGGCTGAACCAGCGGTGTACGTTCTCTATTTTCCATACTTTTTCGGCAAGTTCCGCCAAGGAGCCCCCGTGCGCAAAATCCAGAACACCCCGTTGATAAACTGCCGGGGATCACGGACGTTGCCTCCTCGTGTCCCCTTTTCGCCAATGGTATATGCTCTGATTTTCTCCCATGCCCTGTCGCTGACATTGTGTCGATGCTGTTCTCCTGCCATTTTCTGCCCTCCTACTACTTTTGAGGACTATTATATCACATTTTTATTGACGACACTATCTAGCAAGGCTTTCCCGCCGCCTATCTCCTTTACCCCACGATTTTCCGAACAGCCGGCAGCACAAAAAACGCCCCTCCGACCGAGCCGAAGGGGCGTTCTCCTATCTCTATCTCATGCGCAGCAAGCGCTCAATGTGCTTGTAGAGAAAAAATGTAATCAACGACACTACCACGCCCTTGAGCAGGTTAAAGGGCGCCACGGCAAAAAGTACCAGCGTGGGCACATCGCGGATGGACCCGTTGACGGCGGTGCCCATGGCCACGATGTCCTCCAGCGGCCTTCCGAACAGCAGCGAAAAGGCAGGAATCAGGTAAGCGGCGTTGAATAGGCTACCGAACACCGTCATAACGGCGGTGCCTGCGGCCATGCCGGCTATGGCTCCTGTTTTGGTCTTTTTCGCAAAGTAAACCACCGACGCGGGCAGAATAAAAGCGCATCCAACCACAAAATTAGCCAAATCCCCCACAAAGGCGGTGGTGGTTCCTTTCAGAAACAGCTTCAACACCACTTTGACGAACTCGCACACCACCCCGGACACCGGGCCCATGGAGAAAGCGCAAATCAGCACCGGAACCTCGCTGAAGTCAATCTCGTAAAACGCGGGCGCAAAGGGCAGCGGGAATTCCAAATACATCAGCACCGCGGCAATGGCAGAAAAAATGCCCACATAAGCCGCGCGGCGGGCAGGCGACTGCTTCTCCGGCTTCAGCCAAAGCCGCTCCAGCAGCATGGCCGCCACAAAGATCCCCGCAAACACCAGCAGACAGACCAGCAGGAACATCACGTTGTCCTGCACTGCCGCCCATAGTTTCCCCAAATTTTCCAGCATAAAAAATCCTCCCAATTCAGCTTGAAACCCCTGAAAGACTTGTCTTCCAGGCGCAACACTGCCACAGGAGGGTCACGCGTCTTCTTTCATCCGGACTATACCGTTGGTCCCGGAGTTTCACCGGGTCAACCGCTTTCGCGGGTCGCGGACTATACCGCCAGTGGGGAATCACACCCCGCCCTGAAGACATTCATTCACTTGTTTCGTTTCATATTATACGCCATACCGTCTCAGAATGCAACCCCCTTTTGTCGAATTCTGTCGAACAATTTTTGAACGAATGTTTTATTTATCTTGACAGTTCTTGGAAACTATAGTACAATTGTATCAAGCAATAAAAAGGAGGGATACCATGGCCATTGAGGAAAGCCACACCTGCTGCTTTACCGGCCACCGGCCGGACAAGCTGCCCTGGGGGCTGGACGAGCGGGACCCCAGGTGCGCCGCTTTGAAGCGCAGCCTGACCCGGGAGCTGGAGGCGCTGTACCGCCGGGGCTTCCGGCATTTCATCTCCGGTATGGCCATGGGCTGCGACCTCTATTTTGCCGAGGCGGCACTGGCCCTGCGGGAAGCCTATCCCGAGATCACCGTTGAGGGCGCGGTCCCCTGCCCCACTCAGGCCCAGCGCTGGCCGGAAGCGCTGCGCCGCCGCTGGCGGAATATTCTGGACCGCTGCGACCTGGAAACGATGGTTCAACAAAACTACGACCGTTGGTGTATGCTTCGCCGGGACCGGTATCTGGTGGACCGGTCCGCCGCTGTGCTGGCGGTATTCAACGGCACGCCGGGGGGCACCCAATATACCCTGAACTATGCCATGGACAAAAAGCGGGAGATCCTTTTGCTGGACCCCGTCCGGCCGGAGGCGAACGCCATCCGGCTTACCATATGAGACGCCCCGCCGTTCCCGGCGGGGCGTTTCCTCACATTTTCAACGAACCGCTGAAATTTTCCACAACCTCGCCCACGGCTTTGATGGCCTTGCCCGCCGCCCTTTGGGCGGAGTGCTTTTTCTTCTTGGGCATCATCATCACGCCGATGGCCGCGCCTGCCGCCATGGTCGCCCCGGCAATGGGCAGCATGGCCTTTTTATCCAGTTTCATTTCTCATCACTCCTTCGCCGCATTAGCTTGCCCGTTTTACTGCGAAACAGTGATTCTTACAGCTGGAAACTATTTCAAAATCAACGACACCGGACAATGGTCGCTGCCTGAAACATCCGGATGGATGGCCGCCGCCCCCACTCGTTCTCCCAGGCGGTCGGATACAATAAAGTAGTCGATGCGCCATCCCGCATTCTTCTCCCGCGCCTTAAAGCGGTAGCTCCACCAGGAATAGGCGCCCGTCTCCTCCGGGTGGAGCAGGCGGAAGGTATCGGTAAAGCCCGATCCCAACAGACGGGTCATGGCTCCCCGCTCCTGGTCGGAAAAGCCAGCGTTTCCCCGGTTGGTCTTGGGATTTTTCAGGTCGATTTCCTCATGGGCCACGTTCAGGTCGCCGCAGTACACCACCGGCTTGGTTTTGTCCAAGCTTTTGAGATAGTCCAGCAAATCGTCCTCCCACTCCATGCGGTAGCCGATGCGGGCCAGCTCGTTCTGGGCGTTGGGGGTGTAGCAGTTCACCAGCCAGAATTCAGGGTATTCCAGGGTGATAAGCCGCCCCTCATGATCGTGCTTGTCCAGATCCATCCCATAGGCCACGGACAGCGGCTCCTCCTTGGCAAACACAGCGGTGCCGGAATAGCCCTTCTTCTCCGCCGAGTTCCAAAACTCGTGATATCCGGGCAGCTCAACCTCCGCTTGGCCCCTCTCCATTTTGGTCTCCTGAAGGCAGATAAAGTCGGCGTCCAGCTCCAGCACGGAGTCCACGAACCCCTTTTTCAGGCAGGCCCGCAGGCCGTTCACATTCCAGGATACGAATTTCATGCCGGACCTCCCAATTTTTTCACCTCACGCAGCTGCTCCGCCAGCACCCATACGGAGAGGGCCAGCGCCGCCAGCATAGCCGCGGCCTCCACCGCCATGCCAAACCGGGCGCCGCCCAGATGGAGGATGAAGTTGTACTTTTGGCGCAAATACACGATATAGCCTGCCAGTGACGCGCACCCCGCCAGCACCGCCACCGGCAGCCGCCGGAGGTTGGCGCAGGCCCAGCACAGGGTGAACACATCCGCCAGGAAAAAATACCGCTCGTGCATATGGGGCAGGAAAAACGGCACGCCGATGCACAAAACCACCGCCATGGTCATAATCATGTTCCGGTCCAGCCTGTCCTTGAGCCAATAGCCCAGCCCCAGCAAATTCAGCACCAGCACCGCCGCCGCCGCAATGCCCAGGCCGGAGGCCAGATGGCCCTCCGCCAGCTCCGCGTGCAGGCCGCTGGGGATAAACTGGTATATGGTGGGCGCGTTCAGCACCAAATTGGGCACCTCCGTCATCTGTCCAAAATAGATGCCCAGAATATCCATCAGCGGCTTGCCCATCAGCACCGCAGGCAGAATTGTAGCCAAATAGGTCACAGGAAACACCCACAGCTCCCAGAATTTCACCTTTTTCGCCAGCCACAGCACACCCCACAGCGGGAGCACAAAAATAGCCTGGAGCTTGAAGGAAAAGGCCACAGCCATCAGCGCCACGGAGGTCTTGTTCTTCCCCTCCAGCACCAGAGCGGCTGCGTGAATGCACAGCGCTCCATAAATCACGTCACACTGTCCCCAGTAGGCCCCATTGAGCACCACCACCGGCAGCAGCAACGCGGCGGCAAAGGCGGTCAGGGGAGCGGCGCTCCCCCGGCGGTCCCCGATCAGGGACCGCACCAGCCGCAGACAGCCCCAGGCCAGCGCCACGTCGAACAGAATGGACAGCAGCTTATACATATAGAGGTCGGGCACGTCGATATAGGACATGAACGCAATATAATAAAGGTAGGGGACGTTATAATTGCCCACATTGCTGGCCAGCGTGCTGAAGCCGCCGTAGGTGCGGAAGAACGCGGCCCAGTTCCGCAGGAACGAGACATAGTCCCCGCTGATATAGTCCAGGCTCAGCGCCCGGACCAGCATAGCCGCGCCGATGGGCAGCAGCATAACCATCAACACATCTCGCCCGAAGCCCTCTATGCGCAGCAGGAACAGAGACAGCGCCGCCAGAATCACCAGCACCACCGCGATCCCCGCCCGGTCCAGCCAGCCGCCCTGGTCCAGCCCCACGCACGCCACCGCCGTGAGTGCCAGCAGGGCAATGCCCAGTCCGGCGCACACGGAGGGAAGATATTTTTTCCATTGTGAGTCCATCAAATTCCTCCCGGTCCACATTTTCCCCACATCATACCACAGTCTTTCCCCTTTGTCCAGTCCATGTCCTTCCCACTTCGGAGGGACATTTTTCCCTTCAGCGGTTGACATTTTCCCCGCAAAGCTTTATTCTAAAGCATGGACTTTTTAGTTGCTTCAATCTGTATCCAACGAACTGGAGGATCATCATATGTGCGGTTTTACCGGCTTTGTCTCCCGTTCCGCCGCCCCGGATGAAACGGCGCTGCGGGCCATGGGAGATACCATCCGTCACCGGGGGCCCGACGGCGAGGGCCATTTTACAGACGAACACTGCGCCATCGCCCACCGCCGCCTGTCCATCATTGACCTGGCAAAGGGCAATCAGCCCATGTTTAGCCCCGACGGGCGGTACGTCATCGCTTATAACGGTGAAATTTACAACTTCAAGCTTTTGCGGGAGGAGCTGCTTTCCGCAGGCCATGCCTTCGTCACCACCTGCGACACCGAGGTGCTGCTCCACGGCTATATGGAGTGGGGTCCGGAGGTGCTGAAGAAGCTGCGGGGCATGTTCGCTTTCGTTATCTGGGACAAGGAGACGCAGGAGCTGTTCGGCGCCCGGGACCCCTTCGGCATCAAGCCCTTTTACTACGCCGTCATGGGTGATTTGTTCTTCTTTGGCTCCGAGTGTAAGAGCTTCCTCCCCCATCCCGGTTTCAAAAAGGAGCTGAATCGGGCGGCGCTGAAGCTGTACCTTACCTTCCAGTATTCCGCCCTCAACGAATCCTTCTTCAAGGGCGTGTACCGTCTGCTCCCCGGCCACTACTTCATCCACCGGGACGGGCACACCGAATTTGCTTCCTACAACTCCTTCTCCTTCGTCCCCCAGCCCATGCCGCTGGAGAAGCGGGCGGAGCAGATCCGGGAGGTGGTCAGCGAGTCGGTGGAGGCCCATCAGATTAGCGACGTGGAGGTGGGGGCGTTCCTGTCCGGCGGCATCGACTCCAGCGTCATCACCGCCCTGTCCCGCCCCGACAAGACCTACTCCGTGGGCTTTGAAAACAAGGACTTTGACGAGACCGGCGAGGCCAAGGCGCTTTGCCAGGAGCTGGGCCTGAAAAACATCTCCAAGACCATCTCCGCCGAGGAGTTTTTTGACGCGCTCCCCTCCATCCAGTACTACGCCGACGAGCCCAACGCCAATCTGTCCACCGTGCCGCTGTATTTTCTCTCCAGGCTGGCGGCCCAGGACGTGAAGGTGGTGCTGTCCGGCGAGGGTGCGGACGAGCTGTTCGGCGGCTATATCACCTACCACACCACAAAGCCCTACCGGGCCTACCGCAAGACTCCCCTGCCCCTGCGCAGGGCCGTGGCCAAGTGGGCGGCCAAGCGCCCTCCCTTCCACGGGCAGGGCTTTCTCACCAAGGCCGCCAAGGGCATCGACCAGACCTTTGTGGGGCAGGCCTTTATTTTCGACAACGACGAGGCCGAGCAGGTGCTAACCCCCCCCTACCGCTCTGAGCTGACCTGGCACGACGTCACCGAGCCCTATTTTGAAGCGGTGAAAAACGCCGACGACCTGACGAAAATGCAGTATCTGGACCTTCACCTCTGGCAGCCCTTGGACATCCTCCGCAAGGCTGACCGCATGACCATGGCCAGCTCCCTGGAACTGCGGGTGCCCTATCTGGACCGAAAGGTGTGGGCGGTGGCCCGGGCCATTCCCAGCTCCCAAAAGATGCGGGGCAAGACCATGACCAAGTACCCCCTGCGCATGGCCGCCGTCCCCCTGCTTCCCGACGACTGGGTGAAGCGGGAGAAAAAGGGCTTCCCCGTCCCCTTCATCGCATGGCTGCGGCAGGAAAAATACTACAACTGGACCAAGGACATCATCACCCAGGACTATGTGGCGGAATTTTTCGATCAAACGTATCTGCTGGACCTGCTGGAGCAACATTACTCCGGCAAGGCCAAGACTCACCGCAAGCTCTATACGGTGCTGTCCTTCCTGATCTGGTATCAGGTCTACTTTCCCGAGCGGTGCGGTGTGGAGCCGTTTTCTCCCAACAAATGACAAACAGTCCGCTGTGAAATTCACAGCGGACTGTTTGTGTCGAAAGGCGGAAAAACTGGCTAAAAGTCAAAAATAATTTGCAATAGACAAGAAAAAACGGCAAGATAAGCAAGAGCCCCACACTTAATTTTGGGCGTCTTGCCGACAAATTGATATGGCAAGCCAGCCGGATAGGTCAATCCCATTCGACCGGTACATTTGTATGATGTCAGGCATTAGACCGTCTGGAGCTCCTGCTCAAAGAGCAAGCCATTCCTGCTGCTGGATGAACACTTTGACTGGGGTGAGATCATCCCCAATACTTTAGCAACACGGGAACCTGTACCGCCCACTTTATCCGGGCGGTGACGCTGGAGAAGATCGTGTCGGCCCACATGAAGCGTATCCTGGCCTATGTGCAGCAGTTTGAGACGTCCTTTGTCAAGCGGGAAATGGAGAAAGCCAACCTCAAGCGCCAGAGCTCCGTGGAAAAGGCCAAGCTGGACGTTGTGACGCTGAAGCGGCGGGATGAGGACTTGGATGTGCTGCTTAAGCGTATTTACAAGGACATGGTGGCAGGACGGCTCAGCCCGGAGCGGTTAGATAAGCTCTCCACGCAGTACGAGGAGGAGCAGAAGCAGGTACGGCAGGTCATCGGAGAGCTGCAATCGCTAACCGACGATGGCGAACAGAAAGCCCACGACCTCCGGCAATTTCTGAAAAGTGTCCGCAAGTACACCGATCCGAAAGAACTGACGGCGGAAACGCTGAATGAACTGGTTGACAAGATTATTGTCCACTTGTGCTTTTTCAAGTGCGCCGGCCATATCATTCTGTTGCTTTTTCCGAAAAGTCTGATATACTATGGTCTGTCAAGGTCTGCGCCGCATAGAATGGAGCGGTAAATCCAACAGACTGTTTTGTCAATAGGAGGTCATCCATCTTGTCCGACGACCCGTTATTACCAAAATTACTTTTACTCACTGTCCTCATCCTTATCAACGCGTTTTTCGCCGGGGCGGAAATCGCCGTCATCTCCCTATCCGAAACCAGGCTGAGAAAGCAGGCGGAGGAGGGGGACAAAAAGGCGGAAAAGCTGCTTAAGCTCACCCAGACCCCCGACCACTTTTTGTCCGCTATCCAGATCGCCATTACCCTGGCCGGATTCCTGTCTTCGGCCTTTGCCGCCGACAGCTTTTCCGATCCGCTGGTTGCCTGGCTGGTGGAGGAAAGGGGGCTCACCGCGCTGGACCCCCACGCCCTCAATAACATCATGGTGGTGCTCATCACCATCGTGCTGTCCTATTTCAGCCTTGTGCTGGGGGAACTGGTGCCCAAGCGCATCGCCATGAAAAAGACGGAGGCGGTGGCCCGGTTCACCCTGGGCCCGGTGTGCGCCGTGGCGGCAGTGTTCCGGCCCGTCATTTGGCTGCTGTCCGTGTCCACCAACGGGATGCTGCGCTTGTTCGGCATCGATCCTAAGGCCGAACAGGAGGATGTCAGCGAGGACGAGATCCTCATGATGGTGGACCTGGGCGAGGAGCGGGGGGCCATTGAGGCCTCCGAGAAGGAGCTCATTGAGAACATTTTCGAGTTCAACAACACCACCGCTGAGGACGTGATGGTCCACCGTACCGACATGGTGCTGGTGTGGGCTCAGAGCACCAGCGATGACGTACTCAACACCATTCTGGCCTCCGGCCGGTCCCGCTTCCCCGTCTGCGAGGAGGACGCGGACCACATCGTGGGCGTGCTCAACACCCGGGATTTCCTGCTCAACGCCCAGGAGGACCAGCCCAAGCCCCTCTCCGATTTGCTGCGGCCCGCCTATTTCGTGCCCGAGTCCGTCCGGACCGACGTGCTGTTCCGGGATATGCAGAGCAAAAAGGTACATATGGCCATCGTAGTAGACGAATACGGCGGAACCTCCGGCCTTGTCACCATGGAGGACCTGCTGGAGGAGATCGTGGGCAACATCTACGACGAGTTCGACCCCCTGGAGGAAAAGGACATCGAGCAGGTGGAGCCGGGGGTTTGGAAGGCGTCCGGCTCCTGCGACCTGGAGCTGGTGGCAGAGGCCCTGGGTATGGAGTTCTCCGAGGAGGAGGAATCCGACACCCTGGGCGGGCTGGTGTTCGCCCAGCTGTCCGTCATCCCGGAGGACGGAAGCCAGCTGGAGGTGGACGCCTGCGGACTGCACATCAAGGTGCTCAATTTCACCGACCGACGAGTGGACCAGGCCCTGATTTCCAGGCTGGAGCCTGTCCCTGCACAGGAAAACAACGACTGATTTTGAGGCGGAATGCGCTGCGTTCCGCCTCCTTTTTACCCAACTCTCCCCCTCTTTTGCCTGGAAAAATCGGCATATCGTGAAAGTTTTTCCTTAAGTCTTGACATTTCCGCGGATTTGTATATGATGTGGGTGGAATCGGAATAATCAACCTGCATCGTGTTTTCAGATTGGAGGAAAACATCATGAGAAAAACAAAAATCGTCTGCACCCTGGGCCCCGCTTCCGACAGCGAAGAGGTCATCGAGCAGCTTATTTTGTCCGGCATGGACGCCGCCCGCTTTAATTTCTCCCACGGCACCCATGAGACCCACGGCGCCCTGCTCACCCGATTTAAACGGGTCAGGGACAATCTGGGCCGCCCGGTAGCCACCATCCTGGACACCAAGGGTCCTGAGATCCGCATCCGCTCCTTCGCCTGCGAGCGCATTGAGCTGGCCGACGGGGACCAGTTCACCCTCACCACCCGGGATGTGGACGGGGACGCCCATCAGGTGTCCGTTACCTACGCCAACCTTCACAATGAGCTCCAGCCGGGCAGCCATGTGCTCATCGACGACGGACTGGTGGACCTGGAGGTGGAGGAGATCAAGGATCAGGACATCCACTGCAAGGTCGTCACCGGCGGTCCCCTGTCCAACCACAAAAGCATCAACATTCCCGGCGTGTCCATCGCCCTGCCCGCCCTCACCGACAAGGACAAGGACGACCTGCGCTTCGCCGTGGAAAACGACTTTGATTTTGTGGCCGCCTCCTTCGTCCGCCGGGCCTCCGACGTGGAGGAGATCCGCTCCGTCCTCAACGCCTTTGGCGGGCAGGACATCGGCATCATCTCCAAAATTGAGAACGGAGAGGGCGTGGACAACCTGGAGGCCATCGCCGCGGCGTCCGACGGCATCATGGTGGCCCGGGGCGATCTGGGCGTGGAAATTCCCGCCTATGAGGTGCCTGTGTTCCAAAAGAAGATGATTAAGTCCGCCATCCAGAAGGGCAAGGTGGTCATCACCGCCACCCAGATGCTGGACTCCATGATCCGCAACCCCCGACCCACCCGGGCCGAGGTGTCCGACGTGGCCAACGCCGTGTTCGACGGCACCAGCTGCGTGATGCTGTCCGGAGAGACCGCCTCCGGCAAGCACCCTGTGGAGGCGCTCCAGACCATGGTCAGCATCGTGGAGGCCGCCGAGGGGGGCATCGACTACTGGAAGCGGTTCCGCAACACCGTATTCGACCACACTACCAGCATCTCCGACGCCATCAGCCACACCAGCTGCCTGACCGCCATGGACCTGGGCGCCACCGCCATTTTGACGGCTACCCAATCCGGGTATACCGCCCGGATGATCTCCCGGTTCCGTCCTGGGTGCACCGTGGCGGCGCTGACCACCATGGAGCGTGTGCGCCGTCAGCTGGCCATTTCCTGGGGCGTGGCCCCCTTCCTGTCCGGCAGTGTGGACTCCACCGACCGTCTGTTCTCCCTGTGCGCGGACACCGCCAAAAAGGAGGGGCTGGTACAGTCTGGAGACACGGTGGTCATCACCGCCGGCGTGCCGCTGAGCAGCAGCGGCACCACCAACCTCATCAAGGCGCAAATCGTAAAATGATCGGGCCAAGGGCCAGGGCGCAAGCCCTGGCCTTCCTTTTTTGACTGACAGCTTGCGGCAGGCGAAACAACGTGTTATAATGGACTTGCCAAATTGAACTTTTGAGGGGGCATTTCTTTGAACATTTTTGATATCATGGGTCCCATTATGGTGGGCCCCTCCTCCTCCCACACCGCCGGAGCCGTCCGGATGGGCTTCGTGGGCCGCAAGCTGCTGGGGTTCCAGCCCGCCAGGGCAAACATCGACCTTCATGGCTCCTTTGCCGCCACCGGGGCGGGCCACGGCACGGACAAGGCCATCGTAGCCGGACTTTTGGCTATGAAGCCAGATGATTCCAACATCCCCCGCAGCTTCCAGCTGGCCCAGGAGGCCGGACTGAAGGTCAACGTCCGCACCGTGGACCTGCGGGACGCCCACCCCAACACCGCTGTTATGACTCTCATCGGCGAACGGGGCCGCACCGTGGTGGTCAACGCCTCCTCTCTGGGGGGCGGACGCATCCGGGTCAACTCCATCGACGGCATGGAGTCCGCCTTTTCCGCCGATATGCCCACCCTCATTATCCGCAATGAGGACAAGCCCGGCATTGTATCCGAGGTGAGCTCCTGCCTGGCCCGGCAAAAGGTGAACATCGCCGGTATGCAGCTCTACCGGGACCGAAAGCAGGGCTTGTCCGTTATGGTGTTGGAGTGCGACCAGCCCCTCAGCGAGGAGCTTATCGACGATATCCAGATGCTGCCCGGCGTGGTGCGCTGCATCTACTTAGACTTGGAGGAGGGCTGATTATGTTTGGTTCTGTGGAAGCCTTGTTGTCCGCTGCGGCGGACAAGCCGCTGTGGCAGGCCGTTCGGGACGACGACTGCCGGGACCGGGACGCCGACCCAGACGCCAGTCTGGCCCGTATGGGCAAGCTGTGGCAGGCCATGAAGCAGTCCCTGCTGGACTACGATCCCGCCCGCCGTTCTACCTACGGGCTGTCCGGCGGTCAGGGGGAGAAGATGTCCGCCTATGCCGCCCCCATCTGCGGCCCCTTCCTCCAGGAGGTCATGAGTGTGGCCCTGAAGCTGGGGGAGCATAACGCCTGTATGGGCCGCATCGTGGCCGCCCCCACCGCCGGGGCCTGTGGAGTCATGCCTGCGGTGCTGATTCCAATTCAGAAAAAGGACCGGCTCACCGATGAGCAAATGGTCCAGTGTCTTTACGTGGCCGCCGGATTCGGACAGGTCATCGCCACCCGGGCCTCCATCTCCGGCGCGGAGGGCGGCTGTCAGGCAGAGGTGGGCTCCGCCGCCGGTATGGCCGCAGCGGCCCTTGTGGCCGCCCGGGGCGGTTCTCCCCGGCAAATGGCCGACGCCTGCGCCATGGCGCTGCAAAACGTGATGGGACTGGTGTGCGACCCGGTGGCGGGGCTTGTCGAGGTGCCCTGCGTGAAGCGTAATGTTATGGGGGCGGTGAACGCCCTGTCATGTGCCGACATGGCCCTGGCGGGACTGAGCAGCCCTATCCCCTGCGACGAGGTCATTGACGCCATGGGCATCGTGGGCCGGGCTATGCCCTCCTCCCTGCGGGAGACCGGCCAGGGAGGTCTGGCCGCCACCCCCACCGGGAGAAAAATCGCAGAGAGGCGATAAGCGTATGAACGTATTGGTCTTGGGCGGCGGCGGGCTGGCCGGGTCCGCTATGATGAAGGCGCTCCAAGCGGCAGGATACTCTGTGTCCGGCACCTGCCGAACACCCCGTGAGGACGGCGGAACTCCCAACTTGCTCCATTTTGATTTGAACGAGCCACAATCTATTGTACCACTGCTGGAAAACACCCGCCCTGACGCGGTGATATCCTGTCTGCGGGGAGATTTCACCCGCCAATTGGAAGCCCACCGGCTTTTAGCGGATTTTCTGCATCAGCATTCTGGAAAGCTCATCTATCTGTCCTCGGCCAACGTATTCGACGGCGATTTATCCCGGCCCCACTACGAGGAGGACGCGCTCTGCTCGGACAGTTCCTATGGACAGTTCAAAATCGCCTGTGAGCAGCTCCTGCAAGCGTGTTTGGGCAAAAACTGCGTCATCCTGCGTCCCCCGGAGATTTGGGGTCGGGACTGCCCCAGGCTCCGGATCCTGATCAAAAGCATCCGTGAGGGAACCCCGCTCCAAACTTATGAGAACCTGTCTGTCAACTACACAACGGACGCCCAAATCGCCCGGTGGACTGCTTTGATCCTGGAACATGATCTGCGAGGTGTGTTCCACGTAGGCACACGGGACATGTCCGATTACACTGCATTTTTAGACCGGTTGTCGGCGCAACTTGACCTGCCCCAGCCCATTTACACCGTGGAACAAAATAAAACCCCGGCTTATCAGGCCGTTTTACCCGGACGCAGTGAAATCCCGGAAGAATTACAGCTCTCTGTCCAAAACGTGCTCCACGATCTGTCAAAAGCCCCCATACTGTAATACTGCGAAAAAAGCGACCCCGCCGTCAGTTGACAGCGGGGCCATTTTTTGGTATGTTATCCTTTGCAAATCAAAAATGTAGCCTCACAGTTTTTTCAGGTCCGACATCACGCTGTTGATCATCATGCCCGGTACCCAACCGGCCATGAAGTCCCGAAGCTGCTCCAGGGTCACAGTGCGGGCGGCACCTTTCACCGGGTGCTTGGCCAGCATGGGGATGCGCTTCTGGAACACCCCCCGACTCTTTGGATTGTCCCACAACTCGCCCAGCGTGATCTGATCGTTACGTAAGTCCATAAGAAATCACCTCCAGAAACATACTATGCGCCAGGGGGTGCGGGCTGACATCAATTGTTTGACAAAGCCGGCACAGCGTACAGGAAAGGAGCGCACTATGTCAAAGCAGAAAAAGAAGAAGCTGAAAGGACAAGAGTGGCGGCACATCGAAAACAAAAAGCTGGTCTACACCGTCTATTTTGTGCTTCGGCTGTCGGTGGTGGGCATGCTGATTGCACAGTTCTTCAATCAGAACTATGAGAACATGCTGCTGTGTATCCTCACCCTGGTGCTGTTTATGCTGCCCTCCGCCTTTGAACGGCGGCTGCACATCGACCTGCCCGATACTCTGGAGATCATCATCCTGTTGTTCATCTACGCAGCCGAAATTCTGGGAGAGATCAGCGACTATTACATCCAATTCCCCTACTGGGACACTATGCTCCACACCATGAACGGCTTCCTCTGCGCCGCCATCGGTTTCGCCCTGGTGGACATCCTCAACCGGGAGACATCGGTATCCCTTCACCTGTCCCCCTTCTTCATGGCAGTCACCGCTTTCTGCTTCTCCATGACCATCGGCGTGCTGTGGGAGTTCTTCGAGTTTTCCATGGACCAGTTCCTGCTGTTCGACATGCAGAAGGACACCGTCGTCAACACCATCTCCACTGTCAACCTGGACCCCAGCCACGGCACCGCCGCCGTCATTGTCAGGGGAATTCAGGACGTGATTTTAGTGCTGGAGGACGGCACTAAAATGCCCCTGGGCCTGGGCGGCTACCTGGACGTGGGCATCATCGACACCATGAAGGATTTGTTCGTCAACTTTATCGGTGCAGTGGTGTTCTCCACCATCGGCTACTTCTACGTTAAGGGCCGGGGCAAGGGAAGCTTTGCCACCCGCTTTATTCCCCGCTTCCAGCGCAGACCCGCCGTTCAGGACAGCCGGGAAACTTCCCAGCAAAAGACTGAATAACTCCCCTGCCCGCGGGGCATACTCCCCTTTGTATTCGAAACATCAGGATACAAGGAGGAAACAACCATGATCAACCAACCCAATCCCAGCATCAAGTGCTCTGTGAACAGCTGCACCTACCACAAGGACCAGCGCTGCACCCTCAATGAGATTCAGGTGGGCTGCTGTCAGAACAGCGTGTGCAACTGTGGCGAAACTGAGTGCGCATCCTTTAAACTGGGCGACCACGGTACCAACTGCGGCTGCCGCTAAGTGCGGAGCCGTTGCGGCAGCCGCAGCTCAGCAACATCGCCAGAGGGACGGGGAGGGCTTCTGCCCTTCCCGTCTCTTGACAAAAACGGCATAAAATGCGGTTGAAAACCGATCAAACTTTGGATGAGTGTTGAAATTTGCCCAGTTCAAAACTTTTACATTGACAAACCCGATGTAAAGCATTATTATAATTGCAATACGCAAAAATATGCGGAGATCAGGCCAGTAGTCCCCATGCGCAAGCCCAGAGAGAAGGCGGCGGGTGCGAGCCTTCGTGAGCGAGGCGGATGAACGTCCCCTGTGAGCAGTCCGGCTGAACAAGCAAGTCCAGTAAGCCGGAACGGCAGCCCGCCGTTACCGGGCCTTGAGCGTCCCCAACCGGGGAAATTTAGGTGGTACCGCGGAGCGTGGCTTCGTCCTATTTTTGGACGGGTCGTGCTCTTTTTTCATTTCCCACCAAGGAGGTTCCAGTATATGTTGATGAAAGGGTCCCAGATTGTGATGGAATGCCTGCTGGAGCAGGGCGTGGACACGGTGTTCGGCTATCCCGGCGGCACCATTTTGAACATCTACGACGAGTTCGAGCTCCACGGCTACAATCAAAAAATCCACCACTACCTCACCGCCCACGAGCAGGGCGCGTCCCACGCCGCCGACGGCTACGCCCGGTCCACCGGGAAGGTAGGCGTGTGCTTCGCCACCTCCGGCCCCGGGGCCACCAACCTGGTCACCGGCATCGCCACCGCCTATTATGACTCCTCGCCCGTGGTGTTCCTCACCGTAAACGTGGCCGACAGCCTCATGGGCAAGGACACCTTCCAGGAGGTGGACATCACCGGCATCACCATGCCCATCACCAAGTGCAATTTCCTGGTGAAGGACGTGAACGAGCTGGCGGACGTGATCCGGGAGGCCTTTGCCATCGCCCGTTCCGGCCGGCCCGGCCCGGTACTCATTGACATCACCAAAAACGTCACCGCCACGGAGGCGGAATATGAGTACCTCCCCGTCTCCGAGCACCCCAATCACGGACGGCTGGCTACCCTGCTGCGCCGGTCCAACCGGGAAATCAAAATTCCAGAGCCCAACCGGGAGGACATCGACAAGTTGCTGGAACTCATTGCCCAGTCCCAGCGCCCCATGGTGCTGGTGGGCGGCGGCGTGATCCGCTCCAAGGGCGCGGTGCCCGAGTTCCGCAAGTTTATCGAGACTCTGGACGCCCCCGTGGGCTCCACCATCATGGGCGGCGGGGCCTGTCCGGGCAATCACCCGCTGTTCACCGGCATGGTGGGTATGCACGGCTCCCACGCCTCCAACATGGCTACCGCCGAGTGCGATCTGCTCATTGCCATCGGCTGCCGGTTCTCCGACCGAGTGGCCACCGATCCTCCCTCCTTTGCTAAAAACGCCAAAATCGTCCACATCGACATCGACCGGGCGGAGATCGACAAGAATGTCCAGACCTACCACCACATCATCGGCGACGCCCGCCGGGTGCTGGAGCTGATCAACGAAAAGCTCCCCCAGCACAATTTCACCGCCTGGAAGGCCCAGGTATTCGCCCGCAAGGAGCTCCCCCTGAAAAAGGACGACATCCTCCACGCCCATGAGATTTTAGAGACCATCTCCGACCTGACCGGCGGCGACGCTATCATCGCCACCGACGTGGGCCAGCATCAGATGTGGTCCTGCCAGTATTACCACTTCTCCCGGCCCGGCCAGCTGCTCACCAGCGGCGGCTTCGGCACCATGGGCTTCGGTCTGGGGGCCGCCATGGGGGCCAGGGTGGGCAACCCGGACAAGGTGGTGGTCCACTGCACCGGGGACGGCTGCTTCCGCATGAACTGCCACGAGCTGGCCACGGTGGAGCACTACAGCATCCCGGTCATCACCGTTGTTTTTGACAACCGCACCCTGGGCATGGTCCGCCAGTGGCAAAACCTGATCTACGGCAAGCGGTTCTCCCAAACCACCCTGGACCGGGGCCCCGATTTCGTCAAGCTGGCGGAGGCTTACGGCCTGAAGGGTTTCCGGGCCAAGAACCAGGAGGAATTTGCCGAGGCCTTCAAGCAGGCCCTGGCGGCGGGCTGCGGCTGCGTCATCGACTGCGCTATCGACATCGACGCCATGGTCCATCCCATGGTTAGCGGCGGCACCCCTGTCACCGATTTTCTGCTTCATTAAGGAGGGAGAAGAGCCATGAATACCATCGTCAAACGCCACACCCTGTCCGTGCTGGTGGAGAACTCCGCCGGTGTGCTCAGCCAGGTGTCCCGGCTGTTCTCCCGAAAGGGCTACAACATTGAGTCCCTGGCGGTGGGCACCACCGACGACCCCGAGGTGTCCCGCATCACCATCGAACTGCTGTGCGGCGAGCAGCAGATCAACCAGATCATCAACCAGCTGCGCAAGCAGTTTTCCGTCTATTCCGTCCGGCTGCTGCCGCCGGAGGAGTCCATCCGTCGGGAACTGGTGCTCATCAAGGTGCGGGCGGAGGGCCGCGAGGTGCGCAATGAGGTGATTCAAATCGCCAATATCTTCCGCGCATCCATCATCGACGTGTCCACCCAGAGTCTGACTCTGGCCATCATCGGTCAGGAGTCCAAGGACGACGCACTGGAAAAGCTGCTGGCCGAGTTTGGCATCCTGGAACTGGTGCGCACCGGCATGGTGGCCCTGGAGCGCGGCGAGGCAACCATCAGGAATAACTCCGGCAACAAGGTCCGGGATGAGTTCGACCTGGGCAAGAATATCCTGTAAATCCTCACAAGATTGTATCACAGTTATCATTCTTTTCCATGGCGCTGTGATATGATATTTTGCAAAGCGGTTACCCATTTTCTTTTAATTTAGTATATATTGAGGAGTGTTTTACCATGGCAAAAATGTATTACGAGAAGGACTGCGACCTGAGCTACCTGAAGGGCAAGAAGATTGCCATCATCGGCTACGGCTCCCAGGGCCACGCCCACGCGCTGAACCTAAAGGACTCCGGCTGTGACGTATGCGTCGGCCTGCGGGAGGGCTCTAAGAACTGGGCCAACGCCGAGAAGGCCGGGCTGGCGGTTAAGACCGTTCCCGCCGCCGCCCAGTGGGCGGACATCGTCATGATGCTCATCAACGACGAGGTCCAGGCCGAGGTCTACAAAAAAGACATCGCCCCCTACATGACTGAGGGCAAGGCCCTGGCCTTTGCCCACGGCTTTAACATCCGCTATCAGCAGATCGTCCCCCCTGCCGGCGTGGACGTGTTCATGGCCGCCCCCAAGGGTCCCGGCCACACCGTGCGCTCCACCTATGTGGCCGGTAAGGGCGTACCCTGTCTGGTGGCCGTGGAGCAGGACGCCACCGGCCATGCCTACCAGATTGCCCTGGCCTACATCGCGGGCATCGGCGGCGCCCGCGCCGGCGTGATGGAGACCACCTTCCACGACGAGACCGAGACCGACCTGTTCGGCGAGCAGACCGTGCTGTGCGGCGGCGTGGTGGATCTGATGCGCTGCGGCTTCGAGGTGCTGGTAGAGGCCGGTTACGAGCCGGAGAACGCCTATTTCGAGTGCATCCACGAGATGAAGCTCATCATTGACCTCATCAACAAGGGCGGCGTGGCGGCCATGAACTTCTCCATCTCCGACACCGCCGAGTTCGGTGAGTATGTCAGCGGCCCCCGGGTTATCCCCCACGAGGAGACTAAGGCTCGTATGCGCGCGGTGCTCTCCGACATTCAGGACGGTACCTTTGCCGGCAAGTGGATCGCCGAGAACAAGAACGGCCGCACCTTCTTCAACTCCAAGCGCGCCCAGCTCAAGAAGCACCAGATGGAAGTCGTGGGCGGTGAGCTGCGCAAGAACATGATCTGGGGCGGCGACTCCGATCTGGACACCGCGTCCAACTGAGCGGAGTATAGCAAAATGGGAGCTTTTCTGGGACTTGCCGTCGTGTTGATCATCGTTTTGGCGCTGTGCAATCCCCGCTTGTGGCAGGACATGAAAAGCGGGCACAGCTCTATGGACGGCGTGCTCAAGCAAGGACGCGATGACTTCAAGGCGGCATTGCACTCAAAAAAGAACCGCAAAACAGACGACGAGTGATGCAGCCAAGTTCAAGCTGAACTCCTGCTGAAAGAGCGCCGGGAGCGTATGGAAACCGAGGGATTTTCCATTGCGCTCCCGGCTTTTTTGTGATACAATGCTTTAGCCTATAAAACCGCGAAGGAGACTTACATATGCGTTCCGACAATGTAAAAAAAGGCGTCCCCACCGCCCCCAACCGCTCCCTGTTCTACGCCCTGGGCTACACCAAGGAGGAGCTGGAGCGTCCCCTCATCGGCGTGGTGTGCTCCTATAATGAGATCGTCCCCGGCCACATGAACCTGGACAAAATCGCCGAGGCCGTCAAGGCGGGCGTCCGGGCCGCAGGGGGCACCCCCATTGAGTTCCCCGCCATTGCTGTGTGCGACGGCATCGCCATGGGACACGTAGGTATGAAATACTCTCTGGTCACCAGGGACCTCATTGCCGACTCCACCGAGGCTATGGCCATGGCCCACCAATTTGACGGCCTGGTGATGATCCCAAACTGTGACAAAAACGTTCCCGGCCTGCTGATGGCGGCGGCCCGGGTAAACATTCCCACCATCTTCTGTTCCGGCGGTCCTATGCTGGCTGGACGTCTTAACGACGGGCGGCGCACCTGTCTGTCCCATATGTTCGAGGCTGTAGGCGGATACTACGCGGGCAAGCTGGACGAGGACGGCGTAGACGAGTATGTGAACAACGCCTGTCCCACCTGCGGCTCCTGCTCCGGCATGTACACCGCCAATTCCATGAACTGCCTCACCGAGGCCATCGGCATGGGCCTGAAGGGCAACGGCACCATTCCCGCCGTATGGTCTGCCCGCCTGCGGCTGGCCAAGCACGCTGGGATGCAGATTATGGAACTGGTAAAACAGGACATTAAGCCCCGGGACATTATGACCAAAGCCGCATTCCACAACGCCGAGACGGTGGATATGGCCCTGGGCTGCTCCACCAACACCATGCTCCACCTGCCCGCCATCGCCCACGAATGCGGCATTGAGCTGGACTTGGACAAGTCCAACGAGATCTCCAGTAAGACCCCCAACCTGTGCCATCTGGCACCCGCTGGGGATACCTACATGGAGGACCTGGAGGGGGCGGGCGGCGTTCACGCCGTCATGACCGAGCTGAACAAAAATGGCCTGCTGGACACCTCCGTCCTTACTTGCACCGGAAAAACCTTGGGCGAAAACCTGGAGGGCGTGGTCAACCGGAACCCCACCCTCATCCGTCCCATTGACGCCCCCTACTCCCCCGACGGCGGCATTGCCGTCCTCAAGGGCAATCTGGCCCCCGAGGGCTGCGTGGTGAAGCGCTCCGCCGTGGCCCCCGAGATGATGCGCCACCAGGGCCCCGCCCGGGTGTTCGAGTCCGAGGAGGAGGCCATTGAGGCCATCTATGCCGGGAAAATCGCAGCGGGCGACGTGGTGGTCATCCGCTACGAGGGCCCCAAGGGCGGTCCCGGTATGCGGGAGATGCTCAACCCCACCTCCGCCATCTGCGGCATGGGCCTGGGCGAGTCCGTGGCCCTTATCACCGACGGCCGGTTCTCCGGCGCCACCCGTGGCGCGTCCATCGGCCACGTCTGCCCTGAGGCCGCCCAGGGCGGGCCCATTGCTTTTGTGGAAGAGGGCGACCAAATCGCCATCGACATCCCCTCCTGTAAAATCGAGCTGCTGGTGGACGCCGATACGCTGGCCGCTCGAAGAGCCGCCTGGACCTGCCCCGAGCCCAAGATCAAAACCGGCTATCTGGCCCGGTACGCCAAGCTGGTGACCTCCGCCGCCCGGGGCGCTGTGCTGGAGTAATTCGAAGCGTCATTTCATTCGTTTTCAACGCAGGCAGAGGGACGGGACCGCCGCCCTCTGTCTGCGGTCCTTTTATGCGGGGGCGCAGTACAGAATTTCTTGTTTATTTTTAACGCGCTATGGAAATCCGCGCCATTGTGTGATATGCTATCATTGTATAATTTCAGTTACATTAAATCCTTCCTAAATTTGTAAGGCGGAGTGAAATTTGAGCTATGCAACATATGCAGCAGACATACACAGAACAGCTGGAGCAGGAAAACGCCGCTCTGAAGGCCGCGCTGAATGAGGCTCAGGAGGCCAATCAGGCCAAAAGCCGCTTTTTGTCCAATATGTCCCATGACATCCGCACCCCTATGAACGCCATCGTGGGTATGGCTGCCATCGGCCTGTCCCATATCGACGAGAAGGCCCGGGTGCAGGACTGCCTGGAAAAAATCCAGACAGCCTCCTCTCATTTGATGAGCCTGGTCAACAACGTGCTGGACATGTCCCGCATCGACAGCGGCCGCATGGTCCTCAGCCAGGAGGTGTTCTCTCTGGCCGACCTGGTCCACGACGTGGCCGTCATTGTGCGCCCCCAAGCGGTGCAGAAAAACCAGACCCTCCACATTGTGATCGGAGACATCACGGCGGAAAACCTGGTGGGCGACCCTCTGCGCCTGCGGCAGATTATCGTCAATATCATGGGCAATGCCGTCAAATACACCCAGGCCGGAGGGGAGATCCAGGTCAATTTTCTCCAGCAGCCCAGGTCGGACGGCTCCGTCCGGCTGACCTTCTCCTGCCGGGACAACGGCGTGGGCATGAGCGAGGAATTTCTTGAAAAGATATTCCTCCCCTTTGAGCGGGTGCGCAGCACCGCCAATCAGCAGATTGAGGGCACCGGACTGGGTATGTCCATTGTAAAAAAGCTGGTGGATGGCATGGGCGGCGCCATCTCGGTGGAGAGCCGGGAAAACGAGGGCAGCTGCTTCACCGTGGAGCTTCCCCTTCCCATCGCTTCCCAGGAGGAGGAAGCGCCGGACCTTCCCACAAGCCATACTGTTCTGGTGGCGGAGCGCCAGGAACGGCAGGCCCGTCAGATCGCCGCCTATCTCAGCCGCGCGGGTCTCGCACCCATCTGTCTGACCTCCGGGCTGGACGCCGTCACCCGGCTGACGGAGGCCCAATATGAGGGCCAAATGCCCTGCGCCCTGCTTCTGGGCCAGGAGCTGGCCGATATGCCCCCTTTGGGGCTGGCCTCCCATGTGCGGCAGCTGGCCGGGCCGGACTTCCCCATTCTCCTGGTGTCTGAAAGCGACTGGGCTCAAATTGAGTATCAGGCGACCCGGGCGGGAGTGAGCGCCTTTGTCCCCTGCCCCCTGTTTCCCAGCCGTTTGCTGGGCACCCTCTCCTCCCTCATCCACCGGGCGGCGGACCATCAGGCCCACAGCGGGCAGGAGGCGGATTACAGCTCAAACCGGGTGCTGCTGGTGGAGGACAACGAGCTCAACCAGGAAATCGCCATTGAGCTGCTGGGCATGACCGGAGTGCAGATCGAGGTGGCCGGAGACGGCGCCCAGGCGCTGGAAAAGTTCCAGCAGTCCCCCGAGGGCTGGTTCGATCTCATTTTCATGGACGTGCAGATGCCGGTGATGGACGGCTATGAGGCTACCCGCCGTATCCGGCAGCTGTCCAGGCCGGACGCCCAGAGCATCTGGATCGTAGCCATGACCGCCAACGCCTTTCTGGAGGACGTGCGCCTTGCCAAGCAGGCGGGCATGAGTGAGCACATCTCCAAGCCGGTGGACGTGGACCGGCTGTATGAAATTCTGCGGGCGCAGCTCAGGCCCAAGGTGGTCAAGGGCTGAAGTGTGGTCAAAGGGGGGATGAGGCGCCATGGAGCAATATCAGGAGGAATACATCGCCAATCTGCGGCAGTTTGCCGCTCTCGCCCAGCGCAAGCGGCCTGGAGCGCTGACCTGTGAGGAATACACCGCGCAGATGGAGGAAAACCGGGCACAGATCGCCCGGCTGAACAAACGGAATATGGAGCTGCTCCGCAGCGGGCTGTTCCCCATACTGGACAATCTGTTTGACGCCAGCCAGGAACAGGTAACGGAGCTGGAGGAGTTTTCCTTTCAGCTGTTCAACGGCCAGAAGGAACTGGATGTGGGGCTGTTCTGCCAGATCCACCAGGCCCTGCTCACCCTGGCCCGTCAAAAGCAGGACCTGAATATGATGATCCGGGAGCTGTACTGGCTGGGTCTGAGCCGGAACAGCCTGGTCAGCAAGCTTGTGGGGCTGGAGATGTCCGACACCCGGGAGTACTCTGACCGGATGCGGCTTTGCTTTACCGAGGCGGCGGCCTATTTGAAATACTTTGACCTCATCAACGACACCGACACCAGAGGCTATATTCTGCGCTCGCGGGCCAATATCGCCCTTGGACAGTTCAGCACCCCCCGGGAAAAAATTGCCCTGCTGAAGGACTCCCTGGCCATTTACCAGAGCAAGCAGTATCAGGAAAAGGCCCCCTCTCTCCCCTGGGACCGGTTTATTTACCTCACCCACCAGAACATCACCTCCAGCATCTCCCACAGCCGGGAAATGGTGATGACCCCCGAGGACATGGCGGATATTATGGAGTCCGCCTACATTGTCTATCAGCGGCGGTTCGACGAGGCGGAAATACAGGGCAAACAGCCCCCCGCAAAGTCGGCCTTTGCCTACTACGCCATTGAATACTACTGCGGTTTCAACAGCCTGGATACCCTGTTGTCCAAAATTGAGGAGCTGCTGGACGCCGCCGATCCCACAAATTACACCCTAGACGGGATGTACAGCATGATCTCGCTTCCTGCCTTCTACAGCCAGTATCTGTCCCAGTATCCCGACCACATCCCGCCGCGGAAGGAATATCTGGAAAACCTCTACCGGCGGGTGCTGCGCTATGTGGACGCCTACCCCGGCGAGCTGGGAAACGGAAGCCTGTTCCTCTACCTCCGTCAGCTGTCCTTCACCTTTGTGGAGACCGGAGGCGTCTCCTACGGCGATTTTCTCCAAAAGCTTTTGCTGCGCTTCGCCACCGAAATATTCCTCCACACCCAGAGCGTGGCTGCGGCGGCCCGGACCTTCAGCGATATCATCCTGAAAGACGACCCCGGCTTCTTCGACGATATCGACTTTATCCGGCGCATCCCGGACCCGGACCAAAAGCGGCGGGCCGTGATGGATTACGCCATGGGCTGCGGCATGTTCCATGACATCGGAAAAATCAGCGTCATTGAGCTGTATTCCCGCACACCCCGGCAATGGTTTGAGGAGGAATACGATATGGCCCGGCTCCATACCACTGCGGGGGCAGCCTACCTTTCCCTCTGTCCCTCCACCATCCGGTACGCCGACGCGGCGCTGGGCCACCACACCTGGTATGACGGCTCCCGGGGATATCCCGCCTCTTACAAGCGGCTGGAATGCCCCGCCCGACAGATGGTGGACCTCATTGGACTGATTGACTGGCTGGAGAACAAAACCAACTTCGCCCCCATATACGGCGACGGCGGCAAACCCCTTAACCAAGCGGTACAGGAGGCCGTCAAATTGGAAGGCAGACGCTTCTCCCCTCTGCTCACCGCGTTTCTCCGGGACCCCGGCGTGGTGGAGCAGCTGAAGCAGGCCTATGCTCAAGGCCGTCAAGACGCCTGCCGGCGCATGTATGACGACGCCCTCAGCGCCGCTCCCCAGCAGGAGACATAAAGAATCCCCGAGACCCTTCGCAGGGCCCCGGGGACTTTTTATGATTCGATATTATCCGTGATGAACATGGCGTCTCCAAAGGAAAAGAAGCGGTATTGCTCCCGAACCGCCTCCTCATAGGCCGCCAGCACACGTTCCCGCCCCGCCAGGGCAGACACCAGCATAATCAGAGTGGACTCCGGCAAATGGAAGTTGGTGATAAGGGCATCCAGCACCTTGAAGCGGTAGCCGGGGTAGATAAAGATATTAGTCCACCCCGCCGAAGCGGTCAGTGTGCCGTCCTCTCGGGCCCAGCTCTCGATGGTGCGGCAGGAGGTGGTGCCCACGCAGATGACCCGGCCTCCCGTCCGTTTCGTCTCGTTGATGGCGTCCGCCGTCTCCTGGGGGATGACGCAGTATTCCGAGTGCATCTCGTGCTCGTCCAGGTTTTCCGCTTTCACCGGGCGGAAGGTCCCCAGACCCACGTGGAGGGTCACATAGCACACCTTCACCCCCATGGCCTGGATCTTTTTCAGCAGCGGCTGGGTAAAGTGCAGCCCCGCCGTGGGGGCGGCAGCGGACCCTATCACCTTGGAGTACACCGTCTGGTAGCGCTCTCCATCCTCCAGCTCTGCCTTGATGTAGGGCGGCAGAGGCATTTTGCCCAGCCGCTCCAGAGTTTCCAGGAAAATCCCCTCGTAATCGAAACGGACCAGGCGGCTGCCGCCCGCCCCCTCGTCCACCACCTCGGCGGTCAGCTCATTCTCTCCAAAGGTGATCTTTGCGCCGGGGCGCAGCTTCTTGCCGGGGCGCACCAGACACTCCCACACCTTCTCCCCCCGGTCGATGAGCAGCAGCACCTCGCAGGCGCCGCCCCCCGCCCTGCGGCCGATAAGCCGGGCGGGCAGCACACGGCTGTTGTTGAGCACAAGGCAGTCACCGGGGCGCAGAAGGGAGGGCAGATCGTAAAAGCGCATGTGCCGGGTCTTCCCCGTGGCCCTGTCCAGCGCCAGCAGACGGGAGGCGTCCCGCCGCTCCAGCGGCGTCTGAGCAATCAGCTCAGGCGGAAGGTCAAAATAAAAATCGGATGTTTTCACACATATCCCACCGTAATGCCAGTATAGTAGAATTGCAGAATCTGCTGGTAATTATACCCCTGCCGAGCCATCGCGTATGCGCCCCACTGGCTCATACCTATGTTGTGGCCCGAACCTCTGCCCGAGAAGGTGATGGTGCCGTTTATCGTCACGGCGGAACTGCCCCAGTTGTTGACGTAACTCTGATTCTGGTTCGCGCCCTGGCCCAGCGGGGAGGTCCCACTGCTGGTGATAATGTACATGTCGCCCCCCAGCGCTGTAATTCCTCCGTTTCCGTCAATGGCGTACAGTCCCGCCGTGCCGTTCACCATGGTGGAACCGTTGATGGATATGTTGCTGGACGGTGTGGTGGGCGCGGGTGCGCCGGTTCCCCCTCCGCCCGCAAAGCCAAACCGGAAGGAGGGCAGGCCCAAGTTCTGGAACACTAGGTTCGTATCTACTGAATAGCTTGCTCCCGTGCTGTCGGTGAATGTGATGGTTTTGGGATTCCCCGCTTCGGTATACGCTGTGACAGCCGCTGACACAATGGCGCCCCTGACATTCTGTTTGGACAGAAGTCTGGAAATCAACTGAGCGCTGGTAAAAGAGCGTTCCCAGGTGTTATTGATGCCCGCCGATGCCTCATAAGGGTCCACCTTGCCCACCAGATAGGGATAACGGGACTGATTGCTGCTCCACACATTGGACACACTCTCACTGGCCCCACCGTTGCTGGAGTAATAAAAGCTTTCAGCCGGCTTTCCATTATAGACGCACCCCAGCCCAGTGGTCTGGGTAACTGCGGCATGGGTATTGCTCCCAGCGCCGTTATGACCGTCGTAGGCTTGACAGTCCGTGCTGTCACAGATATCGAAGTGGTGCGCCGAGTGCTTGGAGCCTAGAGAAACGGCGTAGCTGCGGGCCGCCACCGCCTGGGCCTTCAGTGCCTCTACGGGCCAGCTGTTGCTCATCTCAGTGCCAACCACGCCCTCAATATAATCCTCAAAATCCACGATGTTAACCACCGTCAGTTTACCGCCGTTAATACGCTCAAAGCGGAAGCCGCCGGGATAGTGGAAGCCCTTGCTCCAAGTGGTGCACTTCTCGCTTCCCACCTGTATGGGCTCCACCCCAAGGCCAGTGCCCTGACCCTTGTCGTCATACTGGAACAGGATGCTGCTGGTGCCGGTGGCCACCACGCTGACGCCGTATTCCGAGGTCCAGCTCAGCTCACAGGCCGTTCCAAGCGCCGCCTGGGCGCTCTGCGCCTGAGCGCGGGTTGTGTAGCTGCCCACCCGGGCGTAGTACGTTCCCCCAATGTACGCCACAAAGCCGCCTAAATACCCGGACGCAGCCGCCTGGGCCTGGGCAAAGCTGCTGTAGGTCCCCGGCAGCTGGAGGTGGTACTCGCCCACCGCAACGGAAGAAGTGATTGCCGTGTGGTAGCTGGAATAGCCATTGTATATCCCATAATACACATTCATCGTCTCTACCACGGAAATGGCTGTCTGGGGGGTGGAGCCCAGCTCCACAAACCGGTTGGAGCCGTCATAATATCCAAACCGGAACCCGGAGCCCACATTGTTCAGGAGGTTCAGGCCCTCTATGGCCCCGGTGCCGTAGTGGAGCCCCACCCGGATGATGCGGCCGTTGGAATTGGCCGACGCGGCGGCGGCCGTTTCCCTTCCGGCACCCAGCAAAAGGCCCACGGCAAGGCACAGCGCTACAATTTGCACGAATTTTCGCTTCATTTGGTTCTCCATTTCTCCACTTCAAGCGGCAACGCCAAATTGACTCTTTAGCGTGTTGATGTTATATTGATAAGTACCATTGTTCTTATGGTCATAGTCTGTTTTTTCAGACTTCTTTCGACAATATTCATATTATAGCGTATCCGCCGCCAGGCCGCAAGTCCCAAATTCTCAAAGGTCGGGCGGCGCACAGGAGGTAAAAGCATATGGAAAAATATAAAGTCGGCGTCATCGGCGCCACCGGCATGGTAGGCCAGCGCTTCGTCACCCTGCTGGAGAACCACCCCTGGTTCCAGCTCACCGTGGTGGCCGCCAGCCCCCGCTCCGCGGGCAAGCGGTACGAGGAAGCCGTCGCGGGCCGCTGGGCCATGGATGCTCCCATTCCTGCCGGAGCCAAGGATCTGGTGCTGCTCAGCGCCCAGGAGGATGTGGAGAAAATCGCCTCTCTGGTGGACTTCGTGTTCTCCGCCGTGGATATGAAAAAGGATGAGATTAAGGCGCTGGAGGAGGACTACGCCCGCCACGAGTGTCCGGTGGTGTCCAACAACTCCGCCCACCGCTGGACCCCCGACGTGCCCATGGTCATCCCCGAGGTGAACCCGGAGCATATCGAGGTCATCAAGGCCCAGCGCCAGCGTTTGGGCACCAAGCGGGGTTTTATCGCCGTCAAGTCCAACTGTTCCATTCAGAGCTATGTCCCCGCCCTGTCCCCCCTGCGCCAGTTCGGCGTGGAAAAGGTTCTGGTGTGCACCTACCAGGCCATTTCCGGCGCAGGCAAGACCTTCCAGACCTGGCCTGAGATGGTGGATAACCTGATCCCCTACATCGGCGGCGAGGAGGAAAAAAGCGAGCAGGAGCCGCTCAAGGTCTGGGGCCATGTGGAAAACGGTGTGATTGTCAACGCCGAGGGCACGTCCATCACCGCCCAGTGCCTGCGGGTGCCCGTGTCCAACGGCCATACCGCCGCCGCCTTTGTCACCTTCAAGAATAAGCCCACCATGGAGCAGATGAAGGAGGCGTGGAGGAGCTTCAAGGGCCGTGCCCAGGAGCTGAACCTGCCCACCGCTCCCAAGCAGTTCCTGAACTACTTCGAGGAGCCCGACCGGCCCCAGGCCAAGCTGGACCGGGACCTGGAGGGCGGTATGGCGGTGTCCATCGGCCGCCTGCGCCCGGATACCCAATACGACTACAAGTTTGTCTCCCTGTCCCACAATACCCTGCGGGGCGCAGCGGGCGGCGGCGTGGAGCTGGCCGAGCTGCTGTGCGCGGAGGGATACATCGAGCGCAGATAAATTCCTTCTTTTTCTTTCCGAAGAAAGAAAGGGAAAGACTTTTAGACTATTTCTAAATAAATGATGCCTTAATAAATTGTTTTTGACAAGTGAAATGATCTCCATCTTTTCAATCAGCGCGGCTTAAACGTTTCTTTTTTGCTTTTTCTTTTCTTTTCAAAGAAAAAAGAAAGGCTCTTATCATTTGGAAAGGAAGCTGTCTTATGAGAACTCCCGTCTTTACCGGCTCCTGCCCCGCCCTGGTCACTCCTTTTGACCAGAACAACATCATCAACTACGACGCCTTCGGCAAGCTCATTGACGCCCAGATCGAGGCCGGGGTGGATGCGGTGTGCGTGTGCGGCACCACCGGCGAGTCCGCCACCATGTCCATCCGGGAGCACATCGCCGCCGTGGAGTTCTGCGTGAAGCGGGTCAACCATCGGGTAAAGGTCATCGCGGGAGCGGGGTCCAACGACACCTCCGCCGCCGTCTACCTGTCCCAGCACGCCCAGGACTCCGGCGCGGACGCCCTGCTCCACGTAACTCCCTACTACAACAAGGCCAGCCAGACCGGCCTCATCAAGCACTACGAGTACATCGCCGACCGGGTGGAGCTGCCCATCATCCTATACAACGTGCCCAGCCGCACCGGCGTGTCCTTCACCGCCGAGACCTACCAGGTGCTGAGCCAGAACCCCAAAATCAACGGCGTGAAAGAGGCCAGCGGCAATTTCTCCCTGTTGGCCCACACCCGCTTTCTGTGCGGGGACGACTTCTACATCTGGTCGGGCAACGACGACCAGGTGGTGCCCATGATGGCTCTGGGGGCCAAGGGTGTCATCTCCGTGGCCTCCAACATCATCCCCGAGGTGATGGTCAAGATGACCCGGCTGTGCCTGGACAACGACTTTGAAGCCGCCTCCAAGCTCCAAATTCAGTACATGGACCTGATTGACGCGCTGTTTACCGAGGTCAACCCCATCCCCATCAAGGCCGCTATGAACCTGATGGGCATGGAGGCGGGTCCCCTGCGCCTGCCCTTGTGCGATATCTCAGAGAAAAACCTGGAGGTTCTGCGACAAGCCATGAAGCGCGCGGGGCTTATGGCGTCCGAGCCGTCGTGAGCAGCGCGGATGGAACGGAGCGAGGACAAAAGCCCAGGCCCCACGGCGTTGGGGCGGGTTTTGTCCGAGTCGGAACGAAGCCGCTCGTTGCGAACAGGCGAAGCGTGGATACAAAGGAGCTATTGTCATGCGAAAGATAATCATTTCCGGCTGCTGCGGCCACATGGGCCGGGTGGTGGCGGATATCTGTGCCAACGACCCGGATGTGGAGGCTGCGGCGGGCATCGACCTGCTGGCCCAGCCCATGGACGGCTTCCCGGTGTTCTCCACCCCCGCCGCCTGCAACACAGAGGCGGACGCGGTCATCGACTTCTCCCACCCTGCCGCGCTGAGCGGGCTGCTGGATTTCTGCGTGAGGCGCAAGCTTCCCATTGTTCTTGCCACCACCGGCTATTCAGAGGAACAGCTGGCTCAAATCAACGAGGCGGCAAAGTCCGTCCCCGTGTTCCGCTCCGCCAACATGTCCCTGGGCGTCAACGTGCTGATGGATCTTATCAAGCGGGCGGCCTCTTTGCTGGGGGAGGACTTCGACGTGGAGATCGAGGAGCGTCACCACCGCCGCAAGCTGGACGCCCCCAGCGGCACCGCCCTGATGCTGGCGGAGGCCGCCGCCTCCGCACTGCCCTATGAGCCGGAATACGTCTATGACCGCCATAGCGTCCGCAAGCCCCGGGACAAGCGGGAAATTGGCGTCTCCTCTCTGCGGGGCGGCACCATCGTAGGAGACCACACCGTGGTGTTCGCCGGGCGGGACGAAGTGATCGAGATCTCCCACCACGCCGCCAGCCGGGAGGTGTTCGCCGCCGGGGCCGTGAAGGCGGCAAAGTTTCTAGCTGGGGTGGACAGACCTGGGCTGTACGACATGTCCCACCTCATTGCCGGGGAGCGGGGGCTCTGACCGTGGATATCTGGGAACAGCTCTATGAAAAGGCCAGGGAGCAGTATCATCCGGGCGAAGTCACCCCGTTTATTTACGCCCACCACGTGGTGTGCGCCCTGGAGAGCGAAAACGGCCAGATCTTCACCGGTTTCTGCGTCGAGAGCTGCTCCGGCGTGCTGGACCTGTGCGCGGAGCGGGTGGCCGCCCTCAACATGTACGTGAACAGCGGGCAAACCGTGGTCAAGCGTATGATTGCCTTCCGGGACCGGCCGCCCTATGGGGGCGGCAGCGGAATGCCCTGCGGGGCCTGCCGGGAGTTCTTCATGCAGCTGGACCGGCGCAACAAAGACATGGAGATCCTGGCAGATCACGAAACGCGGGAGACCGTCACGCTGGCGGAGCTAATCCCCAACTGGTGGGGCTGGGAGCGGTACGAAAAGGGAGACAATTAAGATGCCTTATATTTCTGTGGAGTGCGGCACACTGTCAGATGCGCAAAAGGTGGAACTGATTCAACGCTTGACACAGACCGCCTCCGAGGTCATGCGTGTGCCCCAGGAATTTTTCACCGTCACCATCAAGGAACTGCCCGATCTGAATTTTGGGATCGGCGGTCAGACCATCGACAAGGTGAAGGCAGAGTACATGCTGAAGCACCAAACGATCTGAACGCAGAACGGGACCGCTTTCGCGGTCCCGTTCCTTTTTGCCTCTCACATGACCTTCCGCCGCCCTGTGAAAATCTCACAGCTTACGGTCTCTTTCCATCACCGAACTAAATTTTCTTTCAGGCAAACGTGGCCCGGTGGAACACCTTTTTGCCCTTCTTCACGATCACGCCCTCCCCGGCGAAGCGTTCCCTGGGGAACTGGACGGCAGGGTCGGACACCTTCTCGTCCGCCACCATCACTCCCCCCTGCTGGATGAGCCGCCGGGCCTCGCCGTTGGAGCCAGCCAGGCCGCACTTCACCAGCAGAGTCAGCACGCCGATGGAGCCGCCGGTGAAATCGGCCTCGGACAGCGCGGTGGACGGCATGTCGGCCGCGTTCCCTCCAGTGGAGAACAACGCCCGGGCGGCGGCCTGGGCCTTGTCCGCCTCCTCTTTGCCGTGGACCATGTTGGTCAGCTCCCAGGCCAGGATCTCCTTGGCCTGGTTGAGCTGGGCGTCCTTCCACTGGTCCATCTCGTCGATCTGCTCCAGGGGCAGGAACGTGAGCCAGCGGATGCACTTCATCACGTCCGCGTCCCCCACGTTGCGCCAGTACTGGTAGAAGTCGTAGGGGCTGGTCTTGTTGGGGTCCAGCCACACGGCGTTGCCCGCCGTCTTGCCCATCTTGTTGCCCTGGGAGTCGGTGAGCAGGTTGATGGTCATGCAATGGGAGTCCTTGCCCAGCTTACGGCGGATCAGCTCCGTACCCCCCAGCATGTTGGACCACTGGTCGTTGCCGCCGCACTGCATGTTGCAGCCCACCGTCTGGAACATATGGTAGAAATCGTAGGACTGCATGATCATATAGTTGAACTCCAGGAAGGAGAGCCCCTTCTCCATCCGCTGCTTGTAGCAATCCGCCCGGAGCATGTTGTTCACCGAGAAGCAGGCGCCCACCTCCCGGAGAAGGTCGATATAGTTCAGGCCCAGCAGCCAGTCGGCGTTGTTGAGCATCATGGCCTGGCCCGGGCCGTCGCCGAAGTCGATGAACCGCTCCATCTGGCGCTTGAAGCAGGCGGCGTTGTGGTCGATGTCCTCCCGACTGAGCATCTTGCGCATGTCGGTGCGGCCGGAGGGATCGCCGATGGTGGTGGTGCCGCCGCCGATCAGGGCGATGGGCTTATTGCCCCCCTGCTGGAGCCGCTTCATCAGAGTGAGGGTGACGAAGTGCCCCGCCGTCAGGCTGTCCGCCGTGCAGTCATAGCCAATATAAAAGGTGGCCTTGCCGTTGTTGATGAGGTCTTTGACCTCGTCCTCGCTGGTCACCTGGGCCACTAGGCCCCGGGCCACAAGCTCGTCGTAAAGTGTCATAACTTGCTCTCCTTTTGTCGTTTTTGGTAAAGCTCCCAGGCCCTGCCCATGGCCCAGGACTGATAGCGCAGGAACGTGGATCGCTGAAATTCCTCCACCGGGAGCCAGGTGAGAACGTGGTCGGTCTCTACTGGGGCCGCTGTTTTCTCCCCCAGCCGTACCAGGTACACATGCCCGATGGGGTGGAAGGGCCTCCCCGTGGGCAGGACGGTGTATTCCTCTCCCACGCACACCTTCTCCTCCACCACCACAGCATATCCCGTCTCCTCCAGGGCCTCCCGGCGGATACAGTCCCCTTCGCTCTCCCCCGGCTCCATGCCGCCGCCCAGCAGGAAACAGCCCTTGCCCTGGCAATACACCACCGCCGCCCGGCCCGCCCCGTCGAAGGCGATGCCGTAGGCGCTGGGCCGGTCCCAGTACGCCAGCCCCGACCGGAGCGCGCCGAATACCCTGTGTTCCATCTTTTTCGTCCCTCTCTACATCAAAATGCCCCCTGTCCCCTTCAGGACAGAGGGCGAAAACTCGCGGTACCACCTCTGTTTTGCCGCCTCCTCACAGAAGCGGCCTCATGGACCCCCCAGCAGGGGCCCGGCGCTTTACCGGGCGCACCCGTCCGGCCCTACTGGGGAAGCTCCCGTTCAGGCGGCCGCTCCGAGGGGTATTCGCCAAAGCTCCCTCTCCCCCTTCCACCAAAACGGGGGCTCTCTGGGCAGGAACGCCTTTGGTTACTGGTCCTCATCAACACATTGATAGGATGATATCACAATCCGTCAGCGTTGTCAAACCTTTTTTAGTCAGGAAGCAAGCCAAAATGCCGCAGGGCCTTGGATACCCCGTCGTTTTCCACCGTGTCCGTGACATGATCGGCCATAGCCTTCACATGCTCCTCGCCATTGCTCATGGCCACGCTGAGCCCGGCTTGAGCCATCATGCTCCTGTCGTTGTCCCCGTCGCCAAAGGCCATCACCTCGTCCCGGGAAAAGCCGTACCGCTCCATGGTCAGCTGAACGCCCACGCCCTTGCCGCCGTCCCGGGGCAGGATGTCGATGCCCTTCGGGTGCCAGCGGGTGTGCGTACAACCCGGCATGACGTCCAAAAACAGCTTCTCTTCCCCCGGTGTGACAAAGGGAACAAACTGGTACACCTTCCCCTCCAGCATCCACTCCAAAGGACACACCGGATACAAATCCGTATGAAGAAACTCATAGACTTCCCTCACCCGGTCGTTGATCTGGGTGAGCCTGCTCTCCCCGTTGCCCTCCAAAAGGGCGGGGATACCGGGGTTATTTTGCAAAATTCGGTAAGCCCCCCGCATATCCTCCAGGCCGATGGGTCGGTCCCGATAGGGGACTCTGTTCTCATCGCAGCAAAACTGCCCATTGATGGTCACATAACCGTCAAATTCCGCCCCTCGGAGCATCCCGGTGCGCTCCAGATCCTGCAGCGCCCGACCCGTGCTGAGAAAAATCTTGATTCCTCGTTCCCGCAGAGCGGACAGGTCGGCCAGCAGCCGGTCGGACAAGAATTTCTGCCGGAAGGACACCAGCGTCCCGTCCACGTCAAAAAATACCGCCTTCATCATTTCTTTTTCTTTGCTCCCGTTTTATATTCTTCCGCCGTGGACAGCAGCTCCTCCGCCCCCTCCAGCATCACCGCCGTGGTCTGGCCCCCGCTGAGGCGGGCCAGCTCCTCCCGGCGCCGGGTGCGGTCCAGCCGCTCCACCTGGGTGAAGGTGCGGCCGTCCGCCTCCCCCTTCTCCACAGAAAAATGTACGTCCCCCATGGCCGCAATCTGGGGCAGGTGGGTCACGCACAGCACCTGCCGCCCCTTGGACACCTGAAACAGCTTCTGGGCCACCTTGACTGCCGCCCGGCCGGACACGCCGGTGTCCACCTCGTCGAAGATCAAGGTAGTGACCTGCTCCGTCTCCGCCAGCACGTTTTTCAGCGCCAGCATGATGCGGGACAGCTCGCCGCCGGAGGCGATCTTATTGATGGGCTTCAGCGCCTCGCCCACGTTGGCGGACATGAGGAACCGCACCGTGTCCATGCCGGTGGCGTCCATGCCGTCGGGGGCATCTTTGGGGGCGAACTCCACCTGAAAGTGCACCTTGGGCATGTCCAGCTGCTTCAGCTCGGACTGAATGCGTTTGGCCAGCTCCTCCGCCGCCTCATGGCGCTGGGCGGACAGCTTTTCCCCCAGCTTTACCGCCTTGTCCAGCGCACGGGCCAGCTCCTTGTCCAGCCGGGCCAGACGATCCTCAGAAAACTGGATGGCGTCCAGCTCCTGATGGCACTTGTCCAGATAGGCCAGCATCTCCTGGACGCTGCCGCCGTATTTTTTCTTCAAGCGGTACAATAGATCAAGCCGCTCCTCAATCTCATCCAGCTCCCCAGGATAGAAATCCAGCGTTCCCCGCAGGTCCCGAACCAGCTCCGCAAGGTCGTCCACGTCACAGCGCAGCTGGGCCGCCTTTTCCGACAGCTCCTTCAAATCTCCGCTGTACCGGCCCCCTTGGGCCAGCCGGTTTTCCGCCTCCATCAGCAGAGGCACGGCGCCCTCGCCGTCCTCGCCCCCGGTCAGTGCCTGCCATGCCCCGTCCACCGCGTCGGTGAGCCGCTCGGCGTTGCGCAGCACCTCCCGGCGCTGGGACAGCTCCTCGTCCTCGCCCTCCCGCAGCCCGGCCCGCTCCAGCTCCTCAATTTGGTACGTCAGCGTATCCATCCGACGGGCCTTCTCTCCGTCGTCCATCTGGAGCCGCTCCAACTCCCGGCGCAAATCCCGCACCTGAGCGTAAGCCAGAGAAAAGGCCTCCAGCTCCTGCTCCGTCCTGCCGAAGCTGTCCAGATAGCCCAGGTGGCACTCCTCATCCAGCAGCTGCTGGCCGTCGTGCTGGCCGTGGACGTTCACCAGCTGCCGGCCCAGCTCCCGCAGCTGGGTAACCAGCAGAGGCCGCCCGTTCACCCGGCAGGTATTCTTACCGTCCGCCTGAATGGAACGCTCAATGAGCAGCTCCCCGTTTTCGTCCGGGCCGATCCCCTGCTCCTCAAACCATGCCAGCTTGGGAAGCTCCCGAAACAGCGCCGACACCCGGGCGGATTTGGCCCCGGTGCGGATCAAATCCCGGCTGGTGCGCTCCCCCATAATGGCCCCGATGGAGTCGATAACGATGGATTTGCCCGCGCCGGTCTCGCCGGTGAGGACATTGAACCCCTCGTCAAAGGTGATGTCCGCCTGGGAGATCACCGCAATATTCTCAATATGCAGCAAGCTGAGCATGATTACTCACCCTCCAGCATGGATTCGATCTCCCGGGCCAGCGCCTCCGCCACCTGATTGGTGCGCATGATGAGGATGACGGTGTCGTCCCCCGCCAGGGAACCCACCAATCCCTCCAGCTCCATGCCGTCCAGGGCGGCCCCGGCGGCGGGGGCCAGACCGGGCATGGTCTTGACCACCACGATGTTCTGGGCCACGTCGCAGGAGGTGACCCCCTCCTTAAAAATGTTCTGGAGCCGCCCCGCGATGGCCCTCCTGGGCGGGCGGGCGGCGGACACCACGTAGCGGTAGCTGCTCCCCTCCCCCGGCTGCTTCACCAGGTTCAGCTCCTTGATGTCCCGGGAAATGGTGGCCTGAGTGGCCCGGATGCCGCACCGGCGCAGCTGGTCCAGCATCTGCTCCTGGGTCTCGATGTCCCGCTCATTGATGATGCGCAGAATCTCCGCCTGTCGCTTGGACTTCAAATCTCCCTCACGCCTTTCCCAGTTTCTGATTGATCCGCTCGTAAAAGCTCCGCCCGGTGAGCTTCACCAGCTGGGTGGTCTGACGGGACCGGCGGCACTCCACCCAGTCCCCCGGCCCCACCCGGAAGGCACGGCCCCCGTCCACCGATAGGTAAGCGGTCTTTTTGCTCCCCGGCGCAAGCCGCACCCCCACCGAACGGTTTGCCCCCAGCACAAAGGGCTTTGCGTGGAGGGAGTGGGCACAGATAGGGGCGATGATAATGTTTTCCGCAGTGGGCTCCACGATGGGCCCCCCCGCCGCCATGGAGTAGGCGGTGGACCCGGTGGGCGTGGCCACCACCAGCCCGTCCCCGGAGAAAGAGGAGATGGTCACCCGGTCACCCGTCACCTCCAAATCCAGCACCCGGGCCACTGCACCCTTGGTGAGCACCGCGTCGTTGAGGGCCTGCTGCTCAAACACCCGCCGCCCCTCCCGGCGGACGGACACATCCAGCATCATTCGCCGCTCGATGCCGAATTTTCCTCCGGCAAGCCGGGCCAACAGGGACAGCTCTCCATGCTCAAGCTCCGCCATAAAGCCGATGCTGCCCAGGTTCACCCCCAGGATGGGAATGCCCCGGGCGTTGGCGTCCTGGGCGGCATGGAGGATGGTGCCGTCTCCGCCGAAGCACACCAGCACCCCGGCGTCCTCCAGCTCCTCCCTCATCCGTCCCAGCGTCACTCCGGCGGGCAGCTCCAGCCGGCTTCCCGGGTCCACCTCGAAGGGAAGGCAGATGGCGGTCTGGGCTCCGGCGTTTTCCAAAATACGCTGGGCGGACTGGGCTGCCCGCAGCCCCCGGTCCCGGTAGGGATTGGGGCACAGTACGATTTTCATGCTTCCCTCACCCCTTCAGCGCCTGGTGGGAGCGGTCCACCAGCTCCTTCAAATCCAAATCGGCCTTCTCCCCCGCCTCCGCATGGAGAAAGCCCAGATATTCAATGTTCCCCTCCGGACCCCGGATGGGCGAAAAGTCCAGGCCCTTCACCGTGAACCTGGCCTCCCCGGCGTGGACCAAAAAACGCTCCAGCACCTCCAGATGGACTGCCGGGTCCCGGACCACGCCCTTTTTGCCCACCTTGTCCTTTCCCGCCTCGAATTGGGGCTTCACCAGGGCGGCGACCTGTCCCGACGGGGCCATCAGCGGCCGCAGGGCGGGCAGAATCAGTCCCAAGGAGATAAAGGACACGTCGATGGAGGCAAAGTCCAGCGGCTCGGGGATCTGCTCTGCCGTGAGATACCGGGCGTTGGTGCGCTCCAGGCACACCACCCGGGGATCATTTCGGATGGACCAGGCCAGCTGGCCGTAGCCCACATCCACGGCATATACCCTTTTCGCGCCGTTTTGCAGCATACAGTCGGTAAAGCCGCCGGTGGAGGCGCCGATGTCGGCGGCGGTTTTATTCGTCAGCGTGATGGGAAAACACTGCATCGCCTTTTCCAGCTTCAGCCCGCCCCGGCTGACGTAGCGCAGCTGCCCCCGCACCTCCAGGGCCGCGTCCTCGTCCAGCGTCATTCCCGCCTTATCGCAGCGGCGCTCACCGGAGTACACCTGTCCCGCCATGATGACGGCCTGGGCCTTCTGACGGGTCTCGGCAAGTCCCCGCTCCACCAGCAGCATATCCACGCGTTTTTTAGCCACGCTCCATCACCTCCAGCGCCCGGCGGGCAATGGACGCGCCGTCGACGCCGCACAGCTGGCGCAGCTCCGCCACAGTACCGTGCTGGACAAAGCGGTCCCCCAAGTTCACCAGGGCCAGCTTGACACCGCTGATGCCCCGGAGGGTGAACTCAGCGGCAATCCGCCGCCCCACACAGCCTGCGTCCACGCATTCCTCCGCCACCACCAGCGTCCCGGTCTTTTGGGCACAGGCAACTATGGTGTCCACGTCCAGGGGAGCAATGCTGTTCAGCTTCACCACCTGGGCGGATTTTCCCTGCTCCTCCAGCAGTCTCGCCGCCTCCAGAGCCTCGTTAATCATGGTGCCGTATGCAGCGATGGCCACATCCGTACCAGGGCGGACCACGCTGGAGGCCACAACGCCGCACACGGCAGTGAACCCCCCCTCGCCCCCCTTGGGGTAGCGCACCGCCACCGGGCCGCGCACCTTTTCCACGGCGTAGCGCAGCGTGACCCGCAGCTCCTCAAAGCTGGCAGGGCAGAAAATTTTCATCCCGGGTACTGAACTGAGATAGGCCACGTCAAACACGCCGTGATGGGTCTCGCCGTCCTCGCCGGACAGGCCCGCCCGGTCCACGCACAGCACCACATGCAGCCCCTGGATGGCCACGTCGTGTATGAGCATATCGTAAGCCCTTTGCAGGAAGGTGGAATAGATGGCCGCCACCGGGACAATCCGCTGCTTGGCCATACCCGCCGCCATCGTGACGGCGTGGCCCTCGGCAATGCCCACATCGAAAAAACGGCTGGGGAATTCCCTGGAAAACTCCACCAGCCCCGTGCCGTCCGGCATGGCGGCGGTGACGGCGGCCACGTCGTCCCGCTCCCGGGCCAGCTTGCACAGGGTGTCGCCGAATACGGAAGAAAAGCTCTCGCGAACCCGATTCAGCGGCGCGCCGGTCTCCTTGTCAAAGGGCCCTACACCGTGGAAGCGGTCCGGTTCTCTCTCAGCGGGACCGTAACCCCTTCCCTTGATGGTCTTGATGTGGAGCAGAACCGGACATCTCAGCTCCTTGGCATACCGCAGCAGCCGGGTCAGATAATTCACATCGTGGCCGTCCACCGGGCCAAGATATGTAAAGCCCATATCCTCGAACATGCTACAATGGAGCACGGCGTCCTTCACCGCCTGCTTGGCCCGGTGGGTAAAGCGGTACAGTCCCCGGCCTGCGGCAGTCAGCTCGGTGACCCTCCGGTAAACCTTCTTAAATTGCAGGTACTGTGGCTTGAGCCGCTGCTGGGCCAGATGGTTTGCCACGCCGCCCACATTTTTGGTAATGGACATGCCGTTGTCGTTGAGGATGATCACCAGCTGTTCCCCACTCTGCCCCGCGTCGGACAGGCCCTCATAGGCCAGCCCCCCCGTCATGGCCCCGTCGCCTAGCATGGCGAGAACGCTGTAATCCTCCCCGCTCAGCGTTCTTGCCCGGGCCATGCCCAGCGCCACCGACACCGCATTGGAAGCATGGCCCGCAATAAAGGCGTCCGCCCGGTGCTCCCGGGGCTTGGGAAAGCCGGACAGGCCCCCCAGCCTGCGCAGCGTGTCCATTTGGCCGTCCCGCTGGGTCAGAATTTTGTGGGCGTAGCATTGGTGCCCTACGTCGAACACCAGCCGGTCGGTCTCCAAATCAAAGACGCGGTGAACGGCCACCGTGGCCTCCACCACCCCCAGGCTGGAGGCCAGATGGCCTCCCGTTTTGGACACGCTGTCGATGATCTGCTCCCGCAGCTTGTCGCACAGCAGCTTCGCCTGTAAATCGGTAAGGGTATTCATCCGATCCGGGTCCATGGACCGCGCCTCCCTTCTGTTTTGATTGGGTCCTCTTCAAAAGCCGTAGGCCACAAATCCACCCGCCAGGCCCACCGCCAGACCCAAAACGCCGCCCACCGCCACCTGGAGCGGCGTATGGCCGATCAGCTCCTTTAAATCCGCCTCAAAGGCCTCCGGCCTGCCCTCACCCCAGCTACGCATGAGCTGATTGAGCACCTTGGCCTGTTTTCCAGTCTCCAGCCGGACATGCGCAGCGTCGTACATGACGATGAAAGCTACTACCGCCGCCACGGCAAATACCGGCGAGTCAAGCCCGGAGCATATGGCGGTGGATACGGCGGTGGCGCACACCAGGGCCGAGTGGGAGCTGGGCATTCCTCCGCCAGTGGTGAGATAGGTGATGTCGAACTTCCGATAAACCGCCGTGGCGATCAGCAGCTTCAGCACTTGAGCCACCGCCCAGGCAGCGACGGCGATCAACAATACCGGGCACACCATCTCATATCTCTCCTTCATCATGGACGGACCAACGGTCCACCCGCCTTAATTTTTTCGCGTCGCCAGAGAATCAGCCAGGGCGCACAGGAACTCCGGGCGCTCAAAAGCCCCCCGCACACTATGCTTCGCCCTTTCCGTCAGCAATTCCACCAGCTCCCGGCATCTGTCCAGGCCATACTCGGCAGCATAGGTATTCTTCCCGTTCTCCACGTCTGAGCCAATGGGCTTGCCCAGCTCCTCCTCGGTGGACTCCACGTCCAGCATGTCGTCCCGGATTTGGAAGGCCAGCCCCAGCTGCTGGGCGTACCGCCGCGCCGCCTCCCACTGTTCCTGGGTGGACTCCACAGGGGAGGCGGTCAGCCCCAGAAGGCAGGCCGCCTCCAGCAGAGCCCCGGTTTTCCAAGCGTCGATTTGCTCCAGACCGTAGCCGTCCGGCGGCTCCTGCCTCTCCCATTTGATGTCCAGATATTGCCCCGCGCACATTCCGTTTTGTCCCGCCGCCTCGGCCAGAACAGCGCAGGCCTTGCCGTTGGCGGCGAGGGTGGTTCGCTTGGACATGGCCAGCCGCTCAAAGGCCGCTGCCTGGAGGGCGTCCCCCGCCAGCAACGCCAGCCATTCGCCGTATTTCACATGACAGGTGGGCTTGCCCCGGCGCAGCTCGTCATCGTCCATACAGGGCAGGTCGTCGTGAATCAAAGAGTAGGTGTGGAGCATCTCCACACCACAGGCATAGTCCAGGGCGGGCTCCATTTGGCCGCACAACGCCTCGCAGAATTTCAGCGTCAGAACGGGCCGCACCCGCTTGCCTCCAGCCAGCAGGCTATAGCGCATGGCCTCCAGCAGCTCCCGGTGAGGGCCGTCCATCGTGTCGGCAAAGGCGCCGTGCAGCTCTCCTTCCACCAGGGCCAGGGCCTTCTGATACTCCCGCTTAAAGTCCATCGCCGGCATCCTCCGCAAAGGGGACCTCCCCGTCGTTGGCCAGAAGGAGGCTCACCTTCTGCTCCGCCTTGTCCAACAGTTCCTCGCACTGGCCCGCCAGCTTGGCCCCCTCCTCAAACAGCTTCAGAGACTGGTCCAAACCGCACTCACCCTTCTCCAGCTGGGCCACGATGGACGAAAGCCGCTCCATAGACTCCTCAAAGGACTGCTTTTTCACTGCCATGTCCGCTCCTCCTTCTCCTTGACCTCACAGCACAAAGCGCCGTCGGATACCAGCACGTCCAACCGCTCCCCAAGCCGGACCTGAGCGACGGACGACACCACGTTCTCACCCTTTCGGGCGATTGCATACCCCCGCCCCAGCACCTTCAGCGGACTCATGGCGTCAAGCCCCGCTGCCAGACGGCCCAGCTGGCCCCTCTGCCGGGTCAGCTTCGTTTTCAGCGCCAGCGGGAGCCGTCCCTTTTGGGCGTTCAGCGCCTGCCGTCCCCGCTCCGTCTCACTTCTCAGAGCAAGGCTCATGCGCCGCTGTAAATTGTCCACCAACAGCCTCCGGTCCTGGATCGGGGCCTTGATATTGGTCAGGGCGCGGCTGTTCTTCAACCGGTTCAGCTCCCGCCGTCCCGCTGCCAGCCGCCCCTGCAACGCCTGGGCCAGCCGGGCGGAAAGATGAACCAGCCGCGTCCGCTCCTCGTTCTGGTCGGGCGCCGCCAGCTCCGCCCCGTTGGAAGGCGTGGCCGCCCGCATGTCCGCCACGTAGTCGGCGATGGTCACATCCGGCTCGTGACCCACGGCGGAGATCACCGGGATGTTGGACAGGTAGATGGCCCGGGCCACCACCTCCTCGTTGAAGGCCCAAAGGTCCTCCTTGGAGCCGCCGCCCCGTCCGGTGATGATAAGGTCGATATCCGCCCGGTTGTTGACGCGGTGGATGGCATCGGATATCTCCCCCGCCGCCTCCTGACCCTGGACCCGGACAGGAACCACCAGCACCTCCGCCAACGGCCACCGTACCCCTAAAATGCGCAGCATATCCCGCACCGCCGCCCCCGCCGGGGAGGTAACCAGGGCGATTTTTTTCGGATATTTGGGCAAGGGCTGCTTGTTTTCCGGAGAAAACAGCCCCTCCGCCTCCAGACGGCGGCGCAGGCGCTCAAACGCCTCGTCCAGCGCCCCCCGGCCGTCCTGCATCAGCTCATTGCAATAGAGCTGATACTGTCCGTCCCGGGGAAACACGGACACACGGCCAAAGGCCACCACACGCATTCCGTTGGCGGGGCGGAAGCGCAGCCTTGACGCCTCCCCTCGGAACATGACGCACCGCAGGGAGCCCTGCTCATCCTTCAGAGAAAAGTAGTGGTGTCCGGAGGGGTAGCACTTATAGTTGGAAATCTCCCCCCGCACCAGCAGACCGGTGAGCAGGTCGTCCTCATCCATCAGCGACTTCACATAGCTGTTGACCTGAGATACAGTATAGACAGGAATATTTGCGATATTCACCCCGGCACCCCCCGCTCCAACGCCCGGTGGGTGAGGATGGCCACGCCCAGGGCATTGTCGGTGGCGTACTGGGGCTGGGCAAACACCGCGCCGCAGATATGCTCCATAGCTTCTCGGATTTGCCGGTTGGAGGCCACACCCCCGGAGCACAGCACCGGAAGCCCCGGCCAGCGCTTTTGTGCCTCCTGCGTAGCCCGCAGGAGCACATTCATGATGGTGTCGATGGTGAATCGAGCGATATTGGGGGGCTTTTCGCCCCGCTCCGCCAGCTCCTTCACCTTGTTTTCCATGCCGGACAGGGAGAAGGTCAACTCGTTCAGCTTTACCTGGAAAAAGCTGGTATCATCTGCCTCGGGATACAGCGCGTCCAGCGCCTTCCCCGCAGGGAAGGACAGCCCCAGCAACACCCCGGCCCGGTCCACCAGCTGCCCCGCAGCAATGTCGCTGGTGCCGCCGACCACTTCCGCCCGGACGGTGTGGCCCTCCGGCTCCACCCGCAGAAGCTCGGTGGTGCCGCCGGACAGGTGCCACGCCAAATGGGGCTTGTCCAGCAGAGCCTCCCGACCTGCGGACCAGGCCGCGGCGGCCACATGTCCCTGCTGATGGGAACAGGGGTAGAAGGGCACCCCTAGGGCCGCCGCCAGGGCACGGCCTTCCCCCTCGCCCACCAGAAAGCAGGGCATATAGGAGCCCTCCACCTCCCTGGGCCGGGTGGAGGCCCCCACGGCGGCAATTTGGCCGACCGCTCCATCCGCCCGGAGCTGTTCCACCATCAGGTGCAGCCGCTTGACGTGCTGGAACAGCGCGTCGCTCTGCCGCAGCCCCAGCGCCCCCTCGGGCACGGTGAGCAGCTTCCCCCGGTTTTCAGCCCTGCCGTTTCCAAACACGGCGGCAGAGGTGGTATAATTGCTGGTGTCAAAGCCCAGGCACTGTGCGTCCATGCTCCTCACTCCTGCTCCGGCAGCTCCGAGCGCACAAAGGAGCCCAAAATGCCGTTGATAAATTTCACAACGTCGTCATCCACATATTTTTTGGCGATCTCCACCGCCTCGTTGATGGCCACCTTATTGGGCACGTCGGGCATGTACAAAATCTCATACATAGTTACCCGCATGATGGCCGCGGCCACCCGGTCGATACGGGCGAACCTCCACCCCTTAGCGTACTTAGCAATGTAGCCGTCCAGCTCCGCGCCGTGTCCGCCCACGCCCATCACCAGCCTGGTGATGTAGTCCAGCTCCCTTTCGCCGGGAAATTCGGCGTACACGGGCTCTTCCTGAGCCCGCTGGGCAAAGGACTCCGCAGTCAGCTCCCGTTCCAGCAGCTGTTGGGCCCTTTCGTCGGAAAAGGCCAGCTCAAAGGCAAAATGGACGGCAATCTCTCTGGCGGTGCTTCTGTTCATGGGGACTCCTCCTCTCCCGGCGCTTACGCCGCCGGCGCGCTCTCCTGTGGGCCATAAAAAGCCATTTTGCATATTCACTCTATTATACACGAACACCCCAAAAAAAGAAACCCCCTTTTCCAAGAAAAAGAGGAGAAATACAGGGAAAAGAGCCGGGGCTTTACCCCCGGCTCTTTGGATCGGCCCGCTTACTTCTGGAAGGTTACGCCCACCACGGTAACGTTTACCTGGGCCACCTCCAGCCCGCTGGTGTTTTCCACGGCGCTGAACACCGCCTCCTGCACCGCCTTGGCCACGTCGGTGACTACGTAGCCGTAGCGCACCAGGATGGGCAGGTCCACAGTCACCCGCTCGTCCTCCACCTCCAGGCGCACGCCCTTGGTCAGGGCCTTGCGGTTGGCGGTGGCGGTGCCCTCGCTGCTCAAGCCGGAGCCCAGGGAGCTGACGCCCTCCACATCCACCGCCGCAGCGGCGGCAATGATGGTGAGCACCTCCTCGGAAATGCTAACGCTGCCCAGCTCACTCTCGTGAGAGATATATTCTCTGCCTTCGGCCATTTCGCCTCACGCTCCTTTACCAATGCTGAGGCTATTATACCACCCTGTCCATCAAATTACAATCCCGGATTTTGTTTCCTTTACGGCTCTGTCTCAATGACGGTGATTTTGTCCGCCGCCAGACCGGTCTCCTCCTTGACGATGCTCATGATCTTGGTCACATCGTTCTCGTTCAGTCCGCTCTCCGTGGACGACACCACCACGCTGGCGCTGTTGTCGTTGATAAAGCAGATGCAGTCGCCGTAGCCCTTGGCGGTGACGAGATTCTCAATATTGGCCTCCGAGATGGTCTGGGCCGCCATGGTCTGGATGGAGGCGTTGGCCTCGTCGATGATCTCCTGCTGGGCCCCCGCGTCCGCCGCCGCCTGCTGAAGGAGCTGGAGGGCGCTGTCCCGGGCCTGCTGGCGGTTCAGCCGGGCGGAGGCAAAATAGCCCGTCTGCTCCCCCGCCGCACTGGGAGAGGCGCTGGGGTCGGCGGAGGGCTGGGCGCTGGACTGGGCGTCTCCTGCCGCCGCGCCGTCCCCTCCGTTGACCAGCGCCGCCTGACCCAGCAGCTTGCCGCCGCCCTGACCGGCGCCGTCCGCCGCCGCCTCCTTGCCGTAGGACCAATTCAGATACACCGCCGCTCCCACAAAGAGCACGATGGCCACCACGACCGCGTTTCTTTTCCATACACTCATGCTTCTGTCCTCCCATGTTTCAATGTTGGGGATCTCATCCCCCTTTGCATATTGTGATCCGATCCGCTCCCAGGCCCGTGAGCGCCGCCACCGCCTGGGTCAGCAGCAGCTTCACCTCTGCCCGGTCCCCCCCCTCGCTCACCACCACCGCGCCCTGGAATACGGGACCGCGTTGGACGCGCACAATCGCCTCCTGGCCTGAGCCGGTGTTGATGACCACCGTTTTCTCCTCTACGCTGTTCCCCCGCTCGGTGACGGAGGTGGAGCGGTCGGTGAGGGGCACCTGCTCCATGCCGCTTTTCACCGTGAGCGCTACCGTCACCTTCCCGGCTCCCTCCACCCGGGACAGGGTCTGGGACAGCTTTTCCTCCAGGGCGGCCAGGTCGAATTCCTCCAATCCGCCGCCGGAACCGTTCTCCTGGGGCGCTTCCCGCTCGCCGGCTGGCCACAGCAGCAGGAGCAGCCCCGCTGCCAGCAGAAGGAGCACATATTTGTATTTGTCCAGCAGCTTCCACAGCTGCTCCGCCTCCGGCGGCTTCCATTGGAACTTCATGGCCGTATCTCCTCGTAATACTGCCGCTGGGCGGGCACGCCCAGCTCCTCCTCCAGCAGCCGCTCCAGCCGGGCGCGCTGCTCCTGCGTCCAAACGCCTTGGGCGGTGACCTCCCAGGGGCAGGGTACGCCGTCCTCGTCATAGCCATAGGTCACCTCCGCCGAACATTCAAAGCCAAACTCTCTCGCCTTGTCCATAACATATGCGGCGGTTTCCTCCTCTATGATAGTCAGATAAAATTGGTCCTTTTGTTCCTCCAGCTCCAGCTCATAGCCCTTGGCCTCATTTCGCCAGTTGTAGATCACCTGCGTCAGGGCGGAGCCGTCCAGCACACCCGTCACGGGCCCCACCGCCGCCAGCAGCAGGGCCAGCCCCCCCGCCAGCCTGCACACCTTTTTCACGGGGCCCGACCAGGCCAGGGTCTCCGCCAGCGCCAGCACCAGCGCCGCCGCCGTCACCCCCAGCAGCCACCGCCGTACCAGCCCCATCATACGGCGCTCACCGACACGCAGGACACCAGGGTGATGAGCAGCAGCAGACAGCACGCCCCCGTCATCCCAAGCACCAGCCCAAAGGCGGAGCTGAGCTGGTCCACCAGCGTACAGGCCGGACCACTGCCCAGAGCCGAGGCCAAAGCCGCCACCAGTTTATAGGCCAAATAGTGCACCGCCAGCCTCAGCAGCGGCGCCAGGCACAGCCCCAGGATCGTGACCATGCCGAACACGCCCACCGTCCCCCGCAGCACCCCCGCCGAGGCCAGCACCGTCTCCGCCGCGTCGGACAAAATTCCTCCCACCACCGGGACCGCCCCGGAAATGGCGAATTTCGTCGCCTTGACCGCCGCCGCGTCCGCCGTCCCCGCCACCACGCCGCTGGCGGTGAGATAGCTCACAAAGACAATGGTCATGATGGTGAGCACGGTGGTCACCGCCCATTTCAACAGCTCCGCCATGCGCTTCAGCTCCTCCCTTCCCAGCGCCGCCCGGGCCACTGAGGCGGCGATATAGCCGTACAGCAGCGGCACCAGCAAACCGTGAATCAGGTTGATCAGCAAATCGGAGAACAGCGCCGCCGCCAGCTGACGGGCCGCCGCGCCGGTCACGGCCCCTGTGGCCGCCGTCAGCGCCGCCACCGTAGGCAGCAGCACATTGGCAAAGGAGCTCATTTTCTCAATGGCTCCGGTGCCCAGACCCAGCAGGGAGTTCACATCCGCCACCGCCACCGCCGTCACCGCCAGCGTCCCGGCCAGGGAGGCGGCGCTCACCTTACTCCCGCCCAGCTCACCCACCGACTCCGCCAGGGCGCAGAACAACAGAATCACCAGCAGCAGCGCCCCCGACCGCGCCGCCCGGCGCACCGCGCCCCCCAGCTCCTGTGTGCCTGTGTTCAGCAGGTTTTCCAGCCCCTCGTCCAGACTTGCGCCATATTCCGCCTGTCCGCCGTTCTGCTCCGCCGCCCGCCGGAGCTCGTCCACCTCAACAAGCTCCTCCTGGCGCCGGAGCGCCTCCTCTCCGGTCAGGGCCTGGGCGGGCAGGCACAGAACAGACACAAGCGCCACGGCCGCTAAAACGGCCCGCTGCCTGCCCATACTCCCCGCCCTCATAACAGCCGGGTGAGCATGTCCAGCACCGCCGTCATCAAGGGCAGCGTGGCCGACAGGGCCAACACCGTTCCCGCCAGCTCCACCGCCGAGGCCAGCCCCCCCTCCTTCGCGTCCTTGCAGAACTCCGCCGCAAGGCGGGTGACGATGGCGATGCCCGCCGTCTTCATCACCGGCTCCACCACCTGGGCGGACAGTCCCCCGGTCTCCGCCAGCTTGTCCGCCAGCCCCACCACGGCAGCGAGGGCCCGGCCGCAGTACAGCACAATGAGGGCGCAGGCGCTCAGCCCCAGAGCCAGGGCGATTTCCGGCGACTGCTTGCGTACCACCACCGCGCACAGCGCCGCCGTCACCGCCGCCGCCGCAATTTTGACCGCGCCGCTCACAGCCCGAACAGGTCCTTGACCAGGGTAAACAGGTCGTTGATCTGCTGCACCACGATCATCAGCACCACCACCAGCGCCACCAGGGTGGTCATGGTGGCCATCTCGTCCCGGCCCGACCGGGTGAGTACCTGGTTGAGCACCGACACCAGAATTCCGATGGCAGCAATTTTGAAAATCAGGTCCACATCCATCGTCTGTCCTCCTATGTAATCAAATCAGTAAAATCGCAAGGAATAATCCCGCCGTCATTCCCAGCACGCCGTACACACGGCCCAGCCTCCGACGGTCGTCTGACGCCTCCCCTTGCAGACTGCGTAAACTTGCCGCCGCATCCTCCAAGGCTACACGCTGGCTGTCACCGTCATACCGGCCCAGCACCAGGCCCAAGCGGTCCAACAGGGCCTGGTCCTCCTCCGTCAGGCGAAGGGGAACAGCTGACAGACTATCCCGCCACACCTGCTGGAATGCCTGTCCATCTGACTGCCCCACTCTCTGGGCACTTCGGGCGAAAAATTGCGCAGCCGGACCATGTGCAGCCTTCGCCGCCGCCTCCAGTGCCTGGGGTAACGGAGCCAACCGCCACCCAAGCTCCCGCTGGAGTACATCCAGCCCAGCCGCCAACTCACCCAGATCCCGGACCCGGCCGTCCAGGCGGGCCACGCCCGCCAAGCCCAGGGCTCCGCACCCGGCGATGACCAGAACCGCCCCAAACAGACGCGTCATGGCAAGACCTCCACACGGGTGGACCGGGCCGCGCCACGGCGCTCCAGCACCACCAGCCGCCGGAATACCCTTGCCTCCAGCAGCGCCCGATAGGCGGGGCGGCGGTTCAAATCCTCCGCACCCCCTCCGTGGGCGGTGGCGATGAGGGCTACGCCGCAGCCCGCCGCCTCGATAACAGCTTGAGCGTCCTCCGGCCTGGTAATCTCGTCCACCGCCGCCACCTGCGGATTCATCCCCCGGATGAGGATGGACAGTCCCTCCGCCTTGGCGCAGCCGTCCAGCACATCGGTGCGGCGGCCCACGTACAGCTGGGGCGCCCCCCGCCATAAAGCGGCGATTTCCCCCCGCTCATCGGCCACGGACACCCGCAGAGGCGCTCCCGCCTCTCCGTCGGACAGCGCCCGCACCAGGTCCCGCAGAAGGGTGGTTTTGCCTGCCCCCGGCGGAGCCACAATGAGGGTGCTCAAAAACTGCTTGTCCTCCGTCAGCCTGGGCAGAAGGGGTCCCGCAAACCCCGTTATGGGCCGCGCCACCCGGATAGACAGGGAGGACAGCTCCCGCAGGGTGACGATGCGTCCGTCTTTTTTCACCACTGTACCGCACAGCCCCACCCGGTGGCCGCCCCGGAGGGTGACAAAGCCCTGGCACACCTTGTCCAGCGCCGTATGGGCGGAGGACTGGGTGGCGTTCTCCAGCACCTGGCGAAGCTCCTCCTCCCAGACGGGCGGACCGTCCGTCTCTTCCTCAACCGATTGCAGCAGAGCCGTCATCGGAAAGCCCCGGCGCAGCCGCAGCTCCTCCAGTCCGTCCAGCCTGTCCGTCCCCAGAGCAAGCAGGCCCCTGCCCAGCGGCCCCGGCAGCACCGACGCCGCCTGTTCCCAAGGTTTTCTTTCGTTCATACCGTTCATCACCTCACGTCTTGCCTCCATCATATGAGGGCGTGTCCCACAATATTCCGATGCGCTGCCAATAAAGTTTCCCCGACGGCTTTGCCGGCGGAGGACTTTATTGGTGCGGATGTTTCCAGCGTTTTCCTTTACAACTTCGATACCATTTCTTGCCGACCCCATCGCCAGCTTCACCAAAGACCTGTTCTGGAGCAGCTTTTCCGCCATGGGAAGCCGGGCTATCATCGTGGAATAATATTTTGTGAAATGCAAAAAACTCCCACCAGCAAAGCTGGTGGGAGTTTTTTAAGTTAGGTTTGTATACCCCATTAAATACTCGTCCACTTCCTTGGCCGCAGCCCGGCCCTCGGCGATACCCCATACCACCAGGGACTGGCCCCGGCGCATGTCTCCGGCGGCGAATACCTTATCTATGCCTGCGGCATAGGTTCCGGGAGCGGTGGCCACGTTGGAGCGCCCATCCCGGTCCACGCCGAAGGCGTCGGCGGCGTAGTCCTCCGGGCCCAGGAAGCCCGCCGCAATCAGCAGCAGCTGGCAGGGCAGCTCCTCCTCAGAGCCGGCGACCTCGACCATGATGCGGCGGCCATCCTCCACCTTGGGCTCCAGGCGCACGGTGACGATGGAGGACAGGGCCCCATTTTCATCGGTGCGGCACTCCTTCACCGTGGTCTGATAGCGGCGGGGGTCCGCGCCGAACACGGCGATGGCCTCCTCCTGGCCATAGTCTGTTTTGCAGACCTTAGGCCACTGGGGCCAGGGGTTGTCGGCAGCGCGGCCGTCAGGGGCTTTTGGCATCATCTCCAGTTGAACGACAGACTTACAGCCATGACGGATGGAGGTGCCCACACAGTCATTGCCCGTGTCACCGCCGCCTACGATGACCACATCCTTGCCCCCAGCATCGATATAGGTCCCTTTGGCAAGGCCGCTGTCCAGCAGGGATTTCGTGGTGGAGGCAAGGAAATCCACAGCGTAATACGCGCCGTCCACCCCCTCCGCCACAGGCAGACCGCGGGGCTTTTTCGCGCCGCAGCACAGGATGATCGCGTCATATTCGTCCAAAAGCGCCTGGGCGGGCACATCCCGGCCCACGTCGCAGGAAACGCGGAACTCCACGCCCTCCGCCGCCATCAGATCTGCCCGGCGGGCCACGACCTCCTTTTGCAGCTTCATGTTGGGGATGCCGTACATCAGCAGGCCCCCCACCCGGTCCTCCCGCTCGAACACGGTGACGGTGTGGCCCCGGCGGTTGAGCTGCTGGGCGGCGGCTAGGCCCGCAGGGCCGCTGCCTACCACTGCCACACGCCTTCCAGTGCGGACCTTGGGCGGCTGGGGCTCCATGGCTCCGGAGGCAAAGCCCGCCTCGACGATGGCAAGCTCGTTTTCCTTCACCGTCACCGGATCGCCGTTGAGTCCGCAGCTACACGCCGCCTCGCACAAGGCCGGACAAACCCGCCCAGTGAACTCCGGGAAGCTGTTGGTCTTGGTCAAGCGGCTCAGGGCGTGGCCCAGGTTGCCGGTATACATCAGGTCGTTCCACTCCGGCACCAGGTTATGGAGGGGACACCCGGTGAACATCCCCGCCAACTGCACCCTGGACTGACAGAAGGGCACGCCGCACTCCATGCACCGGGCGCCCTGCTTCCGGCGCTCCTCCTCGGGGAGCATGGGGTGGAACTCGTTCCAGTGCCTGATGCGCTCCAAGGGCGGCTGGCCAGGGTTGCCTTGGCGGCTGTACTCTAAAAATCCAGTGGGCTTTCCCATTATCTCGCACCTCCCGTCACGGCGTAGAACGCCTCGATCTCTGCCTCGTCGTGGGTCATGCCCCGCTCCTCGAACTGGGCAATGGCTTTCAAAATGCGGTCATAGTCCCTGGGCAGTATCTTTTTGAAGCTGGCGGCGCTGTGCTCGAAGTCCGCCAGGATGGCTTTGCCCTTCTCCGAACCTGTGGCCTCCACATGTTGGGCGATGAGGGAGCGCAGCTCCTCCAGGTCGTGCTTCTCTGTCACCGGCTCGATGGATACAAGCTCCTTGTTGACCCGCAGGTACAGGTCCCGGCGGGGGTCCCATACGTAGGCGATGCCGCCGCTCATACCAGCGGCAAAGTTCTTGCCCGTCTCGCCCAGGACCACCACGCGGCCCCCGGTCATGTACTCGCAGCCGTGGTCTCCTACGCCCTCTACGACGGCGTAAGCGCCGGAATTGCGCACACAGAAACGCTCTCCCGCCACGCCTGCAATAAACGCTTTGCCGGAAGTGGCCCCGTACAACGCCACGTTGCCCACGATGATGTTCTCATCCGCTTTGTAATTTGCGGTTTTCGGCGGGTACACCACCAGCTTGCCGCCGGACAGGCCCTTGCCGAAATAGTCGTTGGAGTCGCCCTCCAGCTCCAGGGTCAGGCCCTTGGGGATAAACGCGCCAAAGGACTGCCCCCCGCCGCCGGAACAGTGGACGGTGAAGGTGTCCTCCTCCAGCCCTTCCCCGTGAAGGCGGGTGACGTCTGCGCCGAATATGGTACCCACGGCCCGGTCGGTAGAGGTCACGTCCAGGGAAAGCTGTTTCTTTTGGCCCTTTTTCAACGCGCCGCCCATTTTCGCCAGCAGAACGGACTGGTCCACCGTTTTTTCCAGCTCAAAGTCGTACACGTCGGCCGGGTCAAAGTGGGTCTTATAGCCCTCGCCCACATAGGGATTACCCAGAATGGCGGACAGGTCCACGGTTGCGGCCCGGTCGCTGACGGCGTGGTCCCGCTTTTTCAGCAAATCGGTGCGGCCCACCAGCTCCTCCACAGTGCGCACACCCAGCTTTGCCATGTGCTCCCGCAACTCCTGGGCAATGAAGCGCATGAAGTTGACCACGTATTCCGGCTTGCCCTGGAAGCGCTTGCGCAGCTCGGGGTTTTGGGTAGCCACGCCCACAGGGCAGGTATCCAGATTGCACACCCGCATCATGACACAGCCCATGGTGACCAGCGGCGCGGTGGCGAAGCCGAACTCCTCCGCCCCCAGCATACAAGCGATTGCCACATCCCGGCCCGTCATCAGCTTGCCGTCGGTCTCCACCACCACACGGGAACGCAGGTCGTTTTGAATCAGCGTTTGATGGGTCTCCGCCAGCCCCAGTTCCCAGGGCAGGCCCGCGTTGTGGATGGAGGTGCGGGGGGCGGCCCCGGTGCCGCCGTCCCAGCCGGAAATCAGCACCACCTGGGCGCCCGCCTTTGCCACGCCCGCAGCCACGGTGCCCACGCCCGCCTCGCTCACCAGCTTGACGGAAATACGGGCCAGACGGTTGGCATTTTTCAGGTCGTAAATGAGCTGGGCCAGGTCCTCAATGGAGTAAATATCGTGATGGGGCGGCGGGGAGATCAGGGACACACCGGGGGTGGAGTACCGGGTCTTGGCAATCCAGGGGTACACCTTCTTCCCGGGCAGGTGCCCGCCCTCCCCCGGCTTGGCCCCCTGGGCCATTTTGATTTGAATCTCCTTTGCGCTCACCAGATACTCGCTGGTGACGCCGAACCGCCCGGAGGCCACCTGCTTGATGGCGGAACAGCGGTCGGATTTCAACCGCTCGGGCCGCTCACCGCCCTCGCCGGAGTTGGACTTGCCCCCCAGCATATTCATGGCGACTGCCATGCACTCGTGGGCCTCCTGAGAGATGGAGCCGTAGCTCATGGCCCCGGTCTTGAAACGCTTGACAATAGAGTCCACACTCTCCACTTCATCGATGGGAATGGGCTGGTGGGCATATTTCATCTCCATCAGCCCCCGGAGGGTGTGGGGACAGGTCTCGTCGTCCACCAGGGCGCTGTACTGCTTGAACAGGCCGTAATCCCCGGTACGGGTGGACTGCTGGAGCAGGTGGATGGTCTGGGGATTGTACATATGGTCCTCCTGGCCCGCGCGGGCCTTGTGCGCGCCGGAGGAATCCAAGGTCGTATCCACCCCCAGGCCCAGGGGGTCAAAGGCGCGGCTGTGGTTCTTGTCCACCAGCTGTTCGATCTCTTTCAGCCCGATGCCGCCCACGCGGGAAACGGTGTTGGTGAAATATTCGTCCACCACGTCCTTGGCAATGCCGATGGCCTCAAAAATCTGGGCGGACTGATAAGATTGGATGGTGGAAATGCCCATTTTGGAGGCGATTTTCACGATGCCTTTCAAAATGGCCCTGTCGTAGTCGTCCACCGCCGCGCCGAAGTCCTTGTCCAGAAGCCCCTCGTCGATGAGCTGGCCGATAGTCTCCTGGGCCAGATAGGGGTTGATAGCCCGGGCCCCGTAGCCCAGCAGGGCGGCAAAGTGGTGGACGTCTCTCGGCTCGGCGGACTCCAGAATCACGGAAACCGCCGTGCGTTTGCGGGTGCGCACCAGGTGCTGTTCCAGGGCGGACACCGCCAGCAGGGACGGGATGGCCACGTGGTTCTCGTCCACGCCCCGGTCGGACAGGATGATGATGTTTGCCCCGTTGCGGTAGGCCCGGTCGGCGGCGATCTTCATCTGGTCCAGCGCCCGCTTCAGGGGCATATTTTTGAAGTAGAGCAGGGATACCGTCTCCACATGGAAGCCGGGCTTGTCCATGGTCTTGATCTTCATCAGGTCCACGGAGGTCAAAATGGGGCTGTGGATCTGGAGTACCCGGCAATTGTCAGCGCTCTCCTCCAGCAGGTTGCCGTCGTCGCCCACGTAGACGGTGGTGTCGGTGACGATCTCCTCCCGGATGGCGTCGATAGGCGGATTGGTCACCTGGGCGAAGAGTTGCCGGAAATAGTTAAACAGCGGCTGGTCGTGGCTGGACAGCACCGCCAGGGGGATGTCCGCGCCCATGGCGGCGGTGCTCTCCGCGCCGGTGCGGGCCATGGGGAGGATGGTATCCTTCAAATCCTCATAAGTATAGCCGAAGGCCTTTTGCACCTGGGTGCGGCGCTCGGGGGTGTACTTTTCCACTCGGCGGTTGGGGATGGGCAGGTCTTTGAGACGCACCAGGTTCCGGTCCAGCCACTCGCCGTAAGGGTTGCGGGCGGCGTAGCCCTCCTTGATCTCACCGTCGTCAATGATGCGACCCGAAACGGTGTCTACCAGGAGCATCTTCCCCGGCTCCAGCCGGGATTTGCGCACGATATGGGCCGGGTCGATGTCCAGCACCCCCACCTCGGAGGACAGAATGAGACGGTCGTCGTCGGTGACATAGTACCGGGAGGGGCGCAGGCCGTTGCGGTCCAGCACTGCCCCCACCTGGTCGCCGTCGGAAAACAGGATGGAGGCCGGGCCGTCCCAGGGCTCCATCATAGCGGCGTAATACTGGTACAGGTCCCGGCGGGCACGGGACAGGTTTTCGTCATTCGTCCAGGGCTCCGGGATGCAGATCATCACCGCCAGGGGCAACTCCATGCCGCTCATCACCAGAAATTCCAGGGTGTTGTCCAGCATGGCGGAGTCGGACCCGTCCACATTCACCACCGGGAACACCTTGTCGATGTCCTTATCCCACACAGGGGCATGCATGGTCTCCTCCCGGGCCAGCATCCGGCCCACGTTGCCCCGGATGGTGTTGATCTCCCCGTTGTGGAGAATAAAACGGTTGGGGTGGGCCCGCTCCCAGGAGGGGTTGGTGTTGGTGGAGAACCGGGAGTGGACCAGAGCGATGGCGGAGGTGTACTCCCCGCTCTGTAAATCCGGGTAGAACTGCCGCAGCTGACCTACTAAGAACATACCTTTGTACACGATGGTCCGGCTGGACAGGGACGCCACGTAGGTGTTGTCGTTAGACTGCTCGAACTCCCGGCGGGCGATGTACAGGCGGCGGTCGAATTCCAGGCCCTTCGCCAAATTTTCCGGACGGCGGACAAAGCCCTGCATGATGCGGGGCATTTTCGCCAGCGCCTTGTGGCCCAGCACCTCCGGGCACACGGGCACCTCCCGCCAGCCGATGAACTCCATGCCCTCCCGGGCCACAATGAGCTCGAACATCTTCATGGCCTGGTTCCGGCGCAGGGTCTCCTGGGGGAAGAAGAACACTCCAATACCGTAGTCCCGCTCACCGCCCAGGGTCAGGCCGCACTCTCCCGCCGCTTTCACAAAAAACTCATGGGAAATTTGCAGCAGGATGCCCACGCCGTCACCGGTCCGGCCCTCAGCGTCCTTGCCCGCCCGATGCTCCAGCTTTTCCACAATTTTCAGCGCGTCGTCCACCGTCTGATGGGTTTTTCTGCCTTTGATGTCCACCACCGCGCCGATGCCGCAGTTGTCGTGCTCGAACCGAGGGTCGTACAGCGGCCCCCGCACCTGTTCCCGCTCTTGCTTCATGTTGAATCCTCCAAATGAAAACCGGCCCAACGGGGACAAAAGGGTTGCCCCCTTTCCCTGCCCCCCGTTGGGCCGGTTTTTGATTTCTTTTTACAGCACCGACACGATACGCCGGACCGCTTCCTTCGTCGCGTCCGCATCGCCGAAGGCGGTGACCCGGATGTAGCCCTCTCCGCTGGGGCCGAAGCCCGCGCCGGGGGTGGTGACCACGCATGCCTTTTTCAGCAGCAGGTCGAAGAAGTCCCAGGACGGCACGCTGCTGGGGGTCTTGACCCAAAGATAAGGGGCGTTCACACCGCCGTAAACCGTCAGGCCCGCATTGGTAAGGCCCTCCCGGATCACCTTGGCGTTGTTCAGGTAGTAGTCGATGGCCACCCTTGTCTGCGCCCTGCCCTCGGGGCTCAACGCCGCCTCCGCCGCCCGCTGGATGACGTAGGGCACGCCGTTGAATTTGCTGCCCTGGCGGCGGTTCCACAGGGCGTTGAGGGACGCACCCTCCCGCTCCAGCGCCTTGGGAATCACGGTGTAGGCGCAGCGGTTGCCGGTAAACCCGGCGGACTTGGAGAAGGAGCGGAACTCAATGGCGCAGGTCTTGGCCCCCTCCACCTCAAAGATGCTGTGAGGGATGCCATCCTCGCTGATGAACGCCTCGTAGGCGGAGTCGAACAGGATCACGCTACCGCGGGCGTTGGCATAGTCCACCCAGACCTTGAGCTGTTCATAGGTGGCCGCCGCTCCTGTGGGATTGTTGGGGGAGCAGATGTAGATGAGGTCGGGCACTTTGTCCCCCGCGGGCAGTTCAGGGAAAAAGCCGTTTTCCGCCGTACAGGGCAGATAGACCAGGTCGGTCCACTTCTCCCCGTCGTACTCACCGGCCCGGCCGGCCATGGCGCTGGTGTCCACGTACACCGGATACACCGGGTCGCACACCGCCACCACGTTGTCCACCGAGAAGATGTCGCCGATGCTGCCGCAGTCGCTTTTGGCGCCGTCGGAAACGAAAATTTCGTCGTCAGCGATGTTCACCCCTCGCTCCTTATAGGAGTCCCGGATGGCAAAGCGGAGGAAGTCATAAGCGGTGCAGGTCTCCTCGCAGTAGCCCCGGAAGGTCTCCTTCGCCCCCATCTCTTTGGAGGCCTTCACCATAGCCTCCACCACCACGGGGGCCAGGGGCTGGGTCACGTCGCCGATGCCCAAACGGATGAGGGGCATGGGCGGATTCTCCGCTGAAAAGGCCCGCACCCGGCGGCCGATCTCCGGGAACAGGTAGCCGCCCGGCAGCTTGAGAAAATTCTGATTGATGTGGGCCATTGGGATCACTCCTTCGCTTTATCTGGTTAAATTATTGTACAACAAAAACGCGGGTGCGGTCAATCGTCAAGTTTGCCATCAAAAACGGTCACAGCGGGGCCTGTCATGAACATATGGCCGGATTTTTCATCCCAACGGACGGTCAGATCACCGCCGGACAGGTGGACTACGGCCTCCCGGTCCAGTTTGCCTGCGCTCATCGTTGCCGCTGCGGAGGCGCAGGCCCCGGTGCCGCAGGCCAGGGTCTCGCCGCTGCCCCGCTCCCAGACGCGCATTTGAAGCTCGGTACGATTCAGCACCCTTATAAACTCCGCGTTGACCCTGCCGGGAAAAGCCGGGTGATGCTCCACAGCAGGGCCTGTGACCTGTAAATCCAGCGCAGCAGGGTCCTCCACCTCAATCACCGCATGGGGGTTGCCCATAGAAACAGGAACGGCAGCATATTCAGCCCCCTTGATTTGAAGCGAAACGGACGGTTTGATAACAGGTATTCCCATATTCACCACAGCCGAATAAACTTGTTTCTCCCGGACCATCAGGGAAAGCTCCCGCTCCCCTGACAGAGTCTCAATGGTAAGGTGCTGCTTGTCTGTCAGCTTTTTATCGTATACATACTTGCCAAAGCACCGGATGCCGTTGCCGCACATGGTCCCTTCGGAGCCGTCGGCGTTGAACATCCGCATTTTGAAATCCGCCCGGTTAGACGGGCAGATGCAGATGATGCCGTCTCCCCCCACGCCGAAGCGGCGGTCGGACAGGCGGCGGGCCAGTTCGCCCAGATTCTCAGGTGTGGACTCCATGCAGTTCAAAAAGATGTAGTCGTTTCCCAGACCGTGCATCTTGGTAAAGTCCATGGTCATCCCTCCTGTTCACGAATTGGGAAGTCAAGCGGGCACAGCAGGGCGGCAGTCGAGACAACTGCCGCCCTGGGTTATCTGTCACTGATCCGCCAGCACAAGCTTGGCCGTATCAGTGAGCCGGGCGCCATTGTCCATGCTCTGTTTTTGTAAAAAACGGTGGGCCTGCTCCTCCGTCATGCCGTGGCGGTCCATCAGCACCGCCTTGGCCCGCCGCACCAGCTCCCGCTCCTCCTGAGAGCGCTGGGCGGGGGGGTTCTCCCCGTCCCGCCCGAGGCGGTGTAGCTGAGCCAGTAGCCGCACCGAAGCCAGCAGCTCCGAGCGGCGTACGGGAGCCTGGAGCTTGAAGATACCCTCCGTCTCGCACAGCTCCAGCTGGGCCTGAGGGCCGATCATCAGCATAGAGCACCGCTGGGGCAGATCGCAGAACAGCGACTCACAGCTCTCGTCCGCCAGCTTGAAGCCGCACACCACAAGGTCCAGCCTCAACTTGCGCACCGCCCGCTTCACCTGGGCCGCGCTGCGGCAGACAACACAGGAAAACTCGCCGCTGCTCTCTATAATCTCCTGGAGCCTGTCGCAGTTGCTCTGGCGCTCAAAGGCCACGATCACCTGCCGCATACCCGTTCACCTTCCTTAAACCGGTCCGCAAACGGAATGCTCAGTAGTTAATCATGTATTTGTCCACTTCCCAGCTGGACACGCGGGTGCGGTACTCGTCCCACTCCTTCTCCTTGCCGGCGATATACTGGGAGCTGACATGTCCGCCCAGAGTGTCCATCACCAGCTTATCCTTCTTCAGCGCGGCCAGCGCCTCCTCCAGGGAGCCGGGCAGGGCCTCGATGCCCCGGCGGCGGCGGGTGGCGGGGGTCATGGCAAAGATGTTTTCGGTGATCTCGGGGGGCGGGGTCATACCCTTCTCAATGCCGTCCAGACCGGCGGCCAGGCACACGGCCAGGGACAGATAGGGGTTGCAGGCGGGGTCGGGACAGCGCAGCTCCACACGGGTACCCTGCCCGCGGCTGGCGGGGATACGGATCAGAGCGGAGCGGTTGGAGGCGGACCAGGCCATGTAGCAGGGAGCCTCGTAGCCGGGAACCAGCCGCTTGTAGGAGTTGACCAGCGGGTTGGTGATGGCGGCCATCCCCTTCATGTGGGCCAGGAGTCCGGCGATAAAGGAGTAGCACTCTTTGGACAACTGCTTCTCGCCGTTGGGATCAAAGAACACGTTCTGGCCGTTTTTATACAGAGACATATTGGTGTGCATTCCCGAACCGTTGATGCCGAAGATAGGCTTGGGCATAAAGGTGGCGTGAAGGCCGTTCTTCTGGGCCAGGGTCTTGACCGTCAGCTTGAAGGTCATAATCTTGTCGGCGCACTCCAGGGCGGGGGCGTACTTGAAATCGATCTCGTGCTGGCCCCGGGCCACCTCGTGGTGGGACGCCTCGATCTCATAGCCCATCTGCTCCAGAGCCAGACAAATCTCCCGCCGGGTGGACTCGCCGTGGTCCAGGGGGCCCAGGTCAAAGTAGCCCGCCTCGTCGTTGGTCTTGGTGGTGGGCTTGCCCTCCTCGTCGGTCTGGAACAGGAAGAACTCGGCCTCAGGACCCACGTTGAAGGTGTCGTAGCCCATGGCCTTGGCCTTTTCCAGCACCCGCTCCAGCACACCCCGGGGGTCGCCTACAAAGGAGGAGCCGTCGGGGTTGTGCACGTCGCAAATCAGGCGGGCCACCTTGCCGTGCTGGGGCCGCCAGGGGAAAATGACGAAGCTGTCCAGGTCTGGGTACAGGTACTGGTCGGACTCGTTGATGCGGACAAAGCCCTCGATGGACGAACCGTCCAGCATGATCTCATTGTTGACCGCCCGCTCGATCTGGGAGGCGGTGATGGCCACATTCTTCAATTGACCGAAAATGTCGGTGAACTGCATCCGGATGAACTTGACGTCCTCTTCCTTCACGATGCGGATGATATCTTCCTTGGAGTATCCCATTGTTGACTTCCCCTTTCATTTATATTGGTCCGCCAGGCGATTGATTCTCCCTCTCCCGCGGCGGCCAACGCTCTTGGGATGGCCGAGATACAAAAAGGCGTTCCTAACCTTGCCGGTCGGGAACGCCTTTGTTCTCTCGATTACGAGTTTTAGTATAGCATAAACCCGGTTTTTGTCAACTGTTTTTTGCGCCGGTGCAAAATTTTAGTGCAAAAAACAGGTTTCTCGCCTGCCGAAACCCGTTTTTTGTCATATGTCACATGATGGTCAAAGCTGCCGCTCCCGGTCCTTCCCCGACTCAGGGAAATTGGGGGAGAGAGGCGATATCCGCCGGGGGCGTCTGCGTCTCATAGGTCCCCTCCGCTGGGCGAATCCGCGCTAAATACGGCGCGCAGATCTCCTCCGCCGCGTTGGTGAACCAGTCTTGGAGGCTGAGTCCGGGGCAAGGGAAAGCCCCTCCTCCAGCGGCGCGCGGCGCCGCGCCCAGGCGCTCTTTTTCCAGTTCTTGCACTGGTTCACCCCCAGGCGCACCACCCAGGTCCGCTCCTGGCTCCGGTCCGGAAACTCCCGCGGGTCCTCCAGCAGCTTGATGAGCACCTGCTGACAGATGTCCTGTGCGTCGTCCCAGTCCCCCAGCCTGGTACGTCCAATACGCACCAGCAGGTCCGCGTACCGCTCCACCAGGTATTCCGCCCGTCCGCTGTCCATCCGCCTCACTTCCTTCCGTCTATATAACAACATAGGGCGGGGAAATCTGTCAAACTCCCATCAAATTATTTCCTGGAAAAAAATGAATCCAGCGGCAACTCTTACTTGACCATTCTTCCATGTTCTGATAAAATAACAGCATGTAACTTTTCCCCTGCTTTCCCCGCACATCCGATAAAAAATTTGGAGGAATGTACAATGGCTCACAAATATGTCTATCTGTTCTCAGAGGGCAACGCCAACATGCGCGAGCTCCTGGGCGGCAAGGGCGCCAATCTGGCCGAGATGACCAACATCGGTCTGCCCGTGCCCCAGGGCTTCACCATTACCACTGAGGCGTGCACCCAGTACTATGAGGACGGGCAGAAGATCAATGACGAGATCCAGGCCGAAATTATGGAGTATATCGTCAAGATGGAGGGTATTACCGGCAAGAAGTTCGGCGATCAGGAGAACCCCCTGCTGGTGTCCGTGCGCTCCGGCGCCCGGGCCTCCATGCCCGGTATGATGGACACCATCCTGAATCTGGGTCTCAATGAGGACGTGGTGGAGGTCCTCTCCCGCAAGTCCGGCAACCCCCGCTGGGCCTGGGACTGCTACCGCCGCTTCATCCAGATGTACTCCGACGTGGTCATGGAGGTGGGCAAGAAGTACTTCGAGCAGCTCATCGACCAGATGAAGGAGAAGAAGGGCGTCACCCAGGACGTGGACCTCACCGCCGACGATCTGAAGGAGCTGGCCGGCCAGTTCAAGGCCGAGTACAAGGCCAAAATCGGCCAGGACTTCCCCACCGACCCCAAGGAGCAGCTGATGGGCGCCATCAAGGCCGTGTTCCGCTCCTGGGACAACCCCCGGGCCAACGTGTACCGCCGGGACAACGACATCCCCTACTCCTGGGGCACCGCCGTCAACGTGCAGTCCATGGCCTTCGGCAACATGGGCGACGACTGCGGCACCGGCGTGGCCTTTACCCGCAACCCCGCCACCGGCGAGAAGAAGCTGTTCGGCGAGTTCCTGACCAACGCCCAGGGCGAGGACGTGGTGGCCGGCGTGCGCACCCCCATGCCCATCAGCGAGATGGCGGACAAGTTCCCCGAGGCCTTCGCCCAGTTTGAGAACGTGTGCAAGACCCTGGAGGACCACTACCGCGACATGCAGGACATGGAGTTCACCGTGGAGGCGGGCAAGCTGTACATGCTCCAGACCCGCAACGGCAAGCGCACCCCCGCCGCCGCCCTGAAAATCGCCTGCGACCTGGTGGACGAGGGCATGATCGATGAGAAGCGGGCCGTGGCCATGATCGAGCCCCGCTCTCTGGACGCCCTGCTCCATCCCCAGTTCGACGCCGAGGCCCTGAAGAACGCCCCCCTGCTGGCCACCGCTCTGGGCGCCTCCCCCGGCGCCGGTTGCGGCAAGATCGTTTTCTCCGCCGAGGACGCCAAGGCATGGGCCGCCCGGGGTGAGAAAGTGGTCCTGGTCCGCCTGGAGACCTCTCCCGAGGACATTGAGGGCATGAAGGCCGCCCAAGGCATCCTCACCGTGCGCGGCGGCATGACCTCCCACGCGGCGGTCGTGGCCCGGGGCATGGGCCGCTGCTGCGTGTCCGGCTGCGGCGAGATCAAGATGGACGAGGAGAACAAGCAGTTCGAGCTGAAGGGCAAAACCTTCCATGAGGGCGACTGGCTGAGCCTGGACGGCTCCACCGGCAAGATCTACGACGGGGCCGTCCCCACCGTGGACGCCACCATCGGCGGCGAGTTCGCCCGGGTCATGGGCTGGGCGGACAAGTACCGCCGCCTGGGCGTCCGGACCAACGCCGACACCCCCCACGACGCCGCTCAGGCCCGGAAGTTCGGCGCGGAGGGCATCGGCCTGTGCCGCACCGAGCATATGTTCTTCAACGACGACCGCATCCAGGCCATCCGCGAGATGATCTGCTCCGACACCGTGGAGCAGCGTGAGAAGGCCCTGGCCAAGCTGGAACCCATGCAGCAGGGCGATTTTGAGGGCATTTATGAGGCTATGGAGGGCTGCCCCGTCACCATCCGCTACCTGGATCCCCCCCTGCACGAGTTTGTCCCCACCGAGGAGGCCGACATCGCGGCCATGGCCAAGGAGATGGGCAAATCTGTGGAGGACATCAAGGCCATCATAGCCGGACTCCACGAGTTCAATCCCATGATGGGCCACCGCGGCTGCCGTCTGAGCGTCACCTTCCCCGAGATCGCCAGAATGCAGACCAAGGCCGTCATCAAGGCCGCCCTGGCCGTTCAGGCCCGCCATCCGGAGTGGACCATCGTTCCCGAGATCATGATCCCCCTGGTGGGCGAGCTGAAGGAGTTCGCCTATGTGAAGAGCATCGTCACCAGCGTGGCCGACCAGTTGCTGAAGGAGGCGGGCTCCAGCATGACCTATAAGGTGGGCAACATGATCGAGACCCCCCGGGCCGCCATGACCGCCGACGACATCGCCCCCATCTCCGACTTCTTCTCCTTCGGCTCCAACGACCTGACCCAGCTGGTGTTCGGCTTTAGCCGCGACGACGCCGGGAAGTTCCTGGACGCCTACTATGACAAGAAGATCTATGAGAACGATCCCTTCGCCAAGCTGGACCAGCACGGCGTGGGCCGTTTGATTTCCAACGCCGCCCGCTGGGGCCGGTCCACCAACCCCGACCTCCACCTAGGCATCTGCGGCGAGCACGGCGGCGATCCCTCCTCCGTGGAGTTCTGCCACAAGATCGGGTTGGACTATGTGTCCTGCTCTCCCTTCCGGGTGCCCATCGCCCGGCTGGCCGCCGCGCAGGCCGCCATTGCCAACCCGCAGTTTTAATCTCGCAATCACTGCATAGCTCCAAAACCGCCCTGGACCAAGCACGGTCCAGGGCGGTTTTTTTAAGCTTCCTTTCGCTGCACCCACAGTGCCAGCGCCGCGGCGGCAAGGGCTCCGCTGAGCTTCCCGCCGACCAGCGCAGCCAGCAGCTCCGGCTCCGTGCTCACAACGAAACCCATGTGGGCGGCCAGCAGGCTGGTCCCGCTGACCAAAAAGGCTCCCGCCGCTACCTTGCCCCGGCTGTCCATATCCGGGTACATGGACAGGGTGGGCAGGGGCGTGGCCAGGCTGACCAGCATTCCGGTCAGGCTCTGGGGGCTTACCCCCAGCCTTTCGCCCAGCCGGGCGAAGGGCCGCTCCAAAGCGCGGCGCAGCAGCTCGGCCATGGGCAGGCTTCCCAGCATGACCACGCCGATGGAGGCCACCACGCCCATGGCCTTCTCAATGGGGGCCATCCCCCGGACCGGATTCCAGCCGGTGAGGCTCTCCACCGCCGCCAGCGCCAACCCTGCCGTGATAAGCGCCTTGAGCCCCTCCGCCAGCAGGCAAAAACCCTTTACCATCCTCTCCGGGGCGCTCCGCAGCCCCAGCAAGAGCAGCAGGGCCAAGGCAAAAATGGGCAGGTTCTGCCATGCGCAGACAGACAGGGACAGTCCCGACAGCATCCCGCCCACGATTAGGCCCACCGGCATGGCGGTCAGCCCCAGCATGACGCCCCGGGCAAAGAATCCCCGATCGGCCTGTGGAAGCATCCCCATGCCCACGGGGATGGTAAATACCAGCGTACAGCCAAAAATCGCCGATACGATCAACCCCGCGTAGCTGCCGATCTGAGCGTCCGCCGCCAGCTCCTTTGCCAGTTGATAGCCTCCCATGTCGATGGCCAGCAGGCTTCCGAACATAGCAGGGTCCACGCCCATGAGCTGGTAAAGGGGCACGATCACCCGTCCCAGCACACCGGCCAGCACCGGAGCCAGGCAGATCATCCCCGCCATGGACAAAGCCATGGGCCCCAGGAGCATAAAGCCCTTCTCAAACTGCCCGCCCAGGCCCAGCCTGCCGCCCAGAATGCGGTCCGCGCCGCCCAGCACCGCTCCGGCGGCCATGACGGTCATCAGCACCCGTTCCATCATGACAGGGCCGCAAACCCCTGGCGCATGGCGTCCTCAATCTCCTGAATGGTCCGGGGCGTCATTGCGGACAGGTTCTCGCAGCCGGTCTCGGTGACCAGACAGTTGTCCTCCAGCCGGAAGCCGATGCCCCATTCCTCGTGATAGATGCCCACGTCCACACAGAATACCATGCCGGGCGCCACGACGTCCGGCACCGCCACCACGTCGTGGACGTCAAAGCCCACGTGGTGGGCGCCGCCATGCCACATGTACCTGCCCACATCCTTCACATCGTCCAGCACTCCCGCATCCTTCAGCAAAGCGGCGTTATACCGGCGGATCTCGCCGTCCACCTCGCCCATAGGCATACCGGGCTTGATGATGCGGAACATGTGGTTGGACGTGTTCAGCGCGCACTCATACAACAGCCGCTGGCGGTCGGTATATTTCCCGTTGCAGGGCCAGCCCCGGGACACATCGGTCATGAGACAGTCGTGCCACGCCCCCACGTCGTTGAGCACCATGTCGCCGTCCAGCGCCTGTCCGGTGTAGGAATTATAGTGAATGCAGAAGTTGTTTCTGCCCGCCGAGATGATGGACGGAAACCCGGGACCCTGGGGTCCATACTGCCCCAGCACGTAGTCGAACACCGCCTTGTACTGGTACTCGTACATACCGGGCTTGGACGCCTTCATCATGGCGGTAATGCCCTCGCAGGTGATCTGCTCTGCCCGACGCATGGCCTCAATTTCACAGGGCTGCTTAATGAGGCGCAGACCGCGGATGAGGGCGTTGGCATTCTCCACCTTCCAAAACGGGTAGTCTGAGGCCACGCGCCTTAACAGGCGGTGCGCGGGGGCGTCCCGGTCGCCGGGAGCCGCCCGGTAGAGGTCCAGATACAGGCGCTCATAGTTCCCGCTCACCGCCAGCCGGTGGAGCTCCGCCTCAAAGTCCGCCGCAAAGCCGATTTGTTCGACGCCGGAGCGCTCCGACGCCTCATCAGGCTTGATGCGCCGGCCCGTCCAGCGCTCCGCCATAGGGTCGGGCGGGAGCAAAAATGCCTTCTCCTCCACCCTGCCCCGACCGTCCTTGCGGGCCAGCAGAGCCAGTTCCTTCCCATCCAGTCCGGTGAGGTACAAAAAGCTCCGGTCGGCATAAAACGGATAATATTCGTCGTTGGTCTTGCGGACCTCTGTTCCGGAGAACAGCACCAGCAGGGAATTTTCCTTCATCCGGCTGTACAGCCGGTCTCTGTTTCCCTTAAAAAAATCCTTTGTCATGCTCTTTCCTCTTTCCATACATTAAAACCGCGTCCATAGGGACCGCGCCGGGGATATTATATCAGACCATCCGCCGTAAAGATAGCCCCCGTTCCCTCTTCTTGATTTTTATATTTTCCCGAAAAAAATAATGGGGTATACTGGGCAGTCTCTGGTTGAAATCACCAAATAATAGTGATAGAATAGGCCTGTACAATCAACATTTACGGGGGTACTGTTTATGGAACATTCCAATCCGCTGCTCAAAGGCAAAAGTTCCCAGAAATTCATCACCGTAGGGGAAATCATGCTCCGGCTCACCCCGCCCAACTATGGGAAGATTCGCGTCAGCAACAGCTTCGAAGCCAGCTACGGCGGCAGCGAGGCCAACATCGCCCTGGCCCTGGCCAACCTGGGCATCGATAGCACCTTCTTCAGCGTGGTGCCCAACAACAGCCTGGGCAAAAGCGCCGTGCGAGCGCTGCGCTCCAACGACGTACACTGTACCCCCATGGTGCTGTCCACCCCGGAGGAGACCCCCACCCACCGTCTGGGAAGCTACTACCTGGAGACCGGCTACGGCATCCGGGCCAGCAAGGTGACCTACGACCGCAAGCACTCCGCCATTACTGAGTACGACTTTGACCACATAGACCTGAACGCCCTGCTGTCCGGCTTTGACTGGCTCCACCTCAGCGGCATCACGCCCGCCCTGTCCCCCAGCTGTGCCAAGCTCATTCTGGACTGCCTCAAGGCGGGCCGGGAAAAGGGCATGACCATCAGCTTCGACGGCAACTTCCGCTCCGCGCTGTGGAGCTGGGAGGAGGCCCGGGATTTCTGCACCCAGTGCCTGCCCTATGTGGATGTGCTGCTGGGCATTGAGCCCTACCACCTCTGGAAGGATGAGGAAAACCATGCCAAGGGGGATTGGAAGGACGGCGTGCCTCTCCAGCCCAGCTACGAACAGCAGGACGAGGTGTTCCAGCATTTTGTGGAGCGCTACCCCAACCTAAAATGTATTGCCCGTCACGTCCGCTACGCCCACAGCGGCAGCGAAAACAGCCTGATGGCTTACATGTGGTATCAGGGCCACACCTTTGAGAGCAAGCGCTTCACCTTCAACATTCTGGACCGGGTGGGCGGCGGCGACGCTTTCGCCAGCGGCCTCATCTACGCCATGATGAACAGTTACAAACCCATGGACATGGTGAATTTTGCCGTGGCCAGCAGCGTTATTAAGCACACCATTCACGGCGACGGCAACATCACCGACGACGCTGATGTCATCCGCAACCTGATGAATATGAATTACGACATCAAACGATAAACTTCCCCTCTGTCCCGCAGCACATGGGGGAGGGACCGGACGGAAAAAATCAAGCCCCAAACCAGATATGCGGCGTGACCCGGCAGGAAGTGGAGCGCTGCGGCTGCAACCATTTCCCTTCGCCCAGCTGCAAAGGGCAGTGGACGAGCAGACCAGCGGTCAGAGAAAAACAGTACAGAAAGCCGGTGAACACCCTCCGCCTATGTCCGGCGGAGGGTGTTCAGCATTGATGCCGCAGTCAAATTCAAGTTGTTTGATTATAATCCACAAGCATATCCTCCAATGTGATGCTTTCCAAACTGCGGCAAAAATCATCCCGCACCTTCTGGTAGGAGGAGTCCAGCACCCTGTGGATGCTCCTCCCTACCGGGCACAGAGGCGACGGCAGCGGATGAAGGCCAATCAATTTGGAGGAAAAGTCCGGCTCAATGGCTTTGCAAATCCGGTATAGGGTAATTTCGCCGGGCGGGCAGCTGAGCGTCGCGCCGCCGGTACCGTTTTTGATCGATATGATGCCGTCCCTTTTCAGAGCGCTGAGAATCGTCCGGATGGTAACCGGATTGCTCCCGGAGGACAGCGACAGCAGCTCGCTGGTCACTTTCTTCTCTCCGCCATATTCATGGATAAAGACAAGGCAATGGACGGCAACAGAACATTTCACGCTGATGTGCATCATCCCACCCCTTTATGGTTATTTTATCACAGGCAAACAGAAATGTAAATATTGACACTACACCTCCGCGCTGTTGTAATTGGTGTAGTATTAAAAATGACAGGAGGTCATACATATGGCTGTAGTCCAAATTGTGTTCAGTCCGACCGGGGGAACTCAGCGTGTGGCGGATATCATTGCGGCAAAGCTGGGAACGTCTGCCGGAAAAATCGACTTAACCGACGCCAGGCTCGATTTTTCCGCCGTCAGCCTGCAAGCGTCTGATACCGCGTTGATTGCCGTCCCCTCCTATGGAGGCCGTGTTCCATCGCTCGCCGCTGAAAGGCTCAGCGCAATCCATGGCGGCGGAGCGCTCTGCGTTATTGTCTGCGTATATGGAAACCGTGCGTATGAGGACACCCTGGTGGAACTGAGCGATCTCGCGGAGCAAAGCGGTTTTCGTGTGGCTGCCGCCGTCTCAGCCGTGGCGGAGCACTCAATCATACGCCAATACGCCGCAGGGAGGCCCGACCGGCAGGATCAGGATGAGCTGCGGGATATTACCTCAAGGATACTTGAAAAAATCAATCGCGGTGATATGACCGCGCCAAGGCTTCCTGGAAACCGCCCGTATAAAAGCGCAGGAGGGATCGGCCTGGCGCCCAAAGCAGATGGGAATTGCACGGGCTGCGGACTGTGTGCTGAGCGATGTCCAGCGGAAGCTATCCACAAAGAAAAGCTCAAAACGGCGGATAAAAGCAAGTGCATCGCATGTATGCGGTGCGTGGCGCAATGCCCGCAGTCAGCCCGCAAAGTGAACGGGACCATGGTTTCGGTCGCCGCAATGGCACTCAAAAAGGCGTGCTCCCAGAGGAAAGGAAACGAGCTGTATATCTAAATGCTGTTCTGGGCCGGCTTTAATAGGGACACGCCGCCTCTGCATACATTCAAGGTGGAGGTGGTGTCCATGTGGACTGCATGGCTGTTATTAACCCTGAACGGACTATTTTTTACCCTGCGGCTGGCGGGAAATACGGGCTCCTTTCCCCGGGCTCTCACCCGGGAGGAGGAGCAGGATTGCCTGGAACGGATGGCAAAGGGCGACGACGACGCCCGGGATATGCTCATCGAGCACAACCTGCGGCTGGTGGCGCATATCGTCAACAAGGATTGAAGCGGAAGGAGGAATTTTCCCGCTCAAAAACGCCCCCCCAAGGGGCGCCGAATTTCAGGTGGATGTCCAGATGGAGTTCCTCTTTCGTACTTCCCTTTTTGACCACGATCTTATCTAAAATTGTGGTGACCAGGGCGGAATTGATCCCGTTTTGAAAGGCTAGCTCCTGTTCCAGCGCGGTACGGATTTCCCCCAACTGTGCTGTGGTCTGTTTGCCTTTTTCTGATTCCATCTGGATTACCGCCAGCTTTTCCTCCAGGGTCTTGATTTGCTCATTAAAGCCGTCGTTGCGCTGTTTGAACTCCGCCATGGAGATGACGCCCTCAATGCTCATCTCCAGCAGGCGGTCTTTTTTTGCCTGGATGGCGGATAGGTCTTCCTCAATGTGACGGAGGTCCTGGGCATAGTCGTGCTCGTCTGGGACGGACTGGAGGACGGCGACCACCGCGTCAATGATGGCCTGTTTGTCCTGGGCAAGCTGATTGAAGATGCCGGCCATGATTTGGTTCAGCTCAGCGGTGTAGAGCTGGGGGGCGGAACAGGCCGCCCGGCCCCGGTTCCGGTACTCCCGGCACTGCCAGACCTCTTTTTCTCCTTTGGCGCTTTTTAGTACCTGGCGGTGGAAGCTGGTGCCGTGTTCCTCACAGATGATCTTGCCGCTGTAGGGGTAGCGGTTGTGGAACACGGCGGCGCTCTGATGGGACATCATCTGCTGACTGCGGCGCTTGTACAGGGCGTTGGCCCGGTCCCACAGCTCCTCCGACACAATTGCCGGGATAGACGGGTCCGGGTACATGACCCACTCGCTCTCGTCCAGAAAAATCTTCCGCTTGCTGCGGTAATCTACTGTCTGGGATTTATTGGCGCAGTACCAGCCTTTATACTTAGGGTTACAGAGGATGTGCCGGATGGTCAGGACGTTGAAGACGTTGCCCTTCCGGCTGGTGAAGCCCTCGTCGTACAGCGTCTGCGAGATCCGGCGAATGCCAATCCGCTGGTTGGCGTAGAGGTCAAAAATCCGCCGCACCACCTGGGCCTCCTCCTCATTGACAGTGAGGACGCAGTCCTTTTTATCGTACCCCCACAGCTTGTCGTTGCCCAGCACATGGCCGTTTTTGATGGCCTGCCGGAAGCCAAATTTCAGTCGCTCCGACAGCTTGCGCACCTCGTCCTGGGCCACTCCGGCCATGACTACCAGCCGGAACTCGCTGTCGCTGTCCAGGGTGTTGATGTTGTCATTCTGGAACAGCACCCCCACATCATGCTCCAGCAGCTCCTGGGTATACTTGATGCTGTCCAGTGTGGAACGGGAAAAGCGGGATATCTCCTTCGTGATGATGAAGTCAAACCGCCCTGCTTTGGCGTCCCTTATCATCCGATTGAAGCTGTCCCGCTTTTTGGTGCTGGTGCCGCTGATGCCCTCGTCGATGTACCCTTCTATGTAGGTCCAGTTGGGTTTCGACTGAATCAACTCGGTATAATATTGAATTTGGTTTTCCAGACTATTGATCTGTTCGTCTTTTTCGGTGGAAACTCTGGCGTAAAAGGTTACCCGTAAGGGCAGATCAAAGATGGTTTTCCCACTGCGCATCTCATTGCGTATCCTGAGTACATTCATGTCCGCTCGCCTCCCTCGTCAAGCACACAGGATACCGGAAAAACGCCGGGAAGTCTATCGCAGAATGTACCAAATCAACCGCCCCGGAATAGGTGGAATGTGATATAAGGCCAAGGGAACGGATATGATCCAACAGGACGCCGACCAATTCTCGCTGTGCGCTTTCCAATTTGCATCACCTCAGTTCATAAATATGTGGTAGAAATAAAAAAATGTCAGGCGGAGCAATTCCGCCTGACATTTGATTTGTAATCATTTGATTAACTCTTTGTGCTTTTCGTCCTGATGCCGCAAAAATGAAGGCACTTCTGCGGACAGGCATCCACACATTTTCCGCACCGGATACACTCCGGGGAGCGGGAGATTTCTTGCAGAGAGAGGTCCACTGGACAGGCTTTTTCACAGGCCATACAGGAGACGCACAGTTCCTTTTCCCATTGGATTTGCACAAGGCTGAACCGGTTGAACCAGCCATAGATTGCCCCCAGCGGGCACAGATATTGGCAAAAAGGCCGGTATATTTTCATAGACAACAGTACAACGGCAATCAAAATCCCCAACTTCCACAGAAACAGACCGCCGGCTTGGTCCTGAAGAGCCTCGTTCGTGCTAAGCAGAGGGATTGCACCGAACAAGGTGCCGGAGGGACACAGATATTTACAGAATGCGGGGACTTTCGCCAATCCCCCAAACAAAAACATGGAACCGACACACACCAAAAGAATCAGCACTGCGTATTTTCCATACTTCAGGATGTGGTGATAGGGCAGGCGCTTTTTCTTATTGAAGATAGGGATTTTGTGCAAAAGATCCTGTACCAGCCCAAAGGGGCACAGCCAGCCGCAGACAAAGCGCCCCAGCAGGCTGCCGAACACGAAGAAGACACCCAAGGCAGCGAAAGGAACATGAAACCCTCTTTGATTCAACAGCGCCTGCAACGCCCCTATTGGGCAAGAGGCCACAGCTCCGGGGCAGGAATAGCAATTCAATCCCGGAACACAGGCGTATTTTAAGCTGCCGCGATAGATTTTCCCGTTTGCAAAGCCGTATACATATCCATTCGTTACGATGGTGAACAGCAGCTGTACTGTCAGTCGAAGTCTTTTCATAGGTCACCCGATTCCGATGCACTCCAGGCAGATCATGACTGCCTTTCTCCAGATCACCTCAAGCTGCCCCTGAGCCGCCCCCAGGCCGAGAAACGCCGCCCCGATCAGAACGCCCAAGCTCCAGCCGTTACATTTCTTCCAGAAGCCCATGAATGATCTCCACCCACTTCTCTTTTTCTGCAGGACCGGCAACGCCGCCCAGGTATGCCCCCTCTCCGTCAAAAAAGAAGGTGGTAGGTACGCCGCTCACGCTGGAAAGAATCGCCTGACCGATGGAGTCGTTGGCCAGCAGGTGGAGATAATCCGCTCCAGTTTCCTGAATCAGGCTTTCCACGAGCGACTGATCCTCGCCTTCCATCACATCGCTGACGATGCCGATGAGCTGGAACTCCGCCGGGTCATACTCCGCCGCCAATTCGCCCAGCCCTGGCATCTCGCTGAGGCAGGGATTGCAGTAAGTGGCCCACACGTTGACCATGGTAAGTTTAGACTGGGTAAAAATCTCCTGGGAAACCGTGTTTCCATCCAGATCTGTTCCCTCAAAAGTGATGAAAATAGGGGCCGTTTCTTCCTGGTCAGGCGGCGCGGACTCCGAAGATGTCCCATCTTGGTCAGGGGTGACACCTGCTGTTTCCGCTTTGGGAGTATCTGCGGCCGGCAGTTTGCTGTTGTCCCCGGCGCAGCCACCAAGCAGAACCAAAGACAGCATCAGAAAAATGAAAAGCGTTTTTCGAAATTTGTTCATGTCAGTTCCTCCATATTTCATAATTTTTTCTGTCTTGTAAGAATACAAGCCTCAACGCGATCCGTGATAATGCCATGGTCTCGCTGGAGATAATATTCCAAAATTGGCTGCAAACTTTTTGAATATCGTTTGGTGTTAGTTTTGGTACTGCTAATTGTGTCCCATACAGGCTCCGAGCCGTATTCATCTGCCGGGTGAACGTAGTGCCGAAAGATCTGCACCGTTATCAAAGAGCTGGAGCATCCTGTGCGCTCCCGGCCATGGACTTGCAGGCGTTCCATATGATAGCGTACAGAGGTTTCCGCAATTTTTTCATCTGTTACAAGCCGGATCGTCATTTTAGCACCTCAATGGTCAGCCACTGCTGATCCTCCGCCATACGTCCACTGGTTTTCTCAATGATGGCCAAGGGATCGTACTCATCCAATCCCAAGGTTTCTAAATACTCCCGCAGTCCGGCTCGTTGCCGGGGGATGCAACGCTCTTGAAGAAAACGTTGGAAATCCTCCCAGTTGGGCGGCAGATTATTTCCAAATGCGGTTTTTATGGTAGGGACCGCCTGGTTCTCTACGATCACCGTCTGTGCGGTAAAATCCGCATAAATTGTAGAGCATAGGGCATCCCGATCATAGAGACGTAAAGCACATACCTCATGGCCCTGTGCCAGCTGCTGCTCCGCGAACTCAGAACCGCTGAGTATGCGGGACATCATAATTTTCGTCTGCGATACGCCGTTCCATGTTCTTACCTCATTATACGGTATTCGGTACGAATAATCAAGAATGAGCCAAAACAATTGGGCCGATACTTTTCGCTTACCCAAATTGTTTTGGCTCATTCTCTCTATATGTCAGAACATTTGCTCCATCTCAATGCCGCCTTTAAAGGTTACCAGCAGATGTTCCCCATCTATAATTTTAACTTTTTCCAGAACACGGCGTGCAATGTGCCGTCGTCCCGCCATTTGGCAAACCGGGCGTACACAGACTGCCAGGGGCCATACCTTTCCGGCAATTCCCTCCACTGCGCTCCGCTGCGAACAATCCAGAGCATACCATTGAGCATCCTCCCATCTTCTTTCCGGGGACGCCCTCGCTTCCCTGTTCTTTCCGGCGGCAGCACCGCTTTTACGCGTTCCCATTGTTCTTTTGTCAATTCATATCGTTTCATGCCCCTATTTTACACTTGTTTATCGTTTGTGCAATATTTATTTTCAAACAAGCCCTAGTCGTACTCAGTCCCTTTCATGTTCCCTAATTCAAGGCAAACCTCCGCCTATAAAACAAGATAGTCCCTCATCCAAAGACACCTGCTGATCCCAGCCGGGTAGCTGCGGGTACCGCCTGACCGCACGGCGGATCTCCCGCTCAGGCTGTGGTCTCTTTCCCCAGGTCGCATGGAGCATCAGGCCGTTAATCTTGATCATCTTTTCCACCGTCTGCCGCAGAGTGAGTGGGGCGGAAGCGCAGACCTGGAAGGTCTCGTTCTTCCAGTCCCGATTGCAGACAAGCTGCTCCCCGGCTTGCGCAAATGCGGCGGTCACATCGTCGATATAGACCGTATCGAAATCCTGCTCGCCGTCGGACAGGGCCAGCCACTCTCCTGTCCGCGCCGCTTTTGCGACCAAATTCAAAATCTTGGGGCGCCGGTCGCCGGGGCCGTAGGTATCAGACAGGACCAGCGTAACCGCCTTCACTAGTCCCGCATCGGTGTAATAAGCCAGCAGATCGGAAAACGCCTGCTTTGTCGCCGCATAGAGATTCAGCGGACAATAAGCCTCTCCACGATAGTGGGCCATTATCGTGCTTGCATAAACCAGAGCGGAGCAGCCGCAGGTGGACATGGCCTCTAAAAGATATGCACTAAAGGTGATATTCGATGCAATGAGTGCTGGAGTTGCCTCTGGCCCATGGCCACCTGTGTAATACGTGGCTAAGTGATAGACAATATCGGGTTGGATTTTCCGCATTGCAGCCTCAATGCTAGTGTAGTCACCGTCTGTGGTCTCAAGATGGAGCCGATCCTGAAACTCCAAAATATACTCTGTGTGGAGCGGTTCGCGGACCAAACCGTAGACCTCGCAGTCCGTCAAAAGTTGCCGGGCCAAATGGGAGCCAATATAGCCGGTGATGCCGGTGATTAAAACGCGTTTCATAAAAATTCCTCATAGATAAAACAGCGGTTCATCTGTCCCATAGAGTATTTGAACATGATACAGATCCGCAAGACACGTACGATACACAGTCTCACGGCTCCTAGTTGTAATAAAATAGTCAGCGAGTTGAAATAAAATATGTTCATCCCATGTTTCGCCGGTTTGAAGAACCACATCACAGTCTCGCTCTCTATACTCCTGCAAAATGGTTTCCAGCGTCTGAATGTTATCTGGTATAGAGTCGCTTTCCGGCAGATAAATCAGCAGCTTTCTGTCCAGATAATCCTCAGCGAAGTACTGTGAAAACACTTTTCGATAAAGTGGGTGTGGATCAGAAAAGTCGGGAATGAACAGGACTGTCTCCTGCTCGCGGACGCATGTCCGGGGGGCAATATTAACTTTCTCTAGCAGAGTTTCTGCTTCTGGTAAATATTTTTCTATAAATTCTGGTACAGGCATGGTAAAATCGTTCCTGCGAGAGTACTGGAGGGCAGGTGACCAGTTCCACCACGCAATTTTTTGGATTCCTTCTACCGTCTTTTCATCAAACCGCCAGCGCAAAATTTTAGCGGGATTTCCACCTACGACCGCATAGGGTGGCACATCTTTGGTTATAACAGAGTCTGCCGCCACAACGCAACCATTATGCAGTGTGACTCCCGCCATAATCGTTGCTCCATGCCCTATCCAAACATCATTCTGAATTATAATGGTGCCTTTTCGAACGATTCTGGTCGGCCGCGATATACCCTGTAAAAATGACATTTCTCCTTGAGAGACGGAATTATAATCATGATTAAGGTCTACCATAAAAGTGATTGCATCGGCCAAGGAGCAGCCTTTTCCGATCAAAATACAGTGTCTGCCACTCTCAGGATCAAAATTGATTCCACTCTGCACCTCAATCCCTACAACATAACTGTCCTGGTCGATCGATAAGAATGGAAAGCCATTAAGTGGCCCTGACGCATTCAAATTCATGCATCTGTAATTCTTAATCTGGCCAGAATTAATAGATAGTCGCTGAATCAAAACGTCCACCTCCATATTTGTACGGTCACCTTAACACTTTTTTAGCGGCCCATGCCGCTCCAGGAACTCCCGCAGACTTGGCAGGGCAGTATCTTTTTCCGAGAGGATCGGCCGATCCTCTCGCTCCAGCGGCCACCGGACGGCCAGTTGTGGGTCATCCCATCGGATGCCGCCGTCCGACTCCGGGTCGTACCGATCCCCGCACAAATAGCTGAACAGGGTGTCCTCCTCCAGCGCCAAAAAGCCGTGGGCAAACCCCTTCGGTATGTACAGCATTTGCCGGTTCTCTGCCGTAAGGAAGAAGCCTTCCCATTTGCCAAAGGTCTCCGAACCAGCCCGCAGATCCACCGCCACATCATATACTGCGCCATGGAGAACCTGCACCAGCTTGTCCTGCCAATGCTCTCGTTGAAAATGGAGGCCGCGTAGAACACCCTTTTTTGAACAGGAGCGCAGTTCCTCCCAGGGCTGCAAATAGATGCCGTGGGCCTCAAAAACGGACTTTTCAAAGGGCTTGGAGAGGTACCCGCGGGAATCTCCTGTTACAAATGGGTCAATCAAAACAAGACCTTCAATCGTCGTTTCTTGGAATGTAAAATCAGCCATAATGCTTTCCCCTTCGCACAAACCACCGCTACTCTATATAGCAATACAAAATTGTCTCATTATTGCTGACAGAATGATGGCGAACCGCCATTTTATACTCAGGCACAAGCTCGTGCACCAGCAGCGGAATTCGGAACAGATCATGGATATCGTGATAAATAGAAATTGCCAAATTGGGATGATCCCGCTGAATCAGTTTTTTTGCTCCTGTCAGCATATCATACTCAGCACCTTCAATATCCGCTTTGATACAAGTGACTCGATCATCTGAATGAGAAAAATACTGGTCCAACGACACGATAGGGACGCTGATTCCCTCATCAGAAGCGCTAACAGAGCTTCCGCTTTTTATAACCGAGTTGACGGCAAGCGTCAAGGTGCTCTCCGCCTTCCCCACGCCCCTGTTTTCTAAAACAATGCTCTGCTCATCAATGAGATTTTCTGCGCAAAGCCGCACGGTCCGCAGGCTCATGGCATGGAACAGGGCATGAGCCGGCTCGAAGGCTATATAACGTTTAAATCCAGAATTATTCCTGCGGACAAATTCCTCCAGGGTATCCCCTACATATGCGCCACAGTCTACAAAAACGGTTTGGGGGGACACCTGATTGAATTGTGGCAGTGCAAAATATTGATGGTCACACCAAGCATCCCACACATACCTGTCGTCGTGGAAAATATTGCGCCTGATCACAGCCTGATAGGTTTCCTTTGAACGGGAGTCAGACAAAAGACGGTCATGAACAAATTTTAGCTGCTCAAAATTTCTCTTGTAAATCAGCGCCCACGCATTTATATATGGGATGTGAAGTTCGCACAGCCGGGCCGCGACAGCTTCATACCCGGCAAATTTATAGATGCATAGAAGAATAAGCGGAGCTTTTCTCTGAGGTGTGCACAACTTGCTGTCGAAGGAGCATATTCCCTCTTTTTCGTTCCATAGATTTGGGTTGCTGTCAAATACAGCGTCTATTCTAATATCCGCTAAACTTGAGCGCAGTAAAAGGCCGCTCAAGCTTGCGCCCCAAATATATACGCCGTAATTTCCAATATCTTCCTCCCCCCCGCAATCCAACATCTGGAAATGAGCTTCTTCCTTGCGAATGGCAGCATCTAATTCGTTAAAAAAATCCATAATTTACTCCATGCCCTCTATTGGTAAAAATGTTTCAGAAGCTCCGCTCTGCTGTAATCCAGCACGTCCTCCTCATGCTGCACATCATCGGGCGCGCAGCACTTCACGCAGGCCGGGTCACTCTCCCGCAGGCCTCGTAGGTGCAGGCGGCAGAACTCCCGTTTCCGCTCTGATTCCCACATGGTCCGCAGCGTGGACTCACGCACATTGCCCAGCGGACACGCCTTGTACAGTGCGTCGCAGGGTGCCACATCTCCATTAGCCCACACACTGAGCATGTAGAAGGGCTGCGGACAGACCACCCGCTTATCATGCACGTTTCCATACCGGTCCACGCTGAGGTTTCGTTGGTTCTCCGTGTACTCCACTCCGCTGTACACCGGCTTAATTCGGTCGATGAACATCCGATCTGTGATGGAGGCGAAGCGCTCAAAGAATAGGTCCTCCTCCCCCTGACCCAGCGCCGCGTCCACCACCTTCACATACAGTCGGCAGTTGCCGCGCCTGCGGTAGAAATAGGCCAGGTTCTGATAAAATTCCTCGAAATCCAGCTTCACCCGGCTCGTCTCCCAGTATGCGTCGGAGCTGACACCTTGCAGAGATACTCGCAGCACGTCCAGTCCTGCCTCCAACAGACGGTCGCTGTACTCCGGCGTCAGCAAAGAGGCATTGGTGATAATGTCCACCCGCTCTGTGATGCCAGCCGCCTTCACCATGCGGATCATTTCCGGCAATTCCTGATTGCACAACGGCTCCCCGTGGCCCATGAACGACACCAGCTTGAAGGGCTTCGGAAACTCCGCCGCCTGACGGACCACCAGCTCCATTACCTCCAGCGGCATATTCCGCGGCGGGAGATCGTATTCTCGTTGTAAAACCTCGCTGCCCAAGGACTGGGCACAGTAGCAGCACTTAAAGTTACAGATGTTGGACGGGAAAATATTCAGCGTAAAAGGCGTGGATAGCGGCACTACATCTGCCAGCCTCACTCGATCATCCACACCGGTGAACGGTTTGATCTCAGACAAGCTGCTCCAACTCCAATCGTTTCCGGATTTCCTCCGCCCGCAGATCCAGGTTGTCCTCTTTGGGCGTAAAGCACAGGTAGTTCTCACAGCTGCCGCAGACGGGATGGCTGTGCCGCTCCCGATTCAGGTGCTGCATTTGCAGCGCCCGCAGCTTCCGCCCATGCCAGATGTCATAGAGAGAGGTCTGCGCCGCATTCCCCAGGGAGAATTCCTCCCCGAAACCCAGCGGCGGGCAGGGGAACACTCGTCCCTGGCTGTCCACCTGCAACACATAGAACAGGTAGGGACAAACTGCCCGGTACTCGGAGGGCTCCCGGAAAAAGGTGAACTCGCTGTTGACGTGTTCCCCATACTGCTCCATCATGCTGGGCTGGGCCTTCACCAGGTGCTCGATGTATACTTTGTCACAGATGGGCGAGAAGATTTCAAAGAACTGCTCCTTGTCCTCTTCCCGCTCCAGAGAAGCATCCATGGTTTTGATGTACAGCTGGCAATTGCCCTTGCGCTCATAAAAGTACCGCAGCTGGTTTACCAGCCGGTCGCAGTCAACGGCTACCCCCGCTGTCTTTTGGTACTGCGTGCTGTTGATTCCCTGGATAGATACCCTCAGGTAAGTCAGCCCCGACTCCAAAAGTCGATCCGTCATCTGGGGTGTCAGCAGGCAGGCATTGGTGATCACCTCGTACCCCCCGGCCACACCCTTCTCCGCAAAGGTTTGGATCATATCCGGCAGCGCCGGATTGACCAGCGGCTCACCCAGGCCCGTAAACACCACCCGCTTGATTTTCCCGCCAAAGGCCGCGGCCTGTCGGGCCAGCGTCTCCACCAGACCTGGGTCCATGTCCACCGCCTGGAAGCCGCACGCCCGCTTCTCCTCCACCGTTTTGCTGTGGGTGCAGTAAAAGCAACGGAAATTGCACCTTTGGGTTGGGGAGATAAACAACGTAAAAGGTGCGGGCAGCGGCACAATATCCGCAAGAATCTGCCGCTGATGGTCATATCCGCCCTCGATTTTTGCAGGCATTGGGGTTCCTCCCTACTGTGTCATTTCCTGGAAGCAATCGCTGATAACATCCCCCAAAAACAAAATGTGTTTTACAGATGGATGCTGGTTCTTCAGCTCGTCAATGATCTCCGTCGCCACCGACGTTGTCACTGAAACGAATACCGTGTCTATTTGCTCCTCGTCGATGACGCTGGGCGGGCACACAGGTTTGCCCCGGTACAGGGCCCCCTGCTTCGTCTTGGACGAGTCAATCAGGAACGTATTCTCGCCCAGTGCGCTGGGGACGACGTCCAGGAATTCCGCCACCGCGTTTGTCATGGACCACAGCGCCACCTTCTGCTTCCCCAACTTCCGATAGTTCTCCTCCGCCCGTGTGCCGATATAATCCGCCGGAATGACATTCATGGCTGCGCCGCAGCTATCACAGACGATGTTGCCCAGCGAGCGAAATACATCCTGATTTTTCCAGATATTCTTTGCCCCGCAACAGGGGCAATTCCCAGTGAGCGCCGCCTTTCCGAACCCGGTATGCTCCACCTGTACATCCTCCAGGCGGTCCGTGCGCCCCTGGTTCAGCATGCTGGTCATCAACTCGATGCCCCGGTACTCCTGCTCGCTCATTTTAGACACGTTGGTCACAGGGCAGCCCTTTTTAATGAATTCCACCTGGTCCCCAATGATTCCCCGGGCAACGGCCAGGCGGTACAGCTCTGAGCCCGGATAGAGAATGATCATGTGCAGCGCGATCCGGTACTGAGGGTGAGCCTTCCACCAATTGACGGTGTTCATGGCGGTCTCCACCGTTTCATTTTGGTCTCCGAAGATGAAGTTTCCCATACAGTTCAGTCCCAGCTCGTGGCACAGCCCCATCGCGTAGTCGATTTGCTCCACGGTAATGTGCTTTTTCATGCTGGTCAGAATGGAATTGTCTGCACTCTCCAGGCCAAAGCCGATGGACAGGCAGCCGCTGTCCCGTAATAAAGTGAGCATCTCCCGATTCACCATGTCCACCCGCAGGGAGATCACAAACCCTATGCCCCGCTCCGAGATCCTCCGGCAAAACTCCCTAGCGTCCTCGATCTTCCGGACAAACAGCTCGTCCGTCACAGCGATATTTTTGATGTGATAGTGCTCAATCAGATAATCGATTTCCTGAAACACGCTGTCAATGGAACGTTTCCGATATCTTGCGCCGCTGGGATGGAAGCAGAAGGTGCAGTTAAACGGACAGGACCGTCCGAAGGAAACCATGCCGAAGCGACCCTGATTCAGCGCGTAAATGTCCGTGGGCTCCTTGTCCAGCAGTTCCCCGAAAGAAAAGCCCTCATAATCCGGGAAGGGCAGCGCGTCCAGATCCATGATTTCCGGCCGGGGTTCCGTCACCGTCCAACCGCCGTTCTCCTGGAAAATCAGGCCCTTGACCGTATGGGGGGCCCGCTTGCCCTCCGCCACCTCTGCCAGCTCACAGATGGTGGCTTCGCCCTCACCGATCATGCCGTAATCCGCAATGGACAGCGCCTCCATAGCCGCCTCCGGCGCAGAGGTGATGATACCGCCGCCCACCCAGGTGATAATCTCCGGCTTGACCTCCCTGGCCGCCGCCAGAATGCGCTCCAGCTGCCAATACTGGGCAGTCAGTCCCCCTGTTGCGATAACATCAATCTGATTTTCATGAATCACCTTTTCCAGATTTTCTTTGATCGTCCCGGGCTTGTAGTTCAGGTTGTAGGTGATCACATTGCGCCCGGTTTGCTTCAGACTTGCCGCCACATAGGCGATTCCCAATGGAAATGAGTATGACTGGTCAAAAATCTCAGTCAAAATTGGCATAACAATCAAATAATTCAAAACAAATCCCCCTATTTTCCCGCCATCTTCGCTTTATAGGCCCTTCTCAGCCGCGCCTGGTAACCCTCCAGGCTGTCTCCCTCCTGTAGGCCGAACGCTGGAACGCTGCACCTGTCACACACCGGCACTGTTCCCGCGCCGTCCAACTGCCGCAGCAGAAACTCTGTCCGGGAACGGCCCGCCCAAATCTCTCCCAGGCTCTGCCGCGCCGCATTGCCGAACACCGCGGGCACCTCTGTGGAACAGCAGGGCAGCACATCGCCGTTGGGATACAGCACCAGCATATAGAAGGGCATGGAGCAAACGGCTGCGTGCACATCACAGCCCTGCTTGCTGTTTCCGGACAGCTTGCCTAGGTCAATCTCCGGCACAAAGGGGATGGCGTACTCGATGGCCGCCGTGTCCGCAATGGGCCGGAAAATCTCTTCAAACCGGGCCTGATCCCCCGGCTCCTTCAGGGCCACGTCGATGATTTTGATGTATACGTCGGTGTCCACCTTGTGCTCGTAAAAATAGCGCAGCCGATCCACCAGCTGTTCAAAGTCAATGGTGCTCCCCGACATATCTCGGTACGCCCCCGCAGTCACCCCCTGGATGGACACCCGCAGACGGTCCAGGCCGGCGTCAATCAGCCCGTCGGACAGCTCGTGGGTCAGCAGGGAACCGTTGGTGACGATCTCGGTTCGGTCTGTGATCCCCGCATTTTTGGCGTAGGCCACCATATCGACAATCCGCTTGTGGAGCAGAGGCTCCCCGTGCCCCGCAAAAATCATCGCCTTTAAGCGCCAGCCCTCGGCCGCCACATCGTACACCGCCTTGCGGTACAGGTCAAAGTCCATATACTGCCGCTGAAATCCCTTTTTCTCCAGTGCGGCAGCGTCCAAACTGTGCAGACAGTAGCCGCACTTGAAATTGCAATAAAAGGACGGGTAGATATGGAGAGAAAAGGGCTGTTTCAACGGCAAATGTTCATGAAGCGCCACGCGCTGAATGGAACAGGCCAAGTTTATCACCTCGTTTCACGGTCAATGGCCGCATACAGCACCGTTTCCATCGTGTATGCGTTGTAGCTTCTCAGGAAGAAGCGATAGCCCAATCCCCAGCCGTCCAACAGCAGAGGAATATCCCAGATGTGGTTCACCGCATGGTAGACGCATATAGCCAGGTCGGGCCGATCCCGAGTGATTATTCCCCGTGCGCCCCGCAGGGCGGCGAGTTCCGCCCCCTCAATATCCATTTTGAGGAAAGTGGGGTGGAAATCGTATACCGCTTGGTCCAGGGCCACAGTCTGCACGGCGCAGTCCCCCTGTTGGGACAGGACTCCGGAACCCGTGCCTTGGGAAAAGCCGCAGATGCCTGCCCCGTCCGAGACGGCGCAGGGGAACAGCCACCGCTGGCCGATCCGCGCCTCCAGCCCCATCAAGCGTCCGGCCATGCGGGCATAGTTCCCGCTGTCTGGCTCAAAGACGGCGCAGGCCTCAATGGCTTGCTCCCGCTCCAACACCTGTGCTACCGTGTCCCCGGTGTAGCCGCCGCAGTCCAGAAAACGCTGGCAACCCTTTGTCAGCAAGATATCCAGCGGGAAATATTGCTCCGCCATAGGGCTCTCCCATTGCCCGCAGGCAGAGTAGTCCCCCGTGGCGTGGGCGTAAACGGAGCTGCGGTAAACGCCCAGGCTACGCTTGTCTGTGAACAGGCCTTCCGCCCGCCGGATATCTGCCGCCCGCCTGTGGTAATAGTCTGAAATGGACTCCTCCCCACGGTCGTCCGGCTGAACCAACAGGCAGCGCAGGGACTGGGACTCCAGGATTTCAGCGTAGCCCAGGTCTCGCAGGTGGGCTATAATCCCGCTCCGGGCCTCGCGGTCCATCACAATGCTGAACAACACCACACAGTCACTCCGGTTAAAGGGAGCCTCCTCCGCTGTGTACACGGGAACCCCCTCCAGAGAGCATATCTCCGCCGCCCGCCGGTCCAGGACTGCCGCCACAGGCAGGCCCGCCCGCGCCAGATACCGCAACATCTCCACGCCGAAGCCCCCCGCGCCATAGAGCAGGATAACCTTCCCCGCCAGCAGGCCTATAGCTTTCTCAAAGCTACGAGCGTTTATCGTAACCACAGAAGCATCCACTCTGTTTTTCATAGACCTTCCCTATTCCCTCACAGATTGTTTGCCAATTGACTCTTTCAGGATGCGCTCGATATCGCCCACAGTCAACGCAACATACGCATTTTGCACTTGCGGCACAATACGCCGCGTCAGCTCCCGCATATCCTGCTTTGTCAACTCAATATCCAGATGCCCCGGAAGTCCCAAATCCTGAAAATAGCGTTCCAGCATTGCCACAGCAGCTTCCACAGATTGAAGCGGTTTTTCCTCTCTGATATCCCAAACATTCTTTGCCCAATCCACTATTTGGCCTGTCTTCCCACGCTCAACAACAATCCGCAACCATCGTGGGAGCAACACAGACAGTATCTGTCCATGGGACAGCTCAGGATACATGGCGCCAAGCTCATGCGCGAATACGTGGCAGGTCCAGTTCCCCGGCTTTCCCCACCGCAAAAAACCGTTCATAGCCCAGCACGCCGTCCACATCAAATTCGCACGGGCCTCATAATCGTCCGGTGCGTTCAGCAGTGTTTTTCCGCAATCAATGCAGGTGCGGAAAGCCCCTTCATTTAGTCTTTCCTGCAAAAAGGCCCGTGACTCCGAAAAATAAATCTCTATCAAGTGGGACATAATGTCTGCGATTCCCTCTGCTGTCGCCTTCATTCCCACTGTCATGCTGTACGTTGGATCCAGAAAAGCAACCCTGGGCAGCAGCAGTTTGCAGCCGCAAGCCACCTTCTGCCGCATTGATTTGTTACTGATCACGGCAGTATAATCCATCTCTGATCCGGAGGCCGCAATCGTCGAGACCACGACAATGGGCAATACCGCTTCAATCCTTTCCGGATACTGCACCAGTTCCCACGCTGTTCCTTCCGACTTTGCCGCAGCAGCAATCATTTTCCCACAGTCCAGCACTGAGCCGCCCCCGGCAGCCAAAATAAATTCAATGCCGTGTTCTTTGCACAGTTCGGCTCCCATTTCGACCATCTGCACATCCGGGTTTACGGTTACTCCACTCAGCTCCCATAGAGCAATTCGATGCTTTTCGCACTGACCCACAATCTCCTGATAACAGCCGTTTTCCCGAATACTGCCACCACCATATACGAGAAGTCCCCGGCTGCCGCACTGGGTCAGCTCCTCCCCCAACGATTGCAACTTTCCGCGGCCAAAGTAGACTTTGGTAGGAATGCTATATATAAAATTTTCCATACCTGTTTTCCTATCCTTTTATTGGCAAAATAGTCCCCGCTGAGTATCCAATGTCTTTTTTAGATTTGCTACGAAAGAATCTATTTCTGTGTAGCTGATGTTGTATGGCGGGAGCAGACGTACCGTCCGTCCATAATTTCCAAATTGTAGCAACAATCCGTTGTGCAACCCGGCCTCTGAAAACTGGCTACTCTTTTCCAAGACCTCCGCTTTGCCATCGCCACCGAAATCAAGGTCAAACCCACCTATCAATCCACACATACGCGGATGCTTGAGCGCGGGACATTCTCTGGCCAGCTGCCGCAGCTGATCCAATATGTAGTAGCCCTTTTCCCGATTCTGCGATAGATACCCCTGCTCTTCAATCTGCTGAATTCCAAAGCGCACAAGCCCTGCACCAAAAGGATCGTTTTGATGGGAAGAAACATGGTTCATGACAAAACTAGATGCAGGAATCGTATTCCCATTAAACACAACCACAGAGACCGGATATCCAAGGCCTATTCCCTTTGCGCAAATCAGAAAGTCAGGGACACAACGGCCCAGCTGCTGATAGTAGAACCACGTGCCCGTGCGGCCAAAGCCTGTTTGACATTCGTCAAATGCTAGGTATACTCGATACCGGTCACATAGATTGCGGATTTCTTCCCAGAATTCTTTTGGTGGGTACAAAAGCCCTCCGGTGGAAACAATCGGCTCAAAAATTGCCGCCGCAATTTCCTCGTGATGGGCTTTCAAAATGTCCTCCATTTGCTCAACAGATGACCACCAATCAACCTTATCTGCACATTCCGGGTCATATACCACAGGTGCTTGAATGGAAAACGAATTTTTAAGCTGCGGTTTTACATACGCTCTCCCCATGGAATAGCCCTCCGTTCCAAGAGAGAGACCATGGTAGCCCACATCAAAAGAAATCACACCGCTGCGGTGCCCGCTCATTTGCTTTGCATAACGCAGGCAGCATTCATTCGCTTCCGCACCGGTGGACAAGAAAAAAGCCTTCCCGTTCATTTCGGGACAAATTTCATGTACAGCTTTCGCGGCATATAGAACCTCCTCACAGAGAAAGTTCACTCCCGCATTCACGATATTCTGAGACAGAATAAATGCCCTCTCAGCCACCTTCGGATTCCCATGGCCAAGCACAGAGCAAAACTGTCCGCCGCTCATATCCAAGAAGCGGTTTCCATTCGCATCCTTTACATAGCTCCCTTGGCCTTTGCAAAAGATATGCTCACTGAATTGAAAAACCGGGGCAATATATTCCCCATATTCTTCCCAAAGCTCCAGATTATTCATGGCGATCCCCTTTATAAACTGCGTACAGCACCGATTCGTGCGGAACAATAGAGTGCTGGCGGAAGTGAAACTCATAGCCCGGGCAAATCCGTTCAATGGCCTCCATCACCTCAACGTAGTGTTCAATTCGATGATATACGCATATGGCCAGCACGGGCTTACTCTCCCGAATGATCCCCTCCGCACCGTGAAGCGCTTTAATTTCGTCTCCTTCAATATCCAGCGCAATCAAATCTACCCGTCCTTTCAGAACACGGTCCATACGCTCAATATCAATGGTATCGTATGCCCGCTCAGGCCGTGCAGTATCGGATACTGTCATGGCCGAGGAGCCCGCCGTATTGTCAAAACGCAACTGCTTTGCCTGATCGCCCAATCCGAATTTGTGGATATGGACATTGGGCAAATGCGCATATTTTTTGTCTAACAGCACCGCGCAGTTCTTGTTAGGCTCAAACCCATGTAATTCGATATTGGAATTACTCTTCAGCGCCCGATCCAAATGCTTTCCGTCATAGGCTCCAGCGTACACCACTACTTCATTGTCTCGTAATCTTCCATTAAGATCGTTTCCCCAATACGCATTCGCCGTAAAAATCGTCGGGAACACCAGATTTCCTCCCATTAGATATTGAAAATACCTTTTGTACGCATATTTTGACCAATCGTCTGCCAAGACCGCATAGACGTGATCCACCCGTTCATGATTCTCGCAATAGAATAGATATGTCTCCAACTGACTGAGCGGCAGCATGAGATGGTAATACTTCTGCAAACCGCCATCCTCATAGGTAGATTGCAGCGTCTCCAGCATGGTGAACGGCAGCACCTGTGCCAGGACGATCACCACGTTCTCCGTGTCTTCCAGAGATTCCTGCTTTAGCGTTTCCGGAGAAACGATCGGCACGCTCGCAATCGTCTCTCCCCACAGGTTCTGATTGTTGTCACAGATATAGGCTGGCAACGGCAATTGTCCCTTTTCCCCACAATAGGCCTTAATGAATGCTCTGGCCATACGCCCGGCGCCAAAAAATATCATTTTCCTGTTTCCGCGGCGGATTTCCTCCAGCACAGATGACATCATATTTGATGTTTCCTCATCCAAAAACAGTCCAATACTCATCATTCTCAATTGCATCCTTTCTAAGCACTGTAATGGTTTTGAACCGCTATGCTTTTTCCACGAAAAGCATAAACTCTTGACAACACATTCGATTGACAATATCCGCCTTCTCCGCGCTGGAAAAAGCGGCGGGAATCAAAGATTCGAGAAGCTCTTTCTGCCCATTTGGCGTGACAAACGGAATGCCAAATACATGCTTAACCGTTCCAAGCTTATTTAATGCCACTTGAACTGCCTCAAATGGAATATTGTAAGAAAATTCCTCAGCACACACATCCCTTTGTCCCAGGAGATGGATATACTCCCGGAAAGAAAAGGCGTTCTGCACCTTGCAGAGAACCACACCGCCTTTTTTACACAGCGAAAAGAGATCATTCAGCATCTTCTGGGGCTCGTGGTAGCGGTTGACCGGCCGGTCGGCTACCACGTAATCGAAATATTCTCGAGGGAAGGAGTCCGTCAAAAACTCCTCCCGGTCACAAATCACCGGGCCCTGGCAGATAGTTTTCAAATCAAGCCAGTATTTTGCGTCCTGTGTAAACGCAGACAATTCCGCTTGTCCGGTCCCACATCGGCGCAGCCAATTTTTCACGTCCAAGATTGGAGTACCACACCTCACATCCACACCCAAGACCCAGGCAACATCTGCGCTTCTTTTGTAGGGCAGGCGATCCAGATAGGGGATGTAAAAATTGTTCACATCCTCCCAGGCATCCAGACCGTGGTACTTTTCCCGAAAATTGTCCTTCCCAATTTTCAACGACTGCTCAAATTCCGCCGGATCCTTCCCCTCGCTGTGCCGAAAATCGTGATCATGGCACACCCAGGTATCCCCCGCTACCATAGTCCGATAGCCCGCGCGCCGGACGGCAAAGCTAACATCGTCATCGACAAAATCATGGAAAAATCCGGAGTCAGACAGCGGCCAGCCCAGCGAAAGGAAAACCTCCTTCCGATAGACAGCAGCCACAGTGATAAGCCGCAGCCGCTCCTCCCACTTTTTGGGGTCCGGCTGATTAAAGCGCTTTGCCGCCGACTGCATTTCCTCATAGCTTTTAAATGGGATCTCTACTTCCTGCAAATTGGACACGTTAGAGGAAACAGGCACAACCATGCCGATTTTTGAGTCAGATCTTAGGCAGTCCAAAAGATTGCTCAACCAATTGTTCGTAACGATGATATCGCTGCCGAGTATACACACATACTGACCAAAATGGCCCAATCCAAGCATCAGGGATGGATACCCTGCGCCGATATTCTGTGTGACATGCAAAACGGTCTTCTTCTCCCAGGGAATGGATCGGAAGTATTCCAATGTGTCGTCTGTAGAGCCATTGTCTATCAGGATCAACTCATAGTCGATACCATTTGTATAGTTTAGCACACTTTCAACACAACGTTTTGTCTTTTCCAATCGCCCATATGCCTGTATAATAATGGTAACCTCGGCCGACACCGTTTGCCGAAGCTGTTCCGCCACTGCGGAGCGGTTTTCAAACAGCCCGTCCCCCACCCTGGGGCCCTGGAGTCCATTTGTGTTGATTTCGATGAATTTTTCTGCCATATTAACTGTCCTCACTCTGTGTAAAACATCTCAATCTGCCGCCGCGTCCAGCTGGACATTTCTTCTCCCGCCAGCCATGCCTTTGTCCAGTCCACGGTTTCCCGCACCGCCCGCTCCGCTGTCCAGCGGGGGTGCCAGCCCAGTACCTCTTGGATTTTTGAGCAGTCCAGCTTCAGCACCGCATCTTCATGGGGGCCATGGTCTCCCACATGCTCCCAGGCAGCGCCATCTCCCCACGCATGACAGAACAGGCTGGCCAAACGGGCGGTGGAGACACAGCCGTTGTTCTCCGGACCCACGTTGTAGCTGCCCGCCAACGCACCGTCCTCCCACTGCCGTTGGACGATCAACAGATAGGCACTGAGCGGCTCCAGGACGTGCTGGTATGGGCGGATGGCACTTGGGTTGCGGATGGCAATAGGCCTTCCATCGCGCACCGCACGGACACAGTCTGGAACAATTCGGTCAACGGAAAAGTCGCCGCCGCCGATGACATTGCCCGCCCGGGCCGTGCTGACTGCCGCCGTTCCGGCGGGGAAAAAACTGTTCCGGTAGCTCTCCGTCACCAATTCTGAGCAGGATTTGGAATTGGAGTAGGGGTCATACCCGTTTAATCTGTCGGTTTCCCGATAACCCCAGTGCCATTGATTATTCTGATAGACCTTGTCCGTGGTCACGTTGAGTACGCTTCGCACACAATCACACTGACGCACGCACTCCAGAAGGTGGACCGTTCCCATCACATTCGTGTGGTAGGTGCTCACAGGGTTCCGGTAGCTCTCCCGGACAATGGGCTGAGCCGCCAAATGGAACACGATTTCCGGGCAGGCCCGGTCAAAAGCTGCTTTCAGTGCGGGAAAATCCTGAATATTCCCAAAAGTGGAATGTACGGCTTTTTCGACCTCCGCCAGCATATAGAGGTTTTCCGCACCGGCGGGCGGCAAAGCAAACCCGAAAACCTCCGCGCCTGCCAAGGTCAGGGCAGTGCACAGCCAGGACCCTTTAAACCCGGTGTGTCCGGTAATAAACACCCGCTTCCCCTGGAAGAACGTCAAATCAGATATTTGCACAGCCATAACCGCCTCTCCTTATTCTTTCAATAGGCTGTCGAATCTTTGCAAGATTTCATCTTGAGGATAGATGGCGGCAAAATGCCGCAGGGAACTCTTGCGCTTTTCCCTTAAGATAGGGGAGCATTTCCGGAGCGCATCTCGCGCGAAAAGGTCGTCCAGTTCCCGGGCTGTCTCCAGCAGCGCGCGATTCCGCTCATCCAAAAAGTGCAAAAACCACTCCCATGGAGAATCGCCCAAAAAAGTGAAACTATGCGCTCTTTCCCGGGCTGACGCCGCGCTGCGGCAGGCAATTCGGAAGTTTTTCGCATTTTTTCTCCCGTCATACCGCTCAATCACACAGGCTCGGGCACAATGCCCCATCTTCCTCCGCTTGACCGGGTCCTTCCACAGCGTTTCCAACTGCTGGACATACTCAGCCGCGTCTTCCACCAACGCCCCAGCCTCCGGCGGAATGATATACTGCTCTACATTCTGCCGCAGCGCAATCACCGGAAGACCACAGGCCATGGCCTCCAAAAGAACGTTTTCCGTGGTCCCGTAGTGCTCTGGATTCAGCAGGTAGCCGAATACATCAAAGGTGCGCATCAGCGCCGGAGCGTCAGAGACAAACCCGGTGAATGTTGCCCGTTCGGCCAGCCCGGCGGAGCGGATCTCCTGCTCCAGAACCGCGTCTTGGTCTCCGGCCAGCACAAACTTTATATTTGGAATCCTGCTGTACGCTTCTTTGCAGTAGGCAGCGAAATTCGGATGGATTTTCCCGTAATTCAGGGTCCCAACATAGCCCACAGTAAACATATCACGGTTTTTATAATCGCCCTTGGGGATCATTTCCTCTGGTGCGAACTGCCCCATCCCCCAGACAATTTCAAACTTTTCCCGGATTCTCAGCCGCTCCGCCTGAGTCCAAAGCGAATTTTCCAGCGAATAAGGAGAAGTAAACAAAATTCTGTCAAATTCCTCCGCAAACACAGCGGGCAACATGGGATAGTGGCAACCATTCACATGGCACCACAACACCAACGGAACTTCTAGCGGTGGAAGCTCCCTCAAAAACCGCGCCATGACCGGGTGATTCCACCAGCTGACCACAACCACATCTGCCCAGCCCAGAAGCACCAGGTTGTCATTCCAGTTGCTAACCTCTACGCCGTTTCTCCAGCACTCCTGAACATAGACTGTCTTCTCCGGTTGTTGGAGCAACAAGATCCGGTGCGTATCTTTGAAAAACTGTTGGCCTTGAATTGCAATACCGGAGATTGCCTTGCCCGCTCCGCCGCCCAAGTGGGCGGCAATGTGCAGAATTTTCATCGCTCAGGCCCAAACCTTCCACGGTGCGGTATCGTTTTTCCACCGCTCCTCCAGCCAGATCCGGTCCCGCTGGGTGTCCATACACTGCCAGAACTCCCGGTGCTTATAGATGCCCAGCTGACCCTCCTGCACGAGGGTCTCCATTGGCTGGCGCTCCAACACGCAGGACTCCTCCACACTCAGGTAATCGAAAACCTCCGGCTCCATGACCATGAACCCGCCGTTGATCCAGCCGCCGTCCTCCCCGGCCTTCTCCCGGAACCCGGTGACGGTTTGGCCCTCCAGATCCAATACGCCGAATCGCCCGCCGGGCTGGACACCGGTGAGGGTAACGGTTTTGCCGGAGCGTTTGTGCTGTTCCAGCAAGGCATTCAGATCCACGTCGCTTACCCCGTCGCCGTAGGTGAGCATGAACGGTTCGTCTCCGATGTACTTTTGCACCCGCTTCACCCGGGCACCTGTCTGGGTATTGAGACCGGTATCCACCAGCGTCACCCGCCACGGCTCGGCTACATTTTGATGCACCGTCATGCGGTTTTCAGCGGAAAAGTCGAAGGTCACATCGGAGCGGTAAAGGTAATAATCCGCGAAATATTCCTTGATGACATGGCCCTTATAACCGCAGCAGATCACGAAATCGTGGAACCCGAAGTGGGAATAATACTTCATAATGTGCCACAGAATCGGCTGGTCGCCGATGGTAATCATAGGCTTGGGCTTCAAGTAACTCTCCTCACTGATTCGGGTACCCAGGCCTCCGGCTAGAATTACGACCTTCATTGGGCAAGCCCTCCCATAACGGGAACTTCAATACCCTCGATCAGATAGGCCACCTTCTGGTATGCTTCGCTCTGCTTCAGCGCCGCCACTGCAGGATCGTCCGGCGGGAAGTTCGCCAGCACCGTCCGGATCTGTTCCGCGAGGGCGTTCAGCTCATCCGACGGGGTCCGCAATTCCGGCGTGTGGTCGATGAGGAACTCCACCATATCCTTCACACCCTCGCAGACGGACAAGCCCTCCCGCAGCAAGTGCACATAGCCCGCCGTGTCTCCGACGTCCAGCGCGTCAAACGCCTGGGCGCAGTAGTAGCCGAAACGGTGCAGGGGCGGCAGCAGAAATAGGTTTTCCCGGTTCAAAACCTCTGGTGCGTAGCACACCGGCAGATACGCCCGTTCCACTCTGGCAAAAGCCCTGGACAGCAATAGCCCGGTCTCCCCGTCAATCTCCTTCCAGGGGCACACCTTCACCGCCGCCATGCACAGCCCCCGGGCCCAGCCCAGCTCCTGCGCGCTGTCAGGGAGCTCCTTCTCCCTCGCCTGCCGCACCAAACCGTACAGCTCGTCCTTATCCTGGGCAATGCCGCCGGCCAGAAGATCCATTTGCTCAATGGTCAGCGGGCGGTTCTCCAGCGGGAACCGCGCCCCGCAACCCAGCGCGTGGGCCAGCGCGTGTCCGGGCAGCTTTTCCAGCTCCTTCACCTTACCCAGCAGGGCTTCCAGGGCGGAGACGGCCTCTGTCCCCAGCATCTGCGCCGCAATCCCCAGCTCGCACCTGTCTCCCAAGGGCAGAAACACGGTGTAGGCGTGGTGAACCACGTCCGCCTCCGTCTCCTCGGAGCGGATGAACGTCCCCTCAAACATCTCCGCGCCCACCTGGACAAACCCGGCGCGGCGCTGGTCCGCCTGGGCCTGGGTGGGGACCGCCTCGTTCAGCTCCTCCCAGAGCCGCAGCAGCAGGGGGGCGGTGTCCACCTCAAAATGGCTGTACAGGTTGCAGATGTTGCGCACGCAGTCCCCGGCCTGCTTGGCGTCCAGCTCCCGGCCGTTGAAGGTCTCCATCAGTTTGAGGCATTTTTCCGGCTGCTTCTCATGGAGATAGCCGGAGGCCAGCACTGAGGCTACGCTGAGGCGGCTGCTGGCTTCTGTCCTATACAGCGAGCTGGCCAGCAAGTCAGCTCTGTTAAATTTCCCGGCGTGGTAGTCCTCCACCCCCTGAAGGTACTTCTCTCCCCAGTAGATGCTCTTGGCGTAGTCGTCCTTGTTCCAGTAATAGCCAAAGGCGAAATAGGCGATCTCCACCCGGACGAAGATGGAGCTGGGAAATTGATCCTTCGCCGTCTGAAGCCACTCCTCAAATTCCGGCAGATCCTTCCCAATGGCATAACGCAGCGCATGGCGGTAGATCACCGGGCCGAACAGCTCCCACTGGGACCGCTTTTCGGCCACCCCCGCCATGGCACGACGCAGATAATCCAACTGCTCCGGCTGTCCATCTCCCGACTCAATGCACTGAGTCAGGATGATGAGGTTATCCGGGTCCCGTTCTAGCTGCTCACGCAGCAGTTCCATGTTCCGTTGCTGTTTTTCTTTTTGCCTCGTCTGATCCTGGAATACATACCCATCGTGATGGAAAATACCACCCCGGATCAGCATGGTATGTAGATCGCCCTTGTAAGGCAAGTGCTCGTGAATGGCGCCTTCATACCGGATGCCGGAAGATAGGCGCAGCAGACGCACCGCCAGAAAGTCGGAATACCCCCCGCTCTTTTCCAGCCCCGCTGTGCTGTAGTTGCGGATGATGACCGAGGCGAAGTCAAACTCCTTGTCGCTGGTGAGGAATTTGACATATCCCTCGATGTTGGGATCTACCCACTCGTCACAGTCGATGCTCATGTACCACTGCCCGGAACAGCGCTCTATCACCGCGTTGCGGGCAGCGGAGAAGTCGTTGATCCAGGGAAAGTCAAACAAAATGTCCGCGTACTTCTCCGCGATCTCCCGGCTCCCATCTGTAGCGCCGGTGTCCGCCATGACCAGTTCGCATGGCAGGGCGTCCCGCAGGGGCTGGAGGGACTTCAAGCACCGCTCCAGACAGCGGATCTCGTTTTTAAAAATGATGCCAATGGACAGCAGAGGCTTTGACATGGCAAATCTCTCCTTTTTGTTCTGAGACGCATGGGAAAGGCGCTGACGTTCAACGGCTTTCCCCTATGCCTCATAAAAGAACGGGGACGGGCAAAAGCCCGCCCCCGTATTGACGCGTTGGGCTGATGGTGCTTTGGGTGTCAAACAGCCTCTTACTGGAGGAGCTGGAGGACGCCCTGAGGCACCTGGTTGGCCTGAGCCAGCATGGCCTGAGCGGACTGGATCAGGATGTTGTTCTTGGTGTAGGCCATCATTTCCTCGGCCACGTCCACGTCGCGGATGGTGGACTCGGCGTCCTGGATGTTCTCGGTCATGACGGACAGGTTGTTGATGGTGTGGTCCAAGCGGTTCTGGGTGGCGCCCAGAGTACCGCGGACGTCGGACACCTGGTTGATGGCGGCCTTGATGGCCTCAACAGCCTTGGCGGCGCTGTCCTGATCGGCAATGCTGATGCCGGCGATGCCCAGGGAGTTGGTGTGCATATCGCCCAGGCTGACCTTCAGCTGGTTGTAGCTGTCGGCGGTGTCGCCGATCTGGAGGGTCAGGCCCTTGCCGGTGCCGTTCTTGGCCGCGACCTTGACGGCGTTGAAGGTGCCGGTCTGGATCTGCTTCTGGACGCCCTCCTGGGTGGTCAGGTCGGCCCGGCCGCCCTTGCCGTTGCCGTTATAGTCTTCCTTCTCCTGGAAGGTCAGCTTGTAATCGTTAGTCTGGCCCACGGTGAACATCTTGTTGTCCTTGGCGGCCACGGTCAGGCGGCTGAGGGCCTCGGACAGGGCGTCGCCGGTGCCGGCCTTATTGTCGTCCAGCGCGCCGTTGTCATCCACCAGGTCGCTGATGTCCACGGCCTTGAAGCCGTCGCCGGCGGCGGCAATGGCATCCAGGGTCTCCTTCTTGCTGGCAAACACATAGGTGACGTCGCCCACGGTGATGGCCTTGCCGTCTACAATATCGGCCTTGGTAAAGGCGGCGTCGGTTTGGGTGTTAGCCAAGACGGTGCCCGTCTTGGGCGCGCCCTCAGTGATGACCTGGGTGGCCAGGTTGACCGTGCCGCCCTGGACTCCAACGCCCGACACCAAAACGCCAAAGTTACCGGTGAAGCTGGCCGCGGCAGTGGAAGCATCCTTGGCGGCGTCGGTCATCTCAAAGACCAGCTTGGAGCCATCGGCCGTCACGTTGTAGCTCACGCCGCCAATGAGAACCTCTTTTTCACCGGTGCTCCCCACGATCCCCTTGGCCAGATCCGCGCCGGACGCGCCGTTGGCCACGGAGGCGGTAACCGTATCGGTGCCGATAGTGACAGTAACGGTCTGGTTGCCAGTGGCAGTGGTGGTGAAGGAGATGTTCCCAAGCTCGACCTCGAACTTGGTCTTGGCGGCCTGCTGGCCGTCCTTGTGGACGATGGTGCTGGTGCCAGCTTGGCCGACGGCGGTGGTGCCGCCAGCCAGAATGGTCAGATCGGACTTGCTGCCCACCTCGTACTTCACGGAGTCGGCCTCCATGGTGCCATCAAACAGCTTGATGCCGTTGAAGTTGGAGGAGTCGGCGATGCGGTTGATCTCGGAGCGCAGCTGGTCCAGCTCCTTCTGCATCTGGTTGCGGTCGGTGGTGTCGTCGTAGGTGCCGTTGGCGGACTGGGTGGCCAGCTCCACCATACGGTTGAGCATGTCATGAACCTCAGTCAGAGCGCCCTCAGCGGTCTGCACCAGGGAGATGCCGTCCTTGGCGTTCTTCTGGGCGGTCTCCAGGCCGGTAATCTGGGCGCGCATCTTCTCAGAAATCGCCAGACCGGCGGCGTCGTCGCCCGCGCGGTTGATCTTATAGCCGCTGGAGAGCTTCTCCAGGTTCGCCTTCATGGCGGAGACGTTGTTGGTGTAGTTGCGATATGCGTTCATAGCCATGATGTTGTGTTGGATCCTCATTTTATAGTCCTCCTATAAATAAAATGATTGCTGGGGTTCCTTCACTGTGCTTTCACCTATTCCCTGGATCCGGCACAATGGAGGGCACGCTTTGCCTGTTTCCGTGGCCTTTGGAACATTGGCTCGGCGCTGTATTTCAACCGGCTCGTCAACCGTTTGAAACCGAAATTATTTTGGCGCGTAGACTGTCTCGTTGGACGCGAACTCGGGCGGGAACAGAAAATCGAGCTGACGGCGCAGATCCTTCACGCGGTCATCCCCGCCGTCCATTTGCCCAAGCAGCCGCCGCATGGTGATCAGCGCCTGGAGTTTGTTCCGATTCCAGGACAATCCCGATCCCGACCGGCGCTGGCGGGCCGTTTCCATCACGCATTCCGGGCGTTCCGCCCCGGCGCGTTCCAGCAACTCGCCCCGCATGACGGGGACTTCCCTGGGGGCTTCGACCATCAGCTTACAGTGATTGCCGGAAACGTCGTTCAGCTGGACAATCACATCATCGCCGATGGTCATGTATTCTCCTGTTTTGAGTTGCAGAAACAGCATGGCAAACTCCTTTCGCCTGCTTTTCATCGTCATAATATTTTGAACAGCCCCAAGGGGCTTTCAGCCGCGATTCAGAAGAAAGGCGGCCTCTCGTTTCCCACTCAACGGCTTTGGATAACGCTGATCGAAACAAAATCAAAGATGGTTTCGCTTCGATCAACGCTTCCTCAGCCGGAACCATGGGCGTTCACCGGCGTTCCGACCGGCATATCGTCCTCGCAAGCTCCATATCCCTCACTTCCCCGCAAACGGGAAAGCTCGCTCATTTCGCTGCTCGTCCTCTCCCCACGCGACCCGCTTCGCTGGGCTCGTGTGGGGCCCCAATAAGGGCTATCTGCTAAGCGGCTTCCCGCTCCTGCATACTGGAATATTGGGCAAGCCCCTGGGCCTTGATGTTTTTCGCCGCGTTGACCTCCCGGTCATGTACCACACCACATTTGGGACAGATCCAAGTTCCCTTGCGGTGGGGTTTGTCGTTTCGGACGAACCCGCAGGCGGAACAGGTCTTTGTGGTGAGGGCCGCACGGTCTACTACGATCAGCGTCTTGCCCTGTCGCGCCAGCTTGTAGCGCAGGCACTCCCGGAACATTCCGAATCCGCTTTCCAGCGCGTTCCCCGGGAGCACCTTCTTTTTTGATACCTCCCGCATAGAATCGCCCCTCACACACACGGCGTCCCAGCCGTTGGCTATCCGGCTGGATTCCTTGTGGATGAAGTCGCGGCGCTGGTTGGCGATGTGCTCATGGAGTTCGCGGTACTTCTGGACTGCTTCCTGATAATTTTTGGAACCTGGTTCCATTCGGCTGAGCCGCTTCTGGATTTTTGCCAGCTTTTCCTGGGAGGCTTTCAGCCAGTGGGGCGGGTCGGCCAGTTCGCCGCTGTCCGCCGCATAGAAGTGGCCCATGGAATATTTCAAACCTACGGTGGTCTCCGGGGTGGGGATAATTGTCTCCGGCTCCTTTACGATGTACTCATAAAGAATGTAGGCGAAGTATTTGCCTGATTTGGTTTTCTCCACCGTGACCCGCTTCAGCTTCCAGCCGTTTCGCGGGCGGCGGGAGAACTTAGCCCGGATGATCCCGGCCTTGGTCATGCGGATACCGTCCCTGGTAATGTAAATGGTTGGGCCGGACTCAAACTCGTGGTTACAGGCGGTGAAAGAATCCTTGTCGGTCTTTTTCTTTTTGAACTTTGGCGGGCCAAAGGTTCTGGGGTCTTTGAAAAACACCCGAAACGCCTGGGACAGCTTATTGTGCTCCTGAATCAGCGCCTGATTGTCTACCTCTTTCAAAAACGGCGCTTCCTTCTTGTACTTGGCCGGGGTGGGGATAAAGTGCTTGTCGGTCTCCAGATAGAACCGCTGCTGGTCGGCCAGCATATGGTTCCAGATGTAGCGGCAGCAGCCGAAGGTGTTCTCAAACAACTCCGCCTGCGCCTGAGTGGGATAGAGACGGACCTTGAGGGTGGTGTACTGGAGGGCTTTGCCGTCCTCAACCGGCTTTTTCGGCTTTCGCGGCATGACGAGCCCTCCTTTTATGTGGCAGTACGGTATTCCCTTGCCCTGCGCAGAAACGTGTCCCGGGACATACCCAGCTTTGCGGCAGCGCTTCCGGCGGAGATGCCGCCGTTTTCCCACTGCCGCGCCAGATCCTCGAAGCCGTCCGGCACAGGCAGGTGCTGGCGGCCAAACTGTACCCCGCGTTCTCTTGCCGCCGCAATCCCTTCCGCCTGTTTCTGGCGGCGCATTTGACGGCGCTCCTGTTCCGCAACCGAAAGAAATAGTTCTGAAACGAAGGTCCCGAGGAGTTCTTTGCTGCGGGAAGAATCCAGCGTCTGAAATCTCGGACAAGACTTCCTGGGCCAGCCTGCGGATTTGCTCTTGCAGTTTCTCATCATCGGATCTCATTGCGACAGGCTGCATAAACCGTTCCTTTTCTGTGCTGGATAAGCAAAAAAATCGTCCGAGGTTGTATACAACTTCGGTCAGCGGATTTTTCAGAAATCTAATTGCCGTTCTGTACTACATATCGGCAATGTCCTTTTGAAATTAAGACTTTTTCAAAAATATTTTTTCGTCCGAGGTTTCATACAATCTCGGTCAGTTTTTATTATGTCTCCGTGCGTCCCACAGCCCTTCCACGCGGAGGGCTGCGTCATAAAAGGATGATCTCGGAACGCCGCAGGCTTCCGCCGCCTCCCGCAGAGATATCCCTTTTAACTCGACATAGGCCCGGTATAGGGAGCGCAGCACCTTGACGATCTTCGCCAGCAGGGGCTTTGCCTTTTTCTCCCGGTAGGACTTGGCACTCTCCAGCGGCCCAGGCTCTGGCAATATCCGCTCCGGGTCATCGGAGAACTGTGCCGCCATCTGCTGTAAATCCCTGCTCCCATTGATTGCCTCCCTTAAATCCTCCCGATAGACGTTGTACCGTGTCGGCTTTCCGCTTTTTTCGTCCAGATAAAGCGGTCTTGACGGGGCTTTCTTGGGGTTTTCAATCACTGATAAACCGTACTCTCGGCATAAGCGGTCGGACACTTCCCTCAACCTTTAGGTTAAGTAATCCCCCACTTGGGTGTAGGTCAGATTGTTCTCCATGTTCGGCGTTCCTTTCTGCGGAT
>CAOKLO010000001.1 GCA_948469375.1 uncultured bacterium | reverse complement strand
CTGAGGTGGGCGCGCTGTACTACGGTAAGGTGGTGCGCATCCTCCAGTTCGGCGCGTTTGTGGAGCTGGCCCCCGGCAAGGACGGCATGGTTCACATCTCCAAGCTGGCCAACCACCGGGTGGCTAAGGTGGAGGACGTCATCAACATCGGTGACATGATCTGGGTCAAGGTCACCGACATTGACGAAAAGGGCCGGGTCAACCTGTCCTATAAGGACGCGCTCCGGGAGATCGAGGCCAAAAAGGCCGCAGGCGAGGCTGTGAAGTAAGGGCCGGGCCAAAGGCAGACAGCGAATTAAAAAGCCCCCTGACGCAGGGCTTAAGCCCTGCGTCAGGGGGTAAACTGCTCTATAAAATGGAATTTGTATCCAGCTGGGATCAGTCGGCCAGAGCGGCGGTGATGATGGACATGGAGTAGACCTCCAGAGCGTTGCAGCCCCGGGACAGGTCGTTGATGGGGGCGTTCAGGCCCAGCAGGATGGGGCCGTAGGCGTCGAAGTTGCCCATGCGCTGGGCGATTTTGTAGCCGATGTTGCCCGAGGTGATGTCCGGGAAAATGAAGGTGTTGGCCCGGCCGGCCACATTGGACTTGGGCGCCTTCAGGTGGCCCACGGTGGGGGACACGGCGGCGTCGAACTGGAACTCGCCGTCCACAGGGTAGTCCAGGTCCAGAGCCTGGAGCTTCTTGCAGGCGTTGCGCATCTTGTCCACCATGGGGCCCGCGCCGGAACCCATGGTGGAATAGCTCAGCATGGCGACCTTGGGCTCCGCGCCGAACCGGCGGGCGCAGGCGGCTACCTCCTGGGTGATCTCCACCAGGTCGTCCTCACTGGGGTCGATGTTGATGGCGCAGTCGCCCATGGCCAGCACCTGGTTGCCGCCGGTGGCAAAGGGACGCACCAGGATGAAGCAGGAGGACACGATCCTGTTGCCCGGCTTGGTCTTGATGAGCTGGAGGGCGGGGCGCACGGTGTCGGCGGTGGAGTAGGTGGCGCCGCCCAGCAGGCAGTCCGCCTCCTTCATGGCCACCAGCATGGTGCCGAAGTAGTTGCCCTGCTGGAGGGCCTCCCGGCACTGGTCGGGGGTCATTTTCCCGCGGCGCAGCTCCACCATCTTATCCACCATGGCGTCCATCTTGTCATAGGTGTGGGGCTGGAGAATGGTGACGCCCTTGACGTTCAGGCACTCCTCGTCCGCAGTAGCGTAGATCTTTTCCGGGTCGCCGATGAGGATGGGGGTGAGGAAGGTTCCGGACAGCAACCGGGCGGCGGCCTCCAGCACCCGGGGGTCCTCGCCCTCGGTGAACACGATCTTCTTCGGATTTTTCTTCAGCTTTTGGATCATCAGTCTAAACATAAATTGGTTTCCTCCATTGGGGGCGGATGGGAGAGCGCCCTGGGCATCTCTTCGGCCCGCCCGGTATTTTGTGAATGCTATGATTTAATTTAACACTATGCCCCATTTTTTTCAAGAGCTTTATGGGCAAAATCACAAAAAGTTCGAGATATTTTTTCTTTGACATTCTGGGGCAAACAACTCTTTACAAAACGTATTCTCCCCGCTATACTATACATACTGTGTTGCGAAGGCGGATGAGTCCATCCGGCCCGCAGGAAATGCTGAAGGGAACTCAGCGTGCCCTTGGAGCGCAGCCGCTTGTCCGTGAGTCCATGCGTCCGTGTGTTCGTGAGTCCGTGTCCCAACAGCCTTTTCCTAATGACGATGTCGATTTTTGAAGCTACACTAGGAAAGGGGAAGATGAGGATGACCAATCCTGATTTTGCGCGAACTCTCTCCCTGCTGCGGCAGGAGAGGGGTATTTCTCAAAGGCAGGCCGCCAAAACGCTGGGGATTTCCCAGGCGCTGCTGTCCCACTATGAGAATGGGGCCCGTGAGCCGGGCCTGGTCTTTGTGGTGAAGGCCTGCGACTTTTACAATGTCTCCGCCGATTTCCTGCTGGGGCGCACCCTCAGCCGGGACGGCACCACCATCCTGGATGCAGACACCCTGTACGACGTGTCCGACGAGCGGGACAATGTGCTGCGGGGGTCGGTGCTGGCCACCCTGTCCAAGAAGCTGGTGGTCAATTCGGTGGGCCTGCTGTTCGACCTGCTCAGCAAGGTGGGCAGCAAGAAGGCCATCCGGGCGGCGGCAAACTATCTGTCCGGCACGGTGTATATTCTCTTCCGCCACTTGCACCGGGCCAGCGGCAACGAGAACGGCGACTTTTTCAACATTCGTGAGGAGTGGTTCCTGGCGGGGCTGCCCCGGGCGGACCTGCTCATGAGCGAGGCGGAATTTGTGGACGCCCTGGCCAACGTGGGGAAGGACACCCGGTTTCCGCCGCTGGACAACGACTCCATGAAGGCGGCCTATCCGGGCACCTACCAGTCCCTGCTCCAGATCGTACACACCTGCGGCGAGCGGCTCAACGGCGAGATGGCCAGCCATCTGGAGAACACCCGCTGACAAAGAAGCGCGGAGAAGCGGACAGCGAAGAAGCTTGGACCGGAGGGAAAGCGACTGAGCGTCCTGACCGCTTTGCAGCGCGACAAGAACCGAGGAAATCCCATGAATGTACACAGCCATCTGTTTGTGCTGGCTTATCTGCCCCTGGTGCTGATTGTGTGGCGGCTGTTGGGCGGGCGGCTGAAAAACCGGACCGCCGCCCGGGCGTTTCTGCTGTGCGCCGGGGCGGTGTTCTGCGGCTGGGGGGCTCCCTTGTCTCTGGCGGTGCTGGGGGCGGAGGGAGCGGTCAGCTATTGGCTGGGCCGCCGCATTGCCCGGGACCGGTCCCGGGGCAGGCCCCTGCTGTGGGCGGGGGCCCTGGTGCTGCTGGCGGTGCTGGCCTTTTTCAAGTACACCGGCTTTGTGCTGTCCCTCACCCCGCTGGAGGGGCTGTTCACGCCCCCGGCCTGGCTGATGCCCCTGGGGCTGTCCTTCGTCACCTTCCAGCAGATCTTCTGGCTGCGGGACTGCTATGACGGAGCGGTGGGGGAGGACGTGTCCCCCCTGGACTATGCCTGCTGCCTGACCTTTTTCGCCGCCGCCACCTGCGGGCCCATCACCCGGGTGGGAGAGCTGGCCCCACAGCTGCGCCGCCCCGCGCCCTTTGCCTGGGACGATCTGGCGGCGGGGCTGTATTGCTTTGCCCTGGGGCTGGCAAAGAAGGTGCTGGTGGCGGGGGTGCTGGCCAACGGGGCCAATTTTGGATACGCCAACGTGGGAACCCTTTCTCCGGCGGATACGGTCATGACTATTTTGTGCTATACGCTGCAAATTTATTTTGACTTCTCCGGTTACTGCGACATGGCCTCCGGCATGGCCCGGATGATGGGGGTCAGGCTGCCCGTGAACTTTGACAGCCCCTATCAGGCGCTGTCTGTCCGGGATTTCTGGGGCCGGTGGCATATGACCCTGTCCGCCTTTTTCCGGCAGTGTGTGTATTTTCCCCTGGGGGGAAGTCGGGCGGGGACCGCTGCGACCTGCCGGAATATTATGATCGTGTTCCTGCTGTCCGGCATGTGGCACGGGGCGGGCTGGGGTTTTCTCATCTGGGGCGCGCTCCACGGGCTGGCCCAGGTGGGGGAGCGGCTTCTCGAGGGAAAATTTTCTCCGCCCAAGCCGCTGGCCTGGCTGCTTACCTTCCTGTTTGTCAACCTCGCCTGGGTGTTTTTCCGGGCGGAGAGCGCCGGTCAGGCGCTGTCTCTGCTGGGTGGGCTGTTCCAGGGCGGCTGGGCTCTGCCCAGCCGGGAATTTGCCGCCGCCCTGCCTCTGAGGGTGATGAGCGAAACCCTGATTTTCCTCCAGAACGCCATCGCCCCCAAGGGGTGCCTGCTGACCTACTGGCTTCCGCTGGCCCTGCTTCCGGCTGGGCTGGGGCTGCTGGCCCTGCCCAACCCGCTGAAAACGGCGGAGCGCTTCCGTCCCACAGTGTGGCGGGCCGTGCTGACGGCGGCGTGCCTGGCGGGATCGGTGCTGTTCTTTGCTGGGGTGGACACCTTCATCTATGCCAATTTTTGAGAGAAGCGTGGAGAAGGGAAAGCGACCGGGCGCCCTGGCCGCTTGGCAGCGTGACAACGAAAAGAGGCGGGAGACATGAAATCAAAAACCTTTTTCATCGCCGCGCTGGCCTGCGCCCTGCTGGTGCTGGCGGGGACGGCGTGCGTGGTGGCCTGGGCGGACCCTCTGCTCACCGCAGGGGCTCTGGAGGAGGGCGGAACCGCCCTGTTTGTCAATGAGCGCTACGAGATGGCGGGGCTGATTCGGCACCAGGACTATGAGGACATTGTCATGGGCACCTCGCTGGTGGCCAATTACCGGGCGTCCTGGTTTACCCAGGGTACGGGGCGCAAGACGTTAAAGGTCACATTTCCCGACGGGCGGCTCAGCGAGTTTGAGATCGCGCTGGACCTGGCCTTCCGCACCCATGGAACGCTGAACACCGTGTATTTCGGGCTGGACCCCAATGTGCTCATCCGGGAGGACCAGGGGGTGGAGCTGCCGGAATATCTCTACAACGACAACCCGGTGGACGACCTGCAATTCTATCTCAACGGGGAAAGCCTGGCTTTGGCGGCCAAGTCCATGCTCCAGGGGGACGGGGCAAAGGTGACGCTGGATGAGGCGTTTATCTGGGACGGGAAGCATAAATTTTCCTGGTTCACCGCACTGGAGAGCTATCCCAGGCCGGATAAGGTGGAGGAGCCTCTGCCCGCCGGCGCCTATCTGGAGGCGGCCCGGGAGAATATGGACGTGGTCTGCTCCTGGGTGGAGCGGCACCCGGACACCCAATTCAAAATCTGGTTCCCACCCTACAGCATCCTGTACTGGGACAAGGCCCAGCGGGAGGGGACCACGGAGGCCATTCTCACCGCCCTGGAGTACGCCTGCGGGCGGCTGGTGTTTTATGAGAATGTGAGCGTGTACAGCTTCCTCAACGACCGGTGGACCACCACCAATCTGGAGCGGTATACCGACCACGTCCACTGCTCGTCCGAGGTGACCTATCAGACGGCCCAAGGGATGATCAACGGCGATTGGCGGATCTGGCCGGAATTCTATCAGGGACAGATCGACGAGCTGCGGCAGTTTGTGAACAGCTATGACTATGACGGGCTGTACAGCTGGCAGATTGGGCTGGAGCAGAGCCCGTGATACAGCGCTTCGCGGGGCCTTGAAACCTGTGAAGCATCGTGGAGGTTTTTATGACGGATCAAGCTAAAATTCGCAACTTTTCTATCATTGCCCACATCGACCACGGAAAATCCACCCTGTCCGACCGGATGATTGAAATCTGCGGCGCGGTGGAGCAGCGGCAGATGGAGTCCCAGCTGCTGGACAACATGGAGCTGGAAAAGGAGCGTGGCATCACCATCAAGGCCCGGGCGGTGCGCATGGACTACCAGGCCGCCGACGGGGAGACCTATTGTCTCAACCTCATCGATACGCCGGGACACGTGGACTTTAACTATGAAGTGAGCCGGTCCCTGGCCGCCTGCGAGGGGGCGGTGCTGGTGGTGGACGCCGCCCAGGGGGTGGAGGCCCAGACCCTGGCCAATACCTATCTGGCACTGGACCACGACCTGGAGATCCGCCCGGTGCTCAATAAGATCGACCTGCCCGCCGCCGACCCAGAGCGGGTAAAGCACGAGATCGAGGACATTATCGGCCTGCCTGCCCTGGACGCGCCGGAGATTTCCGCCAAGCAGGGCGTCAACATCCCGGCGGTGCTGGAGGATATTGTGAACAACATCCCCGCGCCCTCCGGGGACCCGAACGCGCCCTTAAAGGCGCTGATTTTTGACAGCCAGTATGACCCCTATCTGGGCGTCATTGTTTACTTCCGGGTGATGGAGGGGACGCTGCGCCCGGGAATGCAGGTACGCCTGATGGCCTCCGGAGCCCAGTACAACGTGCTGGACTGCGGATATCTGCGGCCGCTGGGCATGGAGTCGGCGAAGGAATTGTCCGCCGGAGAGGTGGGCTGGTTCACCGCCTCCATTAAGACGGTGAAGGACACCCGGGTGGGCGACACCATCACCGAGGCCGCCCGGCCCACGGCTGAGCCCCTTCCCGGCTACCGGCCCGCTCAGGCCATGGTCTACTGCGGCGTGTATACCGAGGACGGCTCCAAGTATCCCGACCTGCGGGACGCGTTAGAAAAGCTCCAGCTCAACGACGCCTCCCTGTCCTTTGAGCCGGAGTCGTCCATCGCCCTGGGGTTTGGGTTCCGCTGCGGCTTTTTGGGGATGCTCCACATGGAGATCATCCAGGAGCGGCTGGAGCGGGAGTTCGACCTGGACCTGGTGACTACATTACCATCTGTTATATACGAGGTAACGAAAACAGATGGTAGTGTGGTGCGGGTGGATAACCCCCACAATTACCCCGACCCCGGGGCCATCTCCCAGGCCCGGGAGCCCTACGCCAAGGTGTCCATCATCTCGCCCCCCGACTATGTGGGCAACATCATGCCTATGTGTCAGGAGCGGCGGGGAGTGTTCAAGGACATGCAGTATCTGGACACCAACCTGGTGGAGCTGCACTACTCCATGCCCATCGGCGAGATCATCTACGACTTTTTCGACGCCCTGAAGGCCCGCACCAAGGGGTACGCCTCCCTGGACTACGAGCTGGAGGGCTATGAGCCCAGCGACCTGGTGAAGGTGGACCTGCTGCTCAACGGCGACCAGGTGGACGCGCTGAGCTTCATCGTCCACCGGGAGAAGGCCTACGGCCGGGCCAGGCGCATCTGCGAGAAGCTGAAGGAGAACATCCCCCGCCAGCTCTTCGAGGTGCCCGTCCAGGCGGCCATCGGCGGCAAGATTATCGCCCGGGAGACGGTGAAGGCCATGCGCAAGGACGTGCTGGCCAAGTGCTACGGCGGCGACATCACCCGGAAGAAGAAGCTGCTGGAGAAGCAGAAGGAGGGCAAGAAGAAAATGCGCTCTCTGGGTACGGTGCAGATGCCCACGGAGGCGTTTATGGCGGTCCTAAAGCTGGACGACGAGGGTTGAATATGGTTGGGAGCGCTCCAACAGGAGCGCTCCTTTTTTTGTCAATTTCGAGAGGAGAAACAGCCCTCTCGATTTTTTGTGTCTAATTCTCTGTGGGATTGGTTGAGGAAAGAAAATATCACATCGCCTGATTTGCCGTGAAAATGTGCGCAGAGGATGAAAAATACGGGTCAAAAATGGATGAATATAGAAGGAACAGGGAAAATATAGAAAATTAGAGAGGATGGCTTATCCTGAATGTATTCGTTAAAAAAGTTCTGAAATGACGGCGAAAATAAACAAGGAGGAAACAAATCCAATGAGAAACTTGAAGAAGTTCCTCGCTCTGGTCATGGCGATGGTCATGTCGTTCAGCCTGATGCTGACCGCGAATGCCGCGTCCAAGTACGACCAGGTCAAGGAATGGACCGACAAGGATCAAGTGACGGAAGAGTTCATCAAGGCTGTCGATGTTCTCTCCGGCATGAAGGTCTATCAGGGCGACGAGAACGGCTTCCGCCCCGGCAGCAACATTACCCGGGCCGAGGTCGCCGCTCTGATCTACCGCCTGTCCACCGGCGACACCGGCAACGAGAAGAAGGACCTGTACACCACGGTCCATCCCTTCGTTGACGTGAAGGCCGACGACTGGTTCGCCGGTTACGTGGGCTACTGCTGGAATGCAGGCTACATCAAGGGCACCACCGCCACCACCTTTAATCCCTATGCCAACGTCACCGGCTATGAGGTGCTGGCTATGGTCCTGCGCGCCATGGGCTACGACCAGAACAACGAGTTCACCGGTTCCCAGTGGATTCTCCGGGTGTCCTCTACCGCCACTCAGCGCGAGCTGCTGAATGACGTGAAGTCCGCCCATTACGACGCCACCCTGCATCTGGCCTCCCGCCGTGACGTGGTGGCCTCCATCCTGTTCCACGCCGCTCAGGCGGCCACCGTGGAGTACACCCCCGCTTTCGGCTATCAGACCACTCACTACAGCGGCTCCGCCACCACCGGCGAGCAGCGCGTGGAGAATGAGAGCCTGGGCGAGAAGTACTTCGGCCTGAAGAAGAGCACCGGCATCATCGTGGGCAACCAGGACACCGGCGAGTCCGGCACCCGCGTGAACTGGAACCTCACCGGCAAGCCCGCTTACTACAGCTACTTCCATCAGACCAGGAACTTTGACGAGAGCCTGGCCACTCCGGGCGTGGGCACCACCACCGAGACGGTGTCCATCGACGCCAAGACCGGCGTTGACATGTTTGGCCACAAGGTGGAAATCTGGTACAACAATGATGACACGGGCAACAAGACCACCTACGCCCTGTACGACAACGTGGTGAAGACCGCTCTGGTTACCGTCAGCGATCCTGCTGCCGACGGTAAGGTGGCGCTGTCCGACTCCACTTATACTGCCGCCGCCAAGGCTACCAAGGCTCTGTTGGGCCAGGCCGCTCAGGCCGCCGGGTTCAACGTGGACCTGAAGCGGAGCAAGGCCGTGTTCAACCAGGACTTCGGCGTGTCCGGCTCCATCGCGCGCATTAACACCACCACTGAGGCAGTCGGCTCCAGCGACTATGTGTCCAACGGCGCCTTCGCCACCGTGGGCAGCGGCCACGACGCCAACGGCGTGGTCAGCGCCAACAAGCTGGGCGAGGACAGCAACACCGATTATCCCCTGTACCTGCTGATCTCCAACAGCAGCAACAACCAGGTGGACATGGTTGTTGCCCTGAGCACCAATGTGTCCCGGGTGGCTCAGGTGAACAGCCACGCCTCCTATCCCACCGTGACCGTGCCCCAGTTTGCTGCTGCCAATGACACCTGGAACGATCAGGCCCTGGATATGATTCACCAGACCGCCCTGACCGCTACCTCCACCAAGACCCTGGGCGAACCCGTGGTGGGCGTGGCCATCATCGGCACCAACACCCCGGACGTGAAGACTGTGTGCAGCGCTACTGCCGGCACTCCCGAGGCCACCGGCTTTACGCCTCCGGCCACCACTACCGTGGATGGCGGCGATACTGCCAACCTGTTCTACCGCCTGTCCAAGCCCACCAGCGTTGTGGAGGGCACTGTGACCAACTTCAATTACACCCAGGCCAACCACACCGGCTCCATCGTCATCGGCGGCCAGCGCATCGAGCGCTCCCTGCTGGCCGACGACATCGCGGACTATGACGCCGATCCCACTGCTGCCAACCGGGGCATCCAGGGCAATAAGCCGGCTGTGAACCTGTCCGCCACCGCCCAGCTGTACGGCAACTACCGCGCCTACCTGGACGCCGACGGCAAGTACATCTGGATTGAGCCCATCTACAACAGCGAGTTCGTTTACGGCACCTACCTGGACTACACCACTCCCTACGGCTCCTCCACCTATGAGTACACCCTGGTGGGCGTGAACCTGAAGGGCGAGCAGGTGAAGAAGGTCGTCAAGACTCTGGACGGCAAGCCCATCGCCAACGTGTCCACCCAGGCCAACGTCGTGACCATGGCCGATACCGGCCTGCCCTTCCGTGACAGCGCCAACGGCGTGTCCGGCGTGACCAAGCAGAGCTACGTGGGCTACCTGGTCAACGAGAACGGCGATATGACCAGCGCCACCGGCTACACCAAGGACACCAACCGCGGCGTCTTTACCACCGTGAGCCCCAGCGTGGGCATGGCTGGATCCGGCACTACCGCCGGTGCTGCTGGCGCTAATATCCTGGCCAATAACGCCACCTGGACCTTCAACACCACCGACGCCCGTCTGGGCACCAAGCTGCTGGGCGGCAGCACCTACGCCACCAGCGATACCAAGTTCATCATCGTGGACGGCGCGGGCACCGACACCCAGAAGGTCGAGGTGTACAACGGCATCGAGGAGCTGCTCAAGGGCGGTTCCACCGTTACCATCTCCGGCGCGAATACCCTGACCGCGACCGGCGACGCCTATTTGAAGGAGCATGCTGCTGCTCCTGATACGGCCAGCCGTCACTTCAACGAGCAGATGTACTACACCTCCAGCCCGCTGAGCTACGCCAGCGTGGACGGCACCAACCCCACCAAGGTTGACACCATCATCATCCCCAAGGACGCGGTGTCCTGGACCGGCGGCAGCAACCTGTACTTCGTGGGCAACCCCGCTCAGGATTCTGAGATTACGCAGGGCGTCAACACCTTCCATCTGTACACCATGTACGAGAATGGCGAGGAGGTCCAGCGCTGGCTGATCAACGATCCCACTGAGGCTGGCGCTGGTGAGACCGACCACGCCCTGGTGAAGGACAGCTTCTACGTGCTGGTTGACACCGGCCTGAAGACTCCCATGGGTGACACCGTGTACCGCGCCCATGACGACGGCACGAGCGGTGACGGCATCATCAAGGCCTCCGCCAGCTGGAAGAGTGACACCGGCATCACGGAGCTGAAAGTCGCCGGACGTCCCGGCATCATCGGCAACAACTGCCATCCCATCCTGAACCGTGTGGAGTACAACGCCGCCACTTATGCCAGCCAGACCGCCAAGATCGGCACTGACGTGAGTAGCACCGGCGTCGCTGACAACAACGCTGGCTACGCCATCTTCAACGTGGCGGGCGCCAAGGTGGTCAACCTGAACGCCAAGAACGTCGGCGCCGCCCGGATCTGGCCGAACATCGCCGACCTGGGCACCCTGAACGAGGCGTCCTCCACCTCCGAGGTTTACAACACCACCGGTCACTTCCCGATGGTCAGCATCCAGACCAGCCCCAGCGATCCTCTGACCGTCACCGTCATCTACGTCAACTGGGACCAGAGCACTATGGGCTAAGTTGAGACGTATACAAACACCCAAAGCATGAGGAAAGCCCCCCGGAATTCCGGGGGGCTTTCTCTTTGATTTTAGCCGAAAGCGATGTAACGGTATGTGAGCTTTTCATTATCCAAGTCACTGCCCTGGCCGCGCATCACGGTAAATCCGCCGTCTACGATCGTCATGCTGGGGCTGGGGGTGCCCTGAACGGCCAATATGGTCACGACCGGGCTGCCCCCCAGGACGATCACCGCGAGCGGGGTGAAGCCCAGGGAAATCACGTGGGGAGCGTATGAGCTCACCGCCCCCTCCCCGACGTAGGTCCCCGTCACCACCTTTTTGGCCTCCAGCGCAATGACCCGGCTTTCCAGCGCTTCCCTTGCCTCCGCTTCCTCCCTGTCCCCGTTTGCCAGCGAGACCAGAAGGCTTTCCACCTTCTCCGCGTTTTCGTTCAGCGTGTCCGGCGAAAATACGTCGTCCTTTTCAATCAGGTTCAGCTTGTACTTGTCTGTGTGTTGCATATTTTTATCCCTCCCGCCAGGGAGGGATAACCGCCGCCGCCTTGCACGTTTCGGTGCAAGGGAAAGGGGGCGCTTGACAAATCCCTGGCGGAGCGGCTGTCCCTTTTTGTGATCCGAATCGTAACCGTCAAACGGATGAAAGGTCAACGTTGCACGCTGAAATACGCCTCTACCGCCCGCCGCTCCGAGAAGGGACGGCGGATTCCCTTTTCCTCGATGTACTCCTCGTGCCCCTTGCCCAGCAGGGCCACCACGTCCCCCTCTCCCGCCAGCGACAGCGCCCGAAAAATGGCCGCCTGCCGGTCTGGAATGATTTCCCATGGGATGGCGTCTCCCAGGGCGGCGGCGATGTCGGCGCAGATGTCCTCGGCGAGTTCGGACCGGGGGTTGTCGGCGGTGAGTATGGCGTAGTCCGCCCACCGGGCGGCGGAGCGGGCCATGTCCCGGCGGCGGATTTTGGGGCGGTCGCCCCCCGCGCCGAACACCAAGAGGATACGGCGGGGGTGGTGCTCCCGCAGGGCGGAGAGGATGGCGTCGAAACTGACGCCGTTGTGAGCGTAGTCGATGACCACAGTAAAGGGGGCGGGCACGGGGATGATTTGGGCCCGTCCCGGAACGGAGACGCGGGCCAATCCGGCGCGGACGGCGTGGTTCGGGACGCTCAAGGCACGGCTGAGGGCGGCGGCGGCCAGGGCGTCGGCGGCGTTGAAGGCCCCGGGGAGAGGGACGGAATAGGGGGCGGAGCCCTCGACGGTGAGGAGGGAGGACAGGGGACGGTCCGGGTCCGGTGCGGAGGAAAGGGCGCGGATATCCGCCTTTTTGCCGAAGCCAAAGGTGGTGACGGGCGCTCCGGCCGGGACCTGATCCGCCATAACGGGCCAGCTTGGATCGTCGGCATTGCCCACAGCGGCTTTGCACTGACGGAACAAGGCGGCTTTACAGGCGCGGTATTCGTCAAAGTCGGCGTGCTCCGCGCCGCCGATGTGGTCCGGAGAGAGGTTTAAAAACAGTCCGGCGGCGAAAGTGAGGCCGTGGACCCGCTCCAGCTTCATAGCCTGGGAGGAGACCTCCATCACCACATGGGTACAGCCTGCGTCGGCCATCTGCCGCAGGGTGCGGTGGAGGGCGATGGGCTCCGGGGTGGTGTTGAGGGTGTCGGACAACTTTTCAGCGCCGATATATGTGCCAAGCGTGCCGATCATGCCGGTTTTGTGCTCCGCGGCGGTGAGAATGTCCCGGAGCATGTGGGCGGTGGTGGTTTTGCCCTTGGTGCCGGTGACGGCGATGAGCGTGAGGGCGTCGGCGGGACGGCCGTAAAATTCTGCGGCCAGCAGGGCCAGCGCGGCTCTGGGGCGTTCCGCCGCCGCTCCCGGGACGTTTTCCGGCAGAGGCGGACGGCACACCACGGCGGCGGCGCCGTGGCTCAGCGCGTCGGGGATGTGGGCGCGGCCGTCGGTGCGGGCGCCCTCCAGGGCGGCGAACAGCGCCCCTGGGACCACTTCGCGGGAGTCGCAGGTGAGGGCGGTGATCTCCGCCTCCTGGGGGCAGTCCGCGCCGATGGCGGACAACAGCTGAGACAGCTTCATAGGAAAAACTCCTTTTCGGTTTTCCCCAATCTATGGTTTTGGGCAAAAAAATGTCCCTCCCGCTGGACGGGAGGGATATTTTGTCGTTTATTCGGTTGTTTCCACTTGCTTCAGAAGCTCATCCACCGACAGGCCGTAGAGCTTTGCCAGGGCCATCAGATTGGCGGTGCTGGGGTCTGAGGTGCCGTTCTCCCACTTGCTGACGGCCTGACGGCTGACGCCCAGGGACTCGGCCACGTACTCCTGGGTGAAGCCTCGGCTGGTGCGGTGGGCTTTGAGCGTTTCGCCCAGAGTTTTTGCCTGCTCGGGCGGATTTTTGCCGTCTGGGCCGGAGCGGAGATATTTTCGCAAGGCGCGGACAATCAGCACGACTACATAGATGAAAAAGACCAAAAGCGCAAGGTTGAGGAGCAGTACGGGAAGAGCCAAAGGGAATGCAGATGCCATAATATTACCTCCTTTTGATGGGCCCATCCTATCAAAAAGGAATGGTTGCGTCCACCAAATATGGGGCAACTATTGGTTGCGCCAGTCAAAAGTCTCTTTTGCCTGCTTTTTCTTTACAAAGAAAAAGCAGGTCAGCTGATGTCAATGCGCTGAACGCCGGCGCACCGCTTGGCGGCGGCGTCGATCTCAAACAGAACCGCGTTCAGCTTGCACGGCCCCGGCGCGGGCTCAAACCGCCGGGGCAGGCCGCCCATAAAGCGGTTGACGGCCTGCTCTGGCTTGATGCCGATGACAGACCGGCTGGGCCCGGTCATGCCCAAATCGGTGACGAACCCCAGCCCCTGAGGCAGCACCTGGCAGTCGGCGGTGGGCACATGGGTATGGGTCCCCCACAGCGCCTGCGCCCGCCCGTCCAGATACCAGGCCATGGCACCCTTCTCGCTGGTGGCCTCGGCGTGGAGGTCCACCAGAGTCAAATCAGCGTCCTTTTCCCTTAAAATTTCGTCCATTTTGGTAAAGGGGTTGTCAAAATTGGCGTCCATCTCACACCGGCCGATCAGGTCCACCACCCGGATGCGCAAGCCCCGGGGACCGTCGAACACCCCCCAGCCCCGGCCGGGGGCACGGCTGGTGTAGTTGGCGGGACGGATGATATAGGGATTGCCCTCCATGTACTTAACGATTTGTTGTTTATCCCACGTATGATTTCCCATCGTTATCACATCCGCTCCGGCGGAAAAAATGGCGTCCGCCTGTTGGGGGAGCAGACCGTTACAGGCGGCATTCTCCCCGCACACCACGGTGAAATGGACGCCGTGGAGCTTGCGCAGGGCGGGCAGGTGGCGGCAGAGAAAGTCCACTCCGGCGTCTCCCACCACGTCGCCCACGGCCAATACTTGAATGTTCATCAACTATGCCTCCTTTTTACAAAAAGACCGAGGGACGAATTCCCGCTCCCCCGGTCTATCCCATCAGTTTTCCTGCTCCACCAGCATGAGGCAGCCGTCCTTGTCATACTTCAAAAGCTGAATTTCCGCTTTGGTGTTCCGGGCGATGTCCCGCATTTTTACGGACTCCGTGACGGAGGCCATCAGCGTATAGGATACGCCGTGCTTCTTCGCCCGGCCCGTGCGGCCGATGCGGTGGATATAGTACTCCTGCTCGTCGGGCACGTCGTAGTTGAATACTGCGTCCACGTCGTCGATGTCCAATCCCCGGGCCGCCACGTCGGTGGCCACCAGTACCCGCAGCTTGCCGTCCTTAAACTTTTTCAAGGTTTGCTCCCGCACCCGCTGCTGGATGTCGCCGTGGATGGCCTCGCAGGAAATCCCACGCATTTTCAGCAGTCCCGCCAGCCGGTCCGTCATGTTTTTCGTGTTGCAGAAGGCGATGGCCCGGTCGTATCCGCCGTTGTTGAGCAGGGCGGTCATGGTGTCCAGCTTCTGCTCCCGGCCCATGAGCTCGATGGCGTACTGCTGAATGTCCGGACGGTTCTCCTCCACCGGGCGGACGGTGATCTCCGCCGGGTCCCGCTGGTACACCCAGGAGATATCCATAACTTCTCGTGATATTGTGGCGGAAAATAACCCTAGGTTGCGGCGGTTCGGCATTTTGTCCAGGATACGGGTCACGTCCTGAATAAATCCCATGTCCAGCATCCGGTCCGCTTCGTCCAGCACCACAGTCTGCACCTTGTCCAGCTTGACGGTGCGCCGCTTCATGTGGTCCATCAGCCGCCCGGGCGTGGCCACCACGATCTGGGGCTTGCTCTTGAGCTGAGTGATCTGCTTTTCAATGGGCTGGCCGCCGTAGAGGCACACGGTGCGCACCCCCTCCCGGAAGGCGCACAAGTCCCGCAGCTCGTCACGGATCTGAATGGCCAGCTCCCGGGTGGGGGCCAGGATCAGAGCCTGGACCTCGCTGGAGTCCGGATCGATGTGCTCCACCATGGGGATGCCGAAGGCAAAGGTCTTGCCTGTGCCGGTGGGGGCCTTGGCCACCACGTCCTTCCACTCCATGAAATAGGGAATGGCCCCGCCCTGGATGGGGGTGGCCTGGACAAAGCCCTTTTTGTCCAGGGCCTTCATGGTGGCTTGGGACAGCCCCATATCCTTATAATAATAGGTCTCTTGTACCTGCGCGCCGTTGATCTCCATACGGTCGTTCCTCTCAGTGTAAAAATTCGCCGCAATTACTCACGGACAAGCGGTTGGCTCGCTCCGGCTCTGCCGGGCGTTCTGGCGTTCCACCAGGTCGGCCAGAGTGGTGCCGTCCACCACCGCCGATACCGCTTTGTGAATGTCCTGCCACAGCTCCACCGTGACACAGTCGCAGCTGTGCTCACAGTAGCCGTCGTCGGTGGCGCACTCCACCGGGGCCAGGTCGCCCTCCAGCGGGCGCAGAATGTCCCCCACCGAATACTCCTCCGGACTGCGGGTGAGCAGATAGCCGCCTCCCGCGCCCCGCACCGAGCGCACCAGCCCCGCCCGGGCCAGGGGCGTGACGATCTGCTCCAGATATTTGTCGCTGAGCTGCTGCCGCCGGGCCGCGTCCCGCAGGGATACCGGGCCTTCCTGGGTGTGCTGAGCGATATCCACCATCAGTCGAAGGGCGTAGCGCCCCTTTGTGGAAATTTTCATCGGGGTCCCTCCATTCGCGCCTCCCAAAGAGGTACAGATAATAAAATACCACAAATCCAATGGGAATTCAAGGCCAAATGGTCCCGTTAAGCTTTTGGCAATTTTTGTAGAGTTTTCAACGTATTTTCCCTTGCGTTTGATATGGAACGTGGTATAATATGTCTACATGATTTGGCGTTCCCGCGCTGCCCGCGGTTCAGGGCAGGGACGCCGTCTGTCCGCCCGCCCTGCCGGGGCCTCATCCCGCGGGGCGGCGAAACCCAAAGAAACAAACAAAGAGGAGGAGACATTGTGTTCAGTGGCAAATTGCATGGCGTCCATGCGCCCCACCGGAAAAACACGGCGGACAGCGCGCCTACGCGCCTGCCGGTGCCTCCGGTGATCACGGTGCCCATGTCCATGAACATCGGCGCCCCCGGCAAGCCCGTCGTCAAGCCGGGGGACCTGGTGAAGGTGGGCCAGATGATTGCCGAGGCGGGGGGCTTCGTGTCCGCGCCCATCTATTCCGGGGTATCCGGCAAGGTGAAGCGGCTGGATGAGATAGTCACCGCCGCCGGCCGGTTCGACACCACCATCGTCATCGAGACCGACGGCGAGCAGACCGTGCTGGAGGGCATCACCCCCCCGACGGTCACAGACAAGGACAGCTTTGTGGAGGCCGTGCGCCAGTGCGGCTGCGTAGGCCTGGGCGGCGCCGGCTTCCCCACCTCGGTGAAGCTGAACGTGGATCCGGCCAAGGTCCGCAGCGTAGTCATCAACGGCGCGGAGTGTGAGCCCTACATCACGTCCGACACCCGCACCATGATTGACAGCGCCGACGACATCATCTACGGCGTCCAGCTGCTCCAGAAGTACTACAGCCCCGACCGGATCATCATCGGCATCGAGGACAACAAGCCCCAGTGCGTCAAGGCCATGCAGGAGAGGGGCAAGGACATCTCCAACTTCGAGGTGGCCGCCCTGCCCGCGCTGTATCCCCAGGGCGGCGAGAAGGTGCTGATTTACAACACCACCGGCGAAATCGTCCCCGAGGGCAAGCTGCCCATCGACGTGGGGGCCATCGTCATCAACTGCACCACCCTGGCCGTCATCGCCAAGTACATCAAGACCGGCATGCCCCTGGTGGAGAAGGTGGTCACTGTGGACGGCTCCGCCGTGGCCAACCCCCAGAACGTCATCGTCCCCGTGGGCACCCCCATCCAGAATGTGCTGGACTTCGCGGGCCTCAAGTGCGAGCCTAAGAAGGTGCTCTACGGCGGCCCCATGATGGGCACCTCCGTCCCCTCCCTGGAGGCGCCAGTGATGAAAAACACCAACGCCATCCTGGCCTTTGACGAGAAGGACGCCGCCGACCCCGTGCCCTCCGCCTGCATTCGCTGCGGCCGGTGCGTGAACCACTGTCCCTTCAGCCTGATGCCCGCCGCCATTGAGACCGCCTACAACAACAACGAGCCGGAAACCCTGAAGGCACTGAAGGTCAACCTGTGCATGGAGTGCGGCTGCTGCTCCTTCGGCTGTCCCGCCCGCCGCCCGCTGGTGCAGGTCAACAAGCTGGCAAAGGCCATGCTGAACAAGTACAACGCCGAGCAAAAGGCCGCCGCTGAGAAAAAAGCGGCCAAAGAAAAAGAAAAGGAGGCGGTCTAAATGAACAACATGATCGTTTCCGTCAACCCCCACGTCTACGCCAAGGACACCACCCAGACCATCATGCGGGACGTGCTCATCGCCCTGATGCCCGCCGTTGTGGCATCCGTCCTCTTTTTCGGCGTCCAGGCCCTGTTGGTGGAGGTGGTGTGCGTCGCGGTGGCCGTGGCCTGCGAGTGGGCCTTCGAGAAAATCTGCAACCGGCCCATTACCATTATGGACTGCTCCGCCGCCGTCACCGGCCTGCTGTTGGCCCTGAACCTGCCGGTGAATATCCCCATTTGGCAGGCCATTTTCGGCTCCTTCGTGGCCATTGTCGTGGTGAAGCAGTTCTTCGGCGGTATCGGCCAGAACTTCGCCAACCCCGCCATCACCGCCCGCGTCATTATGCTGGTGGCCTTCTCCGGCACCATGACCGCCTTTGTCCCCGCCGCGTTCTCCAACGCCCCGGTGGACGCTGTCACTGCCGCCACCCCCCTGGCCCTGCTGGGCGCCGAGGGCGCGGCCGGCGAGCTGCCCACCCTGGCCCAGATGTTCCTGGGCGCCCGGGGCGGCTCCATGGGCGAGACCAGCTGCCTGGCCCTGCTCATCGGCTTCGTTTACCTGCTTTGCCGCAAGGTCATCTCCTGGCACACCCCCGTGGCCTTCATCGGCACGGTGCTGGTGTTTACTGCGATCCTGGGCCAGCAGCCGCTGTACCAGGTTATGGCGGGCGGCCTGTTCATCGGCGCCATCTTCATGGCCACCGACTACACCACCTCTCCCCCCACCCCCGCCGGCAAGCTGATCTTCGGCGTGGGCTGCGGCCTCATCACGGTGCTCATCCGCGTGTGGGGCAATTATCCTGAGGGCGTGTCCTTCTCCATCCTGCTCATGAACATCCTCAATCCCTACATCAGCAGCTGGACCAAGACCAAGCCGTTTGGAGGTGTGCAGGCATGACAAAAGCGAAATCCAATGTAATGACCGACTTCGGGGCCCCCATCATTGTGCTGGTTCTGATCTGCGCGGTCATGAGCGGACTGCTGGCTCTGACCAACAGCATCACCGCCCCCATCATTGAGGAGGCCGAGCGCGCCGCCAACGAGGCCGCCCGGCTGGAGGTTATGCCGGAGGCCGACGGCTTCGAGCAGGTGGAGATCGCGGGCCTGCCCGACTCCATCACCGGCGTGTTCCAGGCTACCAACGGCACGGGCTACGTGTTCTCCCTCACCACCCAGGGCTACGGCGGCAAGAACACGCTGAAAATGACCATCGGCATCGACATGGACGGCAAGATCACCGATACCAAGGTGCTCAGCCACTCCGAGACCGCTGGTCTGGGCTCCAAGATTACCACCGACGCCTTCAAGGACCAATTCCCCGGCAAGGACAGGGGGCTGGAGGGTGTGGACAACATCTCCGGCGCCACGTTCTCCTCCAACTACTACCGGGCCGCCATTGCAGACGCTTACACCGCTTTCGACGCGGTGAACGGCTGAGGAAGGGAGGCACACTGCTATGAAAAACAATAAGCTGCAAATCCTGACCAACGGCATCATCAAGGAAAACCCCATTCTGGTGCTGATTTTGGGCACCTGCCCCTTCCTGGCGGTCACCACCCAGGCGTCCAACGCCATCGGCATGGGCGCGGCGGTCACCTTCGTGCTGCTGTGCTCCAACGTGATGATCTCCCTGCTGCGCAAGGTGATCTCCGACAAGGTGCGCATCCCCTGCTACATCGTGGTCATCGCCTCCTTCGTGACGCTGGTGCAGATGATTGTCAAGGCCTTCCTGCCCGCCCTGGACGTGGCCCTGGGCCTGTACCTGCCCCTGATCGTGGTGAACTGCATCATCTTGGGCCGGGCCGAGATGTTTGCCAACAAGAACACCGCCTTCGACTCCGCCCTGGACGCCATCGGCATGGGGGTGGGCTACACCCTGGCCATGCTGGCCATGGCCTCCATCCGCGAGATCTTCGGCGCGGGCACCTGGTTCGGCATCGCCCTGCCCGTGCTCAGTGAGAACAACATCTCCATCATGACCATGGCCCCCGGCGGCTTCGCCATCTTCGGCATTCTCATCGCCATCATCAACAAGGCCAGCAACGGCAAGGCCATCAAGAAAAAAGACTTCAGCTGTGAGGGCTGCCCCAGCGCTGCGGCGTGCAACGGGCAGAACTGCGCTGACAAGAGGGAGGCTGCCGCGAAATGAAAGAATTGCTCGCTATCGTGATGGCCGCGATCCTGGTCAACAACTACGTGCTGTCTCAGTTCCTGGGCATCTGTCCCTTCCTGGGCGTGTCCAAAAAGCTGGACCAGGCCGCCGGCATGAGCGTGGCCGTCATTTTCGTTATGCTGCTGGCCACCGCCGTCACCTTCCCCATTCAGTTTTTCGTGCTTAACCCCAACGGCCTGGGCTACCTTCAGACCATCGTGTTCATCCTGGTCATCGCCGCCCTGGTGCAGCTGGTTGAGATCATCCTCAAGAAGTACATCCCCGCGCTCCACGCCTCCCTGGGCGTGTACCTGCCCCTGATCACCACCAACTGCGCCGTGCTGGGCGTGTGCATCAGCAACATCGACAACTACCTGGTCACCGACTTCGGCCCCGGCTTCGTCCAGGCCATGTTCAACTCCCTGGGCTCCGGCCTGGGCTTCCTGCTGGCCATGGTGCTGTTCTCCGGCGTGCGCAGCCGGGTGGACAAGTGCAATTGCCCTGAGAGCTTTAAGGGTATGCCCATCACCCTGATTTCCGCGGCCATCGTGTCCGTGTCCTTCATGGGCTTCGCCGGCATCGTGGAAAATCTGCTGGGTTAAGGAGGGGAAGCGTATATGAATCCGATTGTAATTGCTGTGCTGGTAGTAGCCGTCATCGGCCTGCTGTGCGCCGTGATGCTGACCATCGCCTCCAAGTTCATGGCGGTGGAGGTGGACGAGCGCATCCCCATGGTCCGCGAGTGCCTGCCCGGCGCCAACTGCGGCGCCTGCGGCTTTGCCGGCTGCGACGGCTATGCCGCCGCCCTGGTGGAGAACCCCGACCTGTCCGTCAGCCTGTGCGTCCCCGGCGGAGCCACCGCCTCCGCCAGCATCGGCAAGGTGCTGGGCCGGGAGGCCGGCGACGTGGTCAAGCAAGTGGCCGAGGTCCGCTGCTCCGGCACCTGTGAGGCCACCTCCGTGAAGATGGATTATAAAGGCCTGGACAGCTGCTCTGCCGCCAAGCTGCTCTTCGGCGGCACCGGCAAGTGCGTGTTCGGCTGTATGGGCCTGGGCGACTGCGCCCGGGTGTGCCCTGTGGGAGCCATCCATGTCAACGGCGGCCTGGCCCGGGTGGATGCCAGCGCCTGCATCGGCTGCGGCCTGTGCGCCAAGACCTGTCCCAGCGGCGTCATCGCCATCCGTCCCGCCGACGCCCATATGGTGGTGGCGTGCAACAGCCGCCAAAAGGGCGCGGGTACTACCAAGAGCTGCACCGTGGGCTGCATCGGCTGCCGCCTGTGTGAGAAGAACTGCCCCAATGGAGCGATTACCGTGGCCGACAACCTGGCCAGCATCGACTACGCCAAGTGCGACGGCTGCGGCAAGTGCATGGAGGTTTGTAAGCGGGGCTGCCTGTCTCCGCTGAACGTCAGCGCTGCCGCGGGCAACGGCTGACAAACGAGAAAACGGAGGCCCGGCGGGTTCACGTCCGCCGGGTCCCGTGAAATTCCGACGAGGGAAGGCCGTGAGGGCTTTCCCTTTGTTGCGGTCTGGAGGACTGGGCGTGAATTGGCTGAAAACCCATCGAAACGATGCTATACTGGTTGCCGTGCTGCTGGCGGCGGCCGGGGCGCTGGCCCTGTTTTTATGGTTTACCCGGCAAAGCGGGGGATATGTGTCCGTCCAGATGGACGGGGAGGCGGTCATGGAGCTGTCTCTTGACAAGGACATCTGGATTGTGCTGGGTGAGGGGGAGCGCACCAACACCCTGGTCATTGAGAACAGGAGGGCGCGGGTGGTGGAGGCGTCCTGTCCAGATCAGATTTGCGTCGGTCACTGGCCGGTCCGGTATGAGGGGGAGTCCATCGTCTGCCTGCCCCATAAACTGGTGGTCACGGTGCACAGCGGCCTGCCCGCTATGGACTATGACGCGGTGGCCGGATGAGGGGGCAGGACATGGGAGCATCGAAAGTCGCTCGGTACGGGCTGATTACCGCCCTGGCCCTGGTGCTGTCCTATGTGGAGTCCCTCCTGCCGCCGCTGGGCGTGCCGGGGGTGAAGCTGGGCCTGCCCAACATCGCCATCGTGTTTGCCCTGTACCGGCTGGGAATCAAAGGCGCCTGCGTCATCTCTATGGTCCGGGTGTTCCTCGTGTTCCTGCTGTTCGGCAACGGGGCGGGGCTGGCCTACAGCATAGCCGGAGCGGCGTTGAGCCTGGCCCTTATGACTCTGCTGAAAAAAACGGGGAAATTTTCTTCGGTGGGCGTCAGCGTAGCCGGAGGGGTGGCCCACAACGGGGGGCAGATCCTAGTGGCAATGGCCCTGCTGGAGACTTCCCGGCTGGCCTGGTATCTGCCGGTGCTGTGGGTGTCCGGCACGGTGGCCGGGGTGCTCATCGGCGTCGTGTCCGGGGTGCTGGTGGAGCGGGTGCCGGAGCAAAAATGAGGGGATTGGCATGAAGAAGCCAAGAGAACATTCAAAGGTCAGCCTGTTGGCGGCTGGACTGCTTACCGTGTTTTTCATCCTGATCTTCGTATTGGATGTGCTGGGAGGAAAGCCGCGCTGGGTTGTGGTGAGGAGCTTTGCAGGCGTCACCGTATGCACTGCGGCGTTTTTGTTTCTGCTCTATCAACGCTTGAAAAATCGCTGATAAACTCTAAGCAGGGAGGTTTTAACTATGAATTTGAACACAACCGGGCTGTTCGACCTGAGCCACACCCTGGGGGGGGACTATCTGGCCCGATTTGAATATCCTTGGCAGGCTCTGGACGGCATCAAGGATCTGATTATCGCTCTGGGCCCCACCCTGGGGGACGAATACGAGGAGATGGGCAGTCAGATCTGGGTGCATCAGACCGCGCAGATTGCCCACTCCGCCTTTTTGGGCGCGCCCTGCATCATCGGCCCCCATACCGAGATACGCCACTGTGCCTTCATCCGGGGCTCCGCCTTGGTGGGAGCCAGCTGCGTGGTGGGCAATTCCGTCGAATTAAAAAATGTGATTCTGTTTGACAATGTGCAGACCCCGCACTATAATTACGTCGGCGATTCCATCCTGGGCTACAAAAGCCACATGGGCGCGGGGTCCATTACCTCCAACGTGAAGTCGGACAAGACGCTGGTGGTGGTGAAAAACGAGGGCGAGGCCATTGTGACGGGGCGGAAAAAAATCGGCGCCATCCTGGGCGACGGCGTGGAGGTGGGCTGCAACAGCGTGCTCAACCCGGGCACCATCGTCGGCCCTCGCAGCAATATCTATCCCGTCTCCTGCGTCCGGGGCGTGGTGCCGCCGGACAGCATTTATAAAACGGGCGGGGTCATCGTCCCCAAGCGAAAGGAAGATTGAATTTCATGGGTAAATATTTCGGCACCGACGGATTCCGGGGCAAGGCAAATGTGGAGCTCACCGCCGACCACGCCTATGAGGTTGGCCGGTTTCTGGGCTGGTACTACGGCCGGAAGGAGGAACGGGCCCGTATCGTGGTGGGCAAGGACACCCGGCGGTCCAGCTACGTGCTGGAGTACGCCATCAGCGCGGGCATGGCCGCCTCCGGCGCGGACGTGTACCTGCTCCACGTCACCACCACCCCCTCCGTGTCCTACGTCACCCGGGCGGACGGCTTCGACTGCGGCGTGATGATCTCCGCCTCCCACAATCCCTATTACGACAACGGCGTCAAGCTGCTCAACCGCGAGGGGGAGAAGATGGACGAGGCCACCATCCGCCTGGTGGAGGACTATCTGGACGGCCATCTGGAGGTGGACGGACAGCCTATCGCAAAGCTGCCCTTCGCCACCAACGACGCGGTGGGCAGTATCGTGGACCATACCGCCGGACGCAACCGGTACATGGGCTATTTGATCTCGCTGGCGGTGTACTCCTTCCGGGGGAAAAAAATTGCGCTGGACTGCGCCAACGGCTCCGCCTGGTCCATCGCGCCCAACGTGTTCCGATCCCTGGGGGCGGACGTGCGGGTCATCAACGACCAGCCGGACGGCCTGAACATCAACCTGAACGCGGGGTCCACCCACATCGACGGGCTGCGCAAATACGTGGTGGAGCACGGCTGCGATGCGGGCTTTGCCTTTGACGGGGATGCGGACCGCTGCCTGGCAGTGGACGAGAGGGGGAACGTGGTCAACGGGGACCAGATCATGTACCTGTACGGCCTGTATATGAAGGAGCGGGGCAAGCTGCTGAGCAACACGATTGTGACCACCGTTATGTCCAATTTTGGCCTGTATAAGGCGCTGGACAAGGCGGGGATCGGCTACGCCAAAACCGCCGTGGGCGATAAATATGTATACGAGGAGATGGTCCGCGGGGGCCACCGCCTAGGCGGCGAGCAGTCGGGGCACATCATCTTCTCCAAATATGCCCGGACGGGGGACGGCATTCTCACCTCTCTGAAAATCATGGAGGTGATGATGGCTAAGCGGGAGGCCCTGAGCCGTCTGGCCGAGCCGGTGACCATTTATCCCCAGGTGCTCATCAACGTGCGGGTGAAGGACAAAAGGACCGCCCAAGACGACCCGGCCGTGCAGGAGGCGGTGAAGGCCGTGGCCGACGAGCTGGGGGACGCGGGCCGCATTCTGGTGCGGGAGTCTGGCACCGAGCCGCTGGTGCGGGTGATGGTAGAGGCCCCGGAAAAAGGCCTGTGCCGGCAGTTGGCTCAGCGGGTGGTGGACGTCATCATCGCCCAGGGACACTCGTCGGAGCAAAGTCCGCTCTGATTCGGAATGCCCGGTTGAGCATTTCTCATCCTGCTCCCTTGCTCCTCCTCTCCCGGCCAAACCCGCTTCGCTGGGCTTTGGCCGGGTATCAAAAACAGCCCCGGAGGGACTTTCCTCCGGGGTGTTGTTGATTATTCCAGATTTCTCAGGCACTCATCGCCTATATCAATAGCCCTCTGCAGGGTGTCCGCCATGTGGAGGATATCGGCTATGTCCCGGTATTGGAACCAGTCCTCGGGCATATATCCGTCTGAATCTGTATGCTTTTTCTGGACGAATACTTCATATAACCCATCCCTGCGGCGGCATATCTCGTATTTGTATTCTCTGCTGTGGGAATATGTTTCGTATAGGACGCTTTCCCTCATGGTGCGTTGTGATCACCGGTCCCACTTGCTGATAAGGGCGCGAATTTGATCGGCAAATTTGCCGAGATCCTTGTTGGAGCCGCCCTTGTTGTGGGCGATGACGTCCATAAGCTTCCGACCGATATCCTCCAAGCGCCGGTACGCGGGAGAGCCCAGGTCGACAGAGGCTGCCTTGGGCTCCAGCTTGATGCCCTCGGCGATCATCTTGTTGTTCAGCAGATCGTAAACCTCTTCATAAAGCGGCGCGTGGGCCTCAAACCCCATCTCCAGCAAGGTGTTGGTGTAATTCTCCACCGCCCGCGCGTCGCCGTGGACCACAAACACCTGTTGAGGCTTGGGCGTATAGTTGCTGATCCACCGGACCAGCCCGTCCCGGTCGGCGTGGGAGCTCAGGCCGTGGAACCGGACGATCTTTGCCCGAACGGCAATCTCCTCGCCGAACAGCTTCACATGCTGGGCGCCGTCCAAAAGCCGCCGCCCCAGCGAGCCCTCCGCCTGATAGCCCACGAACAGGACGGTGGACTCAGGCCGCCAGAGGTTGTGCTTCAAATGGTGGCGGATACGGCCCGCGTCGCACATGCCGGAGGCGGAAATGATGACCTTGGGATGGGGGTCCAGGTTCAGGCCGCGGGACTCATCGGTGCTTTCGGTGATATTCAGCCCCGGAAAGCGGAACAGCGCCCCGCCCCGCAGATTTTCCGCCGATTCCTCGTCCAGATAGCCGGTGAGGTCGCCGGAAAAAATCTCGGTGGCCGCTCCCGCCAGCGGGGAGTCCACGTAAACCTGGAAATCAGGGTCGGAAACCACCAGATGCTGTTCCTTGATCTGACGGATGAAGTACAGCAGCTCCTGGGTGCGCCCCACGGCGAAGGAGGGGATGACCAGATTGCCACCCCGGGATAGGGTGTCGTCGATGACCTCGGCCAGCTCGGCGGAGTAATCCGGCTTCTCCTTCACATTGTGCAGGCGGTCGCCGTATGTACTCTCGGTGACCACATAATCCGCCTCGAAAATGGGCTGGGGAGAGCGGATGATGGGGGTCTTTTTGTTGCCGATGTCGCCGGAGAAGACGATTTTTTTGGTGACGCCGTTCTCCGTCAGCCACATCTCCACGCAGGCGGACCCCAGCAGGTGGCCCGCGTCCACGAAGCGGATCTTGATGCCGTCGGTGATGTCCACCTCCTGGCCGTACTCCACGGTGACGATGTGCCGCAAGGCCTTCTCCACGTCGGGCAGGGTATACAGCGGCTCCACCGGCGGCTTGCCCGCGCGCCTGCCCTTCTGGTTCTCATAGGCCGCGTCGTTCTCCTGGATCTGGGCGGAGTCCCGGAGCATGATGGACAGCAGCTGGGCCGTCAGCCGGGTGCAGTAGATGTTGCCCGCGAAGCCCTGCCTGACCAGCAGTGGGATGCGGCCGGAGTGATCGATGTGGGCATGGGTGACCACCATGTCGTCGATGTAGGAGGGAGCGAAGTCCAGCTCCCGGTTGTCCGTCTCGTCCTTGCCCTGCTGGAGACCGCAGTCGATCAGGACCTTGTGCCTGTTGGCCTCCACACAGTGGCAGCTGCCGGTGACCGCGTGGGCCGCGCCGAAGAATGTCAGTTTCATCAAAAATACCTCTTCTCTGTGTGTGCATCTTGTGTAGTTTCCCCAATTGGCATTGTATACCCATCTAGGAAAAATGTAAAGAGGGCCACAGCTTTTTTTGGAAAAATCATATGCAACAAAATTCCAAAATTATCCTTGTGTTTCTCTATAAAACTGTGCTATAATCAAGGGTACTGTGAGAGCTTATGCCCACCCGCCGGAAAATGGGAGGAAACAGGGCCCACCAGCCCGGCAAACGAGCTTTACGGCACACAGGCTGTGCCCAAATAAAGGGGATGGATACCTTGGACAGAGCAGAAGGCAAACAGACCATACTCATTGTGGACGACTCGGAGATGAACCGCGCCATTTTGGCGGATATGCTGGGCGGCGAGTTCAATATCATTGAGGCGGAAAACGGAAAAGAGGGCGTATCCATGCTGCAAGCCCACAGCGCGGAAATCTCCCTGGTGCTGCTGGATATCGTCATGCCCCAGATGGACGGCTTCGGCGTGCTGAATCTGATGAACAAATACCACTGGATCGAGGATATTCCGGTGATTATGATCTCCGCCGAGCGGGGATCCAGCCACATCGAGCGGGCCTTTGAGCTGGGTATCACCGACTTCATCAGCCGGCCCTTCGACGCGCTTATCGTCCACCGCCGGGTGGTGAACACCATCCTGCTGTACGCCAAGCAGAAAAAACTGACCTCCATGGTGGCCGACCAGATTTTCGAGAAGGAGCACCGCAGCAGCCTGATGATCGACATACTCAGCCACATCGTGGAGTTCCGAAACGGCGAGAGCGGAATGCACGTGCGCAATGTACATACGCTCACCGAGATCATGCTCAAAACACTCATTCAGAAGACGGACAAATACCACCTGACCCAGACGGACATCTCCGTCATCAGCACCGCCTCCGCCCTCCACGACATCGGCAAGATCGCCATCCCCGAGGAGATCCTCAACAAGCCGGGGCGGTTCACCGACGAGGAGTTCGCCATCATGAAAACCCACTCCATGGTGGGGGCGGAAATGCTGGAGGCCCTGCCCTTCCATCAGAACGAGCCGCTGGTAAAGGCCGCCTACCAGATCTGCCGTTGGCATCACGAGCGGTGGGACGGACGGGGCTACCCAGACGGCTTGAAGGAGGACGAGATCCCCATCTCCGCCCAAATGGTGGCGCTGGCCGACGTGTACGACGCGCTGACCTCCGAGCGGGTGTATAAGCCCGCATACAGCCACGAGCAGGCCATCCACATGATCCTCAACGGGGAGTGCGGCACCTTCAATCCCCTGGTGATGGACTGCCTGCGGGACTGCGCCGACATCATCCGGTCGGAGTTGAGCGCCGAAGACGCCGAGTCCCGCAGCCGCCGGGAAATGCAGAACGTGGCCCGGGAGCTCCACAAGCACGAGGAGCTCACCGCCTCCGAGCGCACCCTGGAGCTGCTGGAGCATGAGCGGATGAAGTACAGCTTCTTCGCCTCCCTGACCAAGGAGATTCAGTTCGAGTATACCGTTACCCCGCCCGCCATGGTGCTGAACACCTGGGGCGCGGAAAAGCTGGGCCTGCCCGAGACCCTCCTGGAGCCCTACCAGAACCAGGAGGCCATGGCTGTGCTCCCTAGAGAGGACCTGGAAAGCTTGGCGGATATGCTCCACACCACCACTCCCGGCAGCCCCGTGGTCACCTTCGACTGCAAAATGCGGGTGGAGGGCGAGGAGCGCTGGCACCGGATCATCGCCCGGGCCTCCTGGTCCTCCGAGGAGCCCCCCCGGTACACCGGCTGCATCGGCAAGGCGCTGGACGTTCACTCCTCCCGACTCCAGCTGGAAACCCTGGAGCTCCAGGCCTCCCACGACGCCCTCACCGGCCTGGTCAACCGGGATTATGCCAGAAAACGCATCATGGAGCGTATGGAGGACCGGCCAACCGGACTCTACGCCCTGGCCATCCTGGATCTGGATTATTTCAAGTCCGCCAACGACACCTACGGCCATATGTTCGGCGACCAGGTGCTGAAATTCCTGGCCGAACGGATGCGCCACAGCATCCGGGGCGGGGACATTGCCGCCCGGGTGGGCGGGGACGAGTTCCTCATCTTCCTGGAGTACAAGGACGACCTGGAATCTACCATCGACGGCATTTATAACCGGGTCAGCGGCGGCGTTTACGAGGATTTCACTATCTCGGTGAGCATGGGCGTGGCCAGCACTGAGACGGTGGAGGCGGATTACGAGTCCCTGTTCCGCTGTGCGGACGAGGCCCTTTACGTGGTGAAGAACAGCGGCAAGGGCCACTACAGCTACTATCACGAGGAGCACACCCATGTGGGCGAGGATATTTCGGCGGTTTCCCCCATCGATGGAGAAACCGCGCCCGGAAAGATACACGAATAAGGAGGAAAAAACCATGACGCTGAAGGAGTGCTACGCCGCCCTGGGCGGCAATTACGACGAGGTGATGGGCCATCTGCGCAGCGAGCGGCTGGTTCAGAAGTTCGTGCTGAAGTTCCTGAACGACGGCAGCTATCAGCTGCTTCAGGACTCCCTGGCCGCTGGAAACCGGGAGGAGGCATTCCGGGCCGCCCACACCATGAAGGGCGTGTGCGCCAATCTGGCTTTTAACGACCTGCTGGCGTCCAGCGAGGCCCTTACCGAGGCCCTGCGGGACGGCAAGCCCGCCCAGGCCGGAGAGGAGGAGCTGATCCAGCGGGTGAAGGCGGACTATGACCGCACCTGTCAGACCATACGGGCCTATCAGGAAGGTGTCGAGGCATGAAAAACAAGACAACCCGGTTCTTGGCGGTCAGCCTGATCGGGGTGGCGCTGCTGTGTGTATGCGTGTTTTCCTTTCTCGCCATACACATGGGCGGCCGGAGCTCCCGCACCATCAACGAGGTGGGGTCGCTCTATATGTCCAGCATGAGCCAGCAGATATCCACCCACTTCGAGAGCATCATTGACATTCAGATGGACCAGCTGGAGGCGCTGGCGGGCACCATTACCTCTGATGCGGTCCACCGGGACGAGGCGCTTCAGCAGGAGCTCATCGACCAAGCCAAGGCGCGGGATTTTACTTATCTGGGCTTCTGCGGCCAGGACGGCAGTGTGGAAATGCTTTACGGTTCCCAGCTGACGGTCACCGACGCGGAGCCGTTCCTGTCCTCTCTGACCGCCGGGGATAAAAAGGTGGCCATCGGCACCAACGAATCAGGAGAAAAGGTGGTCCTGCTGGGGATGCCCACCCCCCACGAGCCCACAGCGGACCATGCCTGCGCGGCCCTGGTGGCGGGGCTGCCCATCACCTATGTCAGCGACCACCTGTCCCTGGAGGAGAACAATGAGCGGGCCTATTCCTTTATCATTCGCCGGGACGGATCCTTCGTCATCCGCACCAACGCCGCTTACCGCAACAACTACTTTGAGCGGGTACACTCCCTCTACGAGGACGTGAACGGCATGACGCCGGACCAATACCTGGAGGAGCTGGGCGCCGCGATGGAGCAGGGCAGGGACTACTCCAACGAGTTTACCATGAAGGGGGAGAGTTACCACCTGTACTGCACCCGCCTGCCCTACTCGGAGTGGTATCTTATCACCTTCCTGCCCTACGGCGCCATGGACGTCATCGTCATCGGCTTCAGCCGGGAATGGGCCAGCCTGACCGTCTTCAGCGGGGTGCTCATCCTGACGGCCCTGCTGCTGGTGTTCTACAAGTATTTCGGCCTCACCCGCAGGCAGCTGCAGGAGGTGGAGGAGGCCCGGAAAGAGGCGGAGCACGCCAACCGGGCCAAAAGCGAATTTCTCTCCAACATGAGCCACGACATCCGCACCCCCATGAACGCCATCGTGGGCATGACCGCCATCGCCACCGCCAATATCGACAACACCGAGCAGGTTCAGCACTGCCTGAAAAAAATCACCCTGTCCAGCAAGCACCTGCTGGGGCTTATTAACGACGTGCTGGACATGTCCAAGATCGAAAGCGGCAAGATGACGCTGAACCTGGACCAGGTGTCTCTGCGCGAGGTGGTGGACAGCATCGTGTCCATCTGCCAGCCCCAGGTAAAGGCCAAGCACCAGCATTTCGACGTGTTCATCCACGACATCTCCACCGAGAACGTGCTGTGCGACAGCGTGCGCCTCAACCAGGTGCTGCTCAACCTGCTGTCCAACGCCATCAAGTTCACCCCGGAGGAAGGCCAGATCCATATGGCCCTCTACGAGGAGGCCTCCCCTAAGGGAGACGATTTCGTGCGCATTCACATCCAGGTGAAGGACAACGGCATCGGCATGTCCGAGGAGTTCCAAAAACACATTTTTGACTCCTTCGCCCGGGAGGACAGCGCAAGGGTCCACCGCACCGAGGGCACCGGCCTGGGCATGGCCATTACCAAATATATTGTTATGGACGCCATGGGCGGCACCATTCAGGTGAACAGCCACCAGGGCAGCGGCACCGAGTTCAACGTTACCCTGGACCTGACCAAGGCATTGGTCATGGAGGAGGACATGATTCTTCCTGACTGGAATATGCTGGTGGTGGACGACGACAAGCAGCTATGCGAGTCCACCGTATCCGCCTTGAACTCCATCGGCGTCAACGCTGAGTGGACCCTGGACGGCGAGTCTGCGGTGGCCATGGCCGCCAAGCGCCGCCACCGGGGAGATGATTACCACATCATCCTGCTGGACTGGAAGCTGCCCGGCATGGACGGCATCGCCACCGCCCGGCATATCCGACAGGAGCTGGGCGAGGACGTGCCCATTCTGCTTATTTCCGCCTACGACTGGGCGGAGATCGAGCATGACGCCCGGGAGGCGGGCATTACCGGGTTCATCTCCAAGCCGCTGTTCAAATCCACACTGTTCAATTCCCTGAGGCAGTTCGCGGGCATCACGGAGGAGGCGGAGCACAAAAACGATGCGCCTCAGAACCGCCGGGACCTGTCCGGCCGGCACATCCTGCTGGCCGAGGACAACGAGCTCAACTGGGAAATCGCCTCCGAGCTGCTCAGCGAGGAGGGCCTGGTGCTGGATTGGGCGGAAAACGGACAAATCTGCGTGGAAAAATTCCAGGCGTCCCCCGTTGGCTTTTATAACGCCGTGCTGATGGACGTGCGTATGCCCATCATGGGCGGGTACGAGGCCACCCAGGTTATCCGCAGCATGAAGGAGCGGCCCGACCACGACCTGCCCATCATTGCCATGACTGCGGACGCTTTTGCCGAAGATGTGCAGCGCAGCCTGGACTGCGGCATGAACGGCCATATCGCCAAGCCCATCGACATCCAGGAGGTTATGCGGATGCTTGACAAGTTTATCAAGTGAGAGCGGCGGCTGCGGCTTCCAAATAAAGCTATAAAAAAGGGCAGACCCGGCGGTTTGCCCTTTTTATATAAACAATTGTCGGGAAACTAGAAAATTGTAAGGAAACAAGCATTCGCTTTCTCGTTGAAGAGGAATACGTGTTTTACCATTTGTATACTTTAATTAAAAAAAACATTGGGAAAACCCTTGTGCTCCTTTGCGTTTTGTGCTATAATCTACGCCAGCACAGATGTAAGCGCCCAACGGGAGGAAACCGGCCCCCGGCCCTTCCAATCAAATCTGTAGCCCCCCGAGCCTGGCCCCATCGGCTTATGTGGGGGCTGTTGTTTTCCGAGCGGAAATTTGCACAGACTTTATTCCCGCAGCTTTCCATTTTTTGGCCTAGTTTTAGGGCTTGCATTTTATCTGTGTTTCCTTCATAATAACTATAATACATATCAGCAGGATTTGTTTCTGTGAAAAGGAGGATTTTATGGATTTTTTATCCAGTAATTCCCAGTTGCTTTTGGAGAAGTCCGTGGGTTATCTCTGGACGAAGCAGGCGGCCATCCTGGACAACATCGCCAACGCCGAGACACCTGAGTACAAGGCAAAAGTGGTCACCTTCGAGGAGAGCATCCGCGCTCAGCTGGAGGAGGCCGCTTCCCGTCCCACAGGCTCGGGCAAGGCGGTGCGGGACATTCTGGACGACGCGGAGCTCACCGTGTTCGAGGCCCAGGAGCAGACCCGCATGGACGACAACGGCATCAACACCACTGAGCAGATGGTGGAGATGATCCGCAACGCCTACCAGCAGCAATACGTCTACCAGGCGCTCAACAAGCACTATTCTCTGCTGCGCATGGCAGTCAACGGCCAGTGATAAGGGAGGTTACATAGTATGTCATTCATGAATTCCATCAATATCATCGGCTCCGGCCTGACGGCCCAGCAGCTTCGGCTGGACATCGTGGCGGAGAACGTGACCAACTCTCAGACCACCCGCACCGAGAACGGCGGAGGCGCTTACCGCCGGAAGCTGGTGGTGTTTGAGGCTTTGAGCGGCCGGGATACCTTCCGGGCCGCTTTGGCGCGCGCGTCCAACGGGCTTATCTCCAACACCGAGGCCGCTCCCGTGGCCGGCGGCGTGCGGGTGGCCGAGATTGTGGAGGATGAGGACGACCCCATGAAGATGGTTTACGATCCCTCCCACCCCGACGCCAACGAGGACGGCTACGTGGAGCTGCCTAACGTGGACATGGTCATGGAAATGGCCGACGCAATGGCCGCTACCCGGGCCTACGCCTCCAACGTTACCGCGTTCAACACACTGAAGACCGTCCTTTCCAGCGGGCTGGAGATCGGCCGGTAAGGCTCACCTTAACATATAAAGGAGAAAACGGCTATGAGCGCTTCCATCGAAGGTATCAACAACACCGGAATTACCGGCATCGCCAATACCATTCAGAAAATCGCCCCTCCTGTCCTCTCCGGACAGGAGGAGTCTACCAGCCTGGACCAGGTCAAGGACAGCGCCTTCGGCTCCCTGTTTTCCGAGCTGATTCAGGGCGTGAAGGACTCCGACGCGGAGTTTACCGAGGCTCAGTACCTGCTGTCCACCGGGCAGCTGGACAATCCTGTCCAGGTGGGCATTTCCGCATACAAGGCGGAGCTCTCCCTGAGCCTGCTGATTCAGCTGCGTAACCGGGCGCTGGAGGCCTATAACGAGCTGAAGAACATGAACGTGTAATGCGCGTGATGATAGGAACTTGCGCGGAGAGCGGGGTCGATGGCACTTGAACAAGGAAAAGCTGAAGGGTTACTGGGAAAAAGTCAAAGAAACCCTTGGTAAGGTTTCCAAAAAAATATGGATTTTGATCGCGGCAATCGTGCTTGTGCTGATTGTGGCGGTGGTCATTTTCCTGAATACGCGGCCCTATACGCCTCTCATCACCGGGGCCACCGACGAAGAAGTGAGCACCGTCATCACCTGGCTGGGCAGTCAGGGGGTCACGGATTATAAAATGGACGGGTCGGGCACTATTTTGGTGCCCGAGAGTCAGGCCACCTCGTTGAAGACCCGGCTGCTCCAGGAGCAGTACTCCAACAGCAATTCTCCCTGGCAGGGATATTTTGAGCGGGTCAGCGCCCTGTCCACCGTGAAGGACCGGGACAACGCCTGGCTGATCACCCTTCAGGAGTCCCTGGAGGACACTATCCGCGGGTTTGACAACGTGCGGGACGCGACGGTCTACATCAACACCGGCGAGGACAACCGCTACGTGCTGGACACCAACAACGTGGTCAACGCCTCCGCCAGCGTGTCCCTGACCATGCAGCAGGGCAAGCTGCTGACCACCGAGCAGGCCAACGCCATCCGCTACCTGATTTCCAAGGGCGTGGCGGGGCTGAAGGTGGACGACGTTTCCATCAGCGACAAGAAGGGCAACATCTACGACGGCCTGACCACCGGCGGCACCGCCGATTCCGTGGACTCCACCGCCCTGGCCCTCCAGACCGAGCAGTGGTGGAGCAACCAGATTCGCGCCGCCATTGAGAATATGCTCTACCAGGCCTTTGCGGAGGAAAACGTCAGCGTAGCCGTTCACTGCAATGTGGAGCTGGGCAATAAAACAGTCAATGAGTATCAGGTCCATTTGCCTGAGTTTGCCGAGGACGGCTCCACCAACGGGGCGGGCATCATCGGTTCCCGGTATTACCAGTACCAGGTCCGCGTGGGCGACGACGTGGTCGCCGGCGGCCTGGTGGGCACCGCCGGCAACTCCAACCTCCCCATTTACGTGGAGGAGGGTGAGGACGTGGTGGACGCCCTGGGCCGTCTGGTGGGCGAGGGCAATATCGAGTACGACAACTCCAAGACCCAGACCCAGATGGTGATCACCGCCGCCACTTTGAAGGACGTTACCGTGGCGGTTATGATCGACACCGCCGACACCGGCCCCATTGACGAGGACACCCTGACCTCCCTGGTGGCCCATGCCGCAGGTATTCAGGCTCCCCTGGAGTTGCCGGAGAATATGACCGCGGAGGAATACCTCGCCCGAAAGATCACCGTGATGGGCACCACGTTCGTCACCACGCCCGAGCCTGAGCCCGAGCCCGGCTTCCTGGATACCATCAACGCGATGGGTATTCCCACCTGGGCATTCTTTGCCGCTATCGGCGGTCTGCTTCTGTTCGTTGTCGTCCTGGTGACCGTAATTCTGCTGGTGCGCCGGGGCAAGAAAAAGAAAAAGGAGGCCGAGCAGAAGGCCGTGGAGGAGCTGCTTGCCACCGCCATGCCCGGAGAGACCACCGTTATCATCGGCGAGGACGGGCAGCCAGTCACCGTCACCATCGGCCCGGACGGGCAGCCTGTCCCTGTTGAAGTGCAGCTGGACGAGGATGGCAACCCTATCACCGGAGCCGATGTGATGGACCTGCACACCGAGCGCAGCATGGAGCTGCGCCAGAACATCCGGGACTTTGTGGACGAAAACATGGAGGTCGCGGCCCTGTTGATCAAGAGTTGGATGAAGGAGGATGGAGATCATGGCTGAAGCGGCAGTGGCTGAACAGAAGGCGGCTCCCGCCGACGCCTCCGCCAAGGAGAGAAAGGCGATCAAAAATGAAGTCCCCCTCACCGGCTCACAGCGGGCGGCCACCGTCATCATCGCCCTGGGGGTGGAGCGGGCCTCCGCTCTATACAAGCACATGGACCCCGAGGATGTGGAGGAGCTCAGCTTAGAGGTGGCCAAAATGGGCTTTCTGGGCTCCGAGCAGACTGAATCCATCCTGAATGATTTTTACCAGCTGTGCCGCACCAATCGGGCGGTCACTGAGGGCGGTCTGGAATACGCCCGGGCTGTGCTGGAAAAGGCCTATGGCCCGGAACGGGCCGACGAGCTGCTGGGCAAGGTCACCAAATCCCTGCAAAACCGCTCTTTCTCCTTTATGGAGAAGGCGGACGAGACCTCCCTGTTCTCCGCCCTGCAGAACGAGCGGCCCCAGACCATTTCCCTGGTGCTGTCCTACGTGGAGCCGGACAAGGCCGCCGCGGTCATCTCCCGGCTGGACGAGAAGCGCCAGGTCCAGGTGGTGGAGAGCATGGCTAAGATCGAGAGCGTGTCCCCCGTTGCCGTCAAGATCATCGAGGCCGAGATGCGCAAGAAGTTCTCCAGCATTGTCACCAGCTCCAACGTGAAGGTGGGCGGCATCGATTACGTGGCCGACGTCATGAACAACATCGACCGGACCAGCGAGAAAAACATTTTCGACGGCCTGTCCGCCTATGACCAGGAGCTGGCCGACGAAATCCGCAAGCGGATGTTCGTATTCGAGGACATTGTCACCATGGACGACCGCTCGGTCCAGCGCTTCGTGCGCGACTGCGATCCCAGAGACCTGGTGCTGGCGCTCAAGACCGCCAACGAGGAGGTCTCCAAGAAGCTGCTCACCAATATGTCCACCCGTATGGCACAGAACATCAAGGACGATTTGGAGATCACCACCAACGTCAAGCTCAAGGACGTGGAAGACGCGCAGCAGCGCATTGTGGATATCATCCGCGGCCTGGAGGAGAAGGGCGAGATCGTAATCGCCAAGGGCGGAAAGGACGATATCATTGCCTAACATATTCAAAGCGTTCTCTCGTGTAAAGGCGGAGTCCTATCAGTTCCCCAAGGCGGAGGAGCTGGTGGTGGAGCCAGACCCGGAAGATTCCCCCCCGGTTCCCGAGGAAGGGCCTTCAGACCCGGAGGAGCAGGGGGAAAAGGGCGAGGGCTTTGACGTACTGATTACCGACCCCGAACCGGAGGAAGAGCCAGAGCCGGAACTAAATCCCATCAGCTTCGCGCAGATTCAGGCCCAGGAGATTCAGGCGGAGGCCCGGCGGGAGGCGGACGAAATCGTGGCCCAGGCCCGGAAGGACGCGGAGCGCATCCTGGCCCAGGCCCGGGAGGACGCCGACAGGGAGACCCAAAGCGTCTTTGCCAAGGCCCGGGAAGAGGGCTATCAGGAGGGCTATGCCGCAGGCATGGCCCAGTCGGCGGAGGAGTCCAGGCAGCTCCGGGAGGAGCAGGCCAAGCGCCTGGAGGAGGAGGTCCACCGTTTCATGGAGCACGCCGGAGACACCCTGGACCGGCAGATGGACCGGAGCGTGGACGACCTGCGGGACCTGGCCCTGGCTGTGGCGGAGAAAGTGGTGTGCGTCAGCCTGAAAAGCAGCGCCGACGTCATCAGCCGAATGATTCAGACCGCCATCGACAAGCGTAAAAAGAAGGAATGGGTGCACATCTATATTTCTGAGTGCGACGCCAAGCGGCTCACCCAGATTCCCGCGTCCCTGTCCGCCGCCCTCAGCGCCCTGTCCGACCGGGTGCGCATCATCCCCATGTCCGACGACGAGTCGGGCACCTGCATCATTGAAATGCCCGACGAGATCGTGGACGCCAGCGCGTCCACCCAGCTGGATAACCTGCGGACCATTTTAATGGATACCGCCAACAGCGCATCTGGGATCAACCTGTTTCATTGAGGAATACATATGTTTCAGCAAATGATCCGGCAGGTCTATAACGCGGAACCCTACAGCCTGACCGGAAAAATTGAAAACATCGTGGGTATGTCCATTGAGGCCAGCGGCGGCCGGGCCGCCGTGGGCGACATCTGCCGCATTTACAACGGCGACTCCGGCGGGCAGGTCACCGCCGAGGTGGTGGGATTCAAGAACGACCACATCCTCCTCATGCCCTACTCGGACATGAGCGGCATCTCGGCGGGCAATTTCGTGCGGAATACCGGGCGGCAGCTCACCCTTCAGGTGGGGGAGTTCCTCCGGGGGCGCATCATTAACGCCCTGGGCCAGCCCATCGACGGCAAAGGCCCCTTTGAGGGGGGCACCTCCTACTGTGTGGGCGGCGGATATATCAATCCTTTGCAGCGTCCTCCCATTCGGGAGCGCATTCAGTTCGGCGTGAAGGCTATCGACGGCATGATTACCATTGGTAAGGGCCAGCGTATCGGCATTTTCGCCGGTTCCGGCGTGGGTAAGTCCACGCTGATGGGCATGATTGCGAAAAACGTCACCGCCGACATCAACGTCATCGCTCTTGTGGGCGAACGTGGCCGAGAGGTGCTGGAATTCGTCGAAAAGGACCTGGGGCCGGAGGGCATGAAGCGGTCGATCCTAGTGGTGGCAACCTCCGACCAGCCCGCCATGCTGCGTATGCGGTGTCCCAGTGTGGCCACTGGCATTGCGGAGTACTTCCGGGACCAGGGCTACGACGTGCTGCTGATGATGGACTCCCTCACCCGTTTTGCCATGGCCCAGCGGGAGATCGGCTTGGCCATCGGCGAGCCGCCGGTGTCCAGAGGCTACACCCCTTCCATGTACGCGGAAATGCCCAAGCTGCTGGAGCGCAGCGGCAATTTTGCCAGGGGCTCCATCACCGGCGTGTACACCGTTCTGGTGGAGGGCGACGACACCAACGAGCCCATCGCCGATACGGTCCGCGGTATTTTGGACGGGCATATTGTGCTGTCCCGGCAGCTGGCCAACTCCAATCATTACCCGGCCATCGACGTGTCCGCCAGCATCTCCCGTCTAATGGTGGAGATCGTTCCCCCGGAGCACCGACAGCTGGCCTCCCGCATACGAGATATTATGAGCGTGTACGAGAAAAACGCCGACCTGGTGGCCATCGGAGCCTACAAGCCGGGCACCAACCGAAAGCTGGACTTTGCCATGTCTAAAATCGACGCGGTAAACGACTTTTTGACTCAGGACGTGAACGAAGCCTTCTCCTACGACCAGTGTGTGGCGGAGATGGCAAAGATCCTCCAATAAACCCTGCGAGGTGCGAGAGATAGATGAAAAAATTCAAATTCTCCCTGGATTCCGTGCTCTCTTATAAGGAACAGGTGCTGGAGTCCCTTCAGGGCGAACACGCCGCCATTATGGCCGAGGTCCGGGAGCAGGAGGAAGTGCTGGAGTCCGCCTGGCGGCAATACCGGGACTGCGACGCGGAATACAGCCGGCGCAAGGCCGAGGGCATGACCATCACCGACGCCATGGTGTACCAGAACGGCCTGCGGGTGCTGGAGCGGGATATCCAGCGGGAGACCGACAAGCTGGAGGAGCTGCGCAAGAAGGAGGAGGCCAAGCGCCAGGAGGTGGTGGACGCTAAGATCGACACCTCCTCCATCGAAAAGCTCAAGGAAAAGAAGCTGGAGCTCTACAACAAAGAAGTAGCCAAGAGCGAGGAGGTTCTGATTGACGAGTTCGTCAGTTCCGCCAGGGCTAGAGCCAGCATCGGCGCATAAGTTATAGAAGGGCCCAAAGAAACCGCACCCTATTTGAACGGGCCCTGCAAAGCCGCCTCTCAGGCTTTGCGCTAACGAGGTCCAATACGGCGTGTTCCCGCCGTTTGGAAATAGATATCTCATCTAAGGAGGTGTAAAAGAAATGGAACAGACCAATATGGTCATGGCCATGTACCAGGCTATGGCCAGTCAGGGAATGGTGCCCAAGGTGAACACGGCCGGCGACAAGGCGTCCGGCGACTTCCAGAAGCTGCTGGATCAGAAGGCCCAGACCTCTGCCAAGAGCGACACGCCCGTGGAGCAGAAGCCTAAGACCGACGCCGTCAGCAAGGAGGAGGGCCCCGTTCAGGACGATCCCCTGGAGCAGGTCAAGAAGCTGGCCGAACAGGGCTACACGCTGACCCAGTCCAACATGGGAGCGATCCCCTTTGACCCCAACAACATGACCCTGGGCCAAACCGAAGCTGGCGAGTACGTCGTGATGCAGATGGGAGAGGACGGCGAGGTGCTTTCGGTCATCGAATTGGACCCCTGGCAGCAGCAGCAGCTTCAGCAGTTCATGCACAACATGGAGCTGATGGATCAGGCTAAGGACCCAGAGGCCGACGCCGTGCTGGAGGCAATCGACCCCACCGTGGAGCACAGCCCTGCAGACCTGCTGGAGACGGCTGTGGACGAGCAGGCCGGATCGGCAGTCAGTCAGGCGGTGGAAGAGGCCAAGCCCCAGGAAAAGGACGAGCAGGGGGAGGTCATCGACCTGGAGCAGGCTCCCCAGCAGCTTTTCCACGACGTGAAGGCCGCCCCGGTGAAGGTGGGTGACGTGGAACCCCCCCAGCAGACCCAGGAGCCCAACGTGGCCGGGCAGATCGACGCCAAGCTGGCCCAGGCCCTACAGGCTGGTGACACCACGGTCCGCATTCAGCTGACCCCCGAGAACCTGGGAGAGGTCACCGTTGAGATTACTCAGAACGCCGACGGTGCGCTTCATGTGGAGCTCACCGCCCACAACGCCGACACCAGAGGCCTTCTGGAGCGTCACGCAGGCGATTTGCAGGGTATGCTCGCCGGCCGCACCCAGCAGAACGTGGAGGTAAACGTTCAGCGCCAGCAGGAGAGCCAGCAGGACCAGAACCAGCAGCACCAGCACAATTACGACGGCCACAACGGCCACGCCCAGGACGGCCAGGAGCGCCGCCGGCAGCACCAGGAGCACACCAGCCCCGAGGATTTCATGCAGCAGCTGCGCCTGGGACTCATCCCCACCGACGGGGAACTCTAAGCGAAAGGAGCAACTTATATTATGGGTATCAGCCAGTATTCCATGTCAGACGTCTCTTGGCGCCTAACCGGAGCCGTCGGCTCAAACAGCGCGCGTAAGGCTGAAAACAGCACCAGCCGGGAAAACAACACCGAGCTGAGCATGACCGATTTCCTCCAGCTGATGATCGTTCAGCTCCAAAGCCAAACCCTGGACGACACCATGGATACCAGCGAAATGCTGAACCAGATGGTCCAGATGCAGATGGTCACCGCCCTTACCAATATGACCGAGACCAATATCATGACCTACGCCAGCTCTCTGGTGGGCAAGGAAGTCACCATCGGCATTATCAACGGCGACACGCTGGAGGAGCATGTGGTCGAGGTCACCGGCACCGGCTACTCCAATGGCCAGTACGTCATCTTCGGCAAGGATGAAGAGGGCAATGTGGGCACCTACAACCTGAGCCAGATCATGGCTGTGGGCAAGCTTCCTCCCATTGAGGATGAAGGCGGCACTACCACAAAGCCCGGAACCAGCACCCCCGGCGCCACCCCCCCGGGCGACACCACTGAAAAGCCCGATGACAGTGCGCAGAAGCCGGACGAGGTCCCAGATGAGTCCGTGAAGGACCCCGGCGAGACCGGAGAAACCGAAAACGGTACTGACACCGGCTCCGGCGACGCCGAATACGACGGCGTGCAGGGCGTTCCCGGCAGCGAGCCCTAAACGAAAGGTTGAGGTGACTTAAGATGATCCAGCGCGTATCAGGACTTCAGCGCAGCCAAGCGCCGCAGGGCCCGGTACAGCAGCGCGGACCGGCAGGCGGCTTCGGAGCCATGCTCCAGCAGGAGCTGAGCAGAGCCGAACAGCCGGCCCAGAGCGTGGCGTTTTCCAAGCACGCCATCAGCCGGGCACAGGAGCGGGGGATCGAGGTCACGCCGGACTTGATGGACCAGCTGGCGGGCAGCGTTATCCGCGCCCAGGCCAAGGGGGCCACCAATATCCTGGCGATGGACACCGAGAAGGCCTTTATCATCAACGTGCCGAACGCCAAGGTCATCACCGCGATCACCCAAGAAGAAATGAAGGAAAATATCTTCACAAATATTGACGGCGCCGTCTTCCTGTAATATGATAGACAGATGGCAGGACCGGAAACGGATGCCTTCGGCCCGCGTCCGAATGACACGGACCGGGACGGCGTCAAACCGAAAGGAGTAATCATCTCACTATGACTGGTGCAATGTATGCGGCCATCGCTGGCCTGCGAACTCATATGCAAAACCTGAACGTCATCGGCAACAACGTGGCAAACGTGAACACCTACGGCTATAAGTCCGCCCGTTCGGTGTTCAAGACCTCACTCTATACCAGCCTGAACGGCGGCTCGGACGGCACCACCGTTATGGGCGGCGTCAACCCGTCCCAGATCGGCTACGGCGCCACCATGGGCAGCGTGGGCATCGACATGAGCACGGGCAACTACGCCGTCACCGGCAAGTCCTCCGACCTGATGATCGATGGCGACGGCTTCTTTATGCTGGGCGAGAAGACCACCGCCAGCCAGTTCCGAGGCACCGGCGCCGACCAGACCGTGCTCAACGGCATGAACCTGACCCGCGTGGGCGACTTTGACTTCGGCCCGGACGGCTACCTGTCCAACAGCGACGGCTACTGTGTTTACGGCTTCCTGGTGGACCATGTGGACCCTGACACCGGCGAGCCCCACTACTGCGACCAGCTGGTGCCTATCCGCCTTCCCGGTGTGCGGACCGTCACCGATGACAGTGTGAAGCCCCCTGTTTCCAAAGTAGAGATTGTCTACCCCACCCAGGGCGGCAAAGAGTATCCCGGCACCGGCCATCTTCAGGATATCCTGGACCCGGACAGCGCGGCTACGGACGGCGGCGATCCCACAGCCCCCTACGACAAGGCCGCCTTCATGGGCATCACCTTCGATAAGAACACCGGCATCATCTCCGGCACCTCCAAGGACACCGGCGAGCTGGTGACCATCGGCATCGTGGCCGTCGGCCAGGTGAAGAACCCCAACGGCGTTACCAACCTGGGCGACAACTACTACCAGGCGGGCGAGGGCTCCGGCGGCCTGTCCGTCTCCCTGCTGGGCGGCGCGGCTCAGAGCCTTTTCGGCAACGCCTCCGACCCCAGCGGCACCGCTTATTATATGAATAAGTCCCTCAATGCCGACGCGGACGCTGCCATGGCCGACGTCTGCCGTCTGCGCAGCGGCGGCAAGACCCGCCTGCTGTCCAACGGTCTGGAAATGTCTAAGACCGACTTGGCCCAGGAAATTTCCCAGATGATCCTCACCCAGCGCGGCTATCAGGCCAACACCCGTATCATTACCGTGACCGACTCCATGCTGGAGGAACTGGTTAACATGAAGCGCTGATAAGCTTTTACACCGCCCGGGGAGGCGTGCCTCCTCCCCGGGCTAACCCCCTATGGTCCTGCTACTAGGAAAAGGAGGTCCACAAGATGATCGTTTTGACAAAGCGCAACCACGAAAAGTTTCTCGTCAACCACCTGCAGATCGAATACATCGAGTCCATTCCCGAATCCAAGATCGTCATGATGAACCACGACTTTTACCTCGTCCGGGAGAGCACGGACGAGATTATCGAGAAGATCGCGCGCTACAACGCCAAGGTCATGGACATCCAGCGCGAGATCACCATCGTAGATAACCGCTAAAGAAAAAGAGGCGACCGGGCCGCCACGCACTTCCGCCCGGAGTTGGAGGTAGTGCAGTAGTATGAATATTACGTACATCATCGGTCTGGTGGCCGCCATCGTCGTGTTCTTCCTGGGCTGTATCATGGGCATCAACATCGGCCCCAACGCGCCGGAGGGCGCCCAGCTCATTACCATTGAGATTGGCAACCTGTGGAACTTCTTCGACGCGGCCAGTATCTTTATCGTCATTGGCTGTACCTTTGCCATTGTGGTGGCCAGCTTCCCGCCGTCCACCCTGGGGTCCATCCCCAAGCATTTCGGCATCATGCTGAACACGGGCAAGTTCAACCCCATGAACTACATCGACCAGCTGGTGGATTTGGCTCAGACCGCCCGTAAAAACGGCCTTCTGGCTCTGGAAGGCAAGGCCAATGAGCAGGAGGACCCCTTCTTTAAGCAGGCCATCATGCTCATTGTGGACGCCAACGACCCGGATAAGGTGCGGGCCATCCTGGAGAACGACATCGAGTGCATGTCCGCCCGGCACGAGGACGCCGCGGGACTTTACGACAAGGCATCCTCCGTGGCCCCGGCCTTCGGCATGGTGGGTACGCTGGTGGGTCTTATCAATATGCTGCGAAGCATGGACGTGACCAGCGGCGGCGGCGATTTGGGCGGCAGTATGGCTACCGCTTTGGTGACCACCCTGTACGGCTGTATCCTGGCTCATATGATCTTCGGCCCTATTGGCAACAACCTGCGGATTCGGGACGGCGAAGAGGTTTTGTGCAAGGAAATCATCGTAGAGGGCATCATGTCTATTCAATCCGGTGAGAACCCCAAGGCGCTGCGGGAAAAGCTGCTGACCTACATCCCCCAGGGACAGCGGGAGAGCAGCGGCAGCGGCGGCGAGTAAGGATAGGGCTTACATACGCGCAAGTGAGGAGTTGAGAACATGGCGAAAAAGAAAAAGGGCGGCGGCGAAGGCGGCGCCAACTGGATGGATACCTATGGCGACATGGTAACTCTGCTGTTGTGCTTCTTTGTGCTGCTGTATTCCATGTCCACCATCAGCGAGGACAAGTGGAAGGCCATCGTCCAGAGCTTCAATCCTACGGGCACTCCCACCAGCGTGGAGGATTTGCAGAGCGGTTCAGGCCCCAGCGCTGATGAGAATCAGGGCGGCGGCGTGTTCGACAATCCCGACGCCCAGGAGGAAATCGACCAGATGATGCAGGAGCTGGCCGAGGCCATCGAGGCCATGGTGGCCGCTGAAGGCATGCAAAGCTCCATCCAGGTGGAGTTTAACGGCGGCCAGGTGTACGTCCATTTCAGCGACACGGTGTTCTTCCTGGCCGACGATTACCACCTTCAGCCCGGAGGACAGAATATTCTGTCTAAAATCTGCGTCCTTTTGGACGGAGCCAAGGATGTAATCGACGAAATCCGGGTCCAGGGGCACACCGCCCAGGCCACCGCCAATGAGCGCAACGAGCCCTGGCGTGATTACCGCCTGGCCGCCGACCGGGCCATCTCGGTGGTGACCTTCATCGAGGCCAACAGCTCCATCCATCCCGCCCGGATGATTCCGGAGAGCTACGGCCAGTGGCGGCCCATCTCCAGCAACGCCACCGGCGCGACCCGCGCTCCCAACCGCCGGGTGGAGATGATTATCAGCGGCGTGGATTTGGACGCGGAGGAATTGAACGCGGCTATGTCCAGCTACCTCACCCTGAGCGATGAGGGCATGACGGATACGCAAAACTAACCAAAATTATGCAAATGCAGATCAGGTGAGGTGATTCGATGGCTGAGGTATTGTCGCAAAGTCAAATTGATGCGCTCTTGAACTCCATGCTCAGTGGTGGCGATGAGAACAAGGCGGAAGAAAAACAGCCTGAGAAAAAATATCGAAAATACGACTTCACCACCCCCCGTAAATTTACCAAGGACCGCATTAAGATGCTGAACGGCATCTTTGAGAACTATACCCGGGTCATCAGCTCCCGGCTCAACGCTCAGCTGCGCACTACTTGCGAGATCACGGTGGAGAGCATTGAGGAACAGAAGTTCTATGAGTTCAACAATGCGCTCACGGAGGGCGATGTGTTGGCCATGGTGGATGTCACCATCCACCCGCGGGAGGAGGGCGGACAGGATATCCAGGCGGAGGACCCGGTGATGGTGTATGTGTCCACCTCCACGGCGTTAGGAATGATGGACCGGATGATGGGCAGCGAAAGCGATGTGATCCGCGAAGTGCCGATGGGTTATACCTACACCGATCTGGAGCTTCAGTTGTATGAGCATCTGCTCAAGGATATCATTGCCCTCATGGGAAGCAGCTGGGAGAATTACGTTCCCATTACCTTTGAGTATAACCACACTCAGGTCAACCCAACCCTGGTCCAGCTGCTCAATTTGGACGAGACGGTGGTTCTGGTGGATATGCGGCTCACCTTCGGCGAAAGTGAGGGACGCATGAGCGTCGTACTTCCGGGCAACATGCTCATGAGTGTTTTCGGTGAAGTGAACCGGGAGACGATGGGACGCAAGGCCACCAGCGAGAACCACTCGGAGGACATTTTCGATCAGCTGCGCGACTCCATGCTGGAGATCGTCGCCGAGTTGGGCGACACCCAGCTGTCCCTCAGCGATGTCTACCACCTCAATGTAGGCGACGTGGTGGACCTAGGCAAGTCGAAGGATTCCCCAGTGTTCTTGGAAATCGGCGGATACCAGTGGTTTACTGGACGCATGGGCACCCACAAGAAAAACATGGCCATTAAGATAGACGAGGTTTGCTATTCGGCCGAGCAAAGGAGCGAGTAAGCGATGGAGAAGGAAATGTTCAGCCCAATGGCGATTGACGCCTTGGGTGAAATGATGAATATCAGCCTGGGCTCCTCGGCCACCGCCGTATCAAACATGCTGGACCATCGGGTGGATATCACCACGCCCACGGTCTCTGTGGTGGACGTCAAGGAATTTTCGCTGGGCAACCTGGAGCCGGCCATCGGCGTGGAGATCAAGTATGTCGAGGGGCTGGAGGGCAGCAACATCATGCTGCTCAAGCGCAGTGACATCAAGGTCATTGTGGACATCCTCATGGGCATGGAAACCGCCGACGAGGACTTCGAGCTTAACGAGCTGACCATCAGCTGTGTGTGCGAGGTCATGAACCAGATGATGGGCTCGGCGGCTACGGCTATGTCTGACTTTTTGGGCTTCCGGGTGGACATCTCCACCCCCCAGTCCTTTGAGCTGGAGGATTTGGAGCAGTTCAAAATTGACCACATGCCCCCAGGGGCGGACCAGGTGGTGGTGGTCCGGTTCTTCCTGAAGATCGAGAACGCGCTGGAAAGCGAGTTTATGAACGTTATGAGCGTGGGACTGGCCAAGGAGCTGCTGAAGGGCCTGGGCCTGGAGGGCGAGGTGGGCAGCGTCTCCGATTCCGCCGCGCCTCCCGCGCCCGCTCCTGCGCCGGAGTCCTCCGGCAGCGGCGACCGGAAGATGAGCCAGGCGGAGATTGAAGCGCTGCTCTCCGGCGGCGGAGCTCCCGCCCCCGCCCCTGCGCCGGAGCCCTCCGGCGGCGACCACAAAATGTCTCAGGAGGAGATCGAGAAAATGCTTGCCGGCGGCCTTCCCGCCGAGCCGGCTCCCGCCCCCGCCCCCTCCGGCGGGGACAAGAAGATGAGCCAAGAGGAGATCGAAAAGATGATGGCCGGAATGAACAGCGAACCTGCACCGGCTCCTGCTCCTGCTCCCACTCCCACTCCCGCTCCAGCTCCCACGCCCCAGCAGCCCGCGCCGGGCGCGCCTGCCGCTCAGATGGGCTATCCGGGGCAGATGCCTCCCTATCCCTATCCGTCCATGCCGGGCGCGGACGGACAGATGCAAAACGGATACATGGGTTATCCGCCCATGTACTATCCCCCCTATCCGTATCCCTATCCTGCCGAGCCCCAGCAGCAGGCCGCTCCTGAGCCCAAGGTCATAGCCACCAAGCCCGTACACATGGAGCAGATGGATGCCGTCGACCGGCTGGGCAAGGAACAGGCCCAGAATCTGGACCTTATTATGGAGGTGCCCCTTCAGGTCACTGTGGAGATTGGCCGGGCCCGGCGAAAGGTCCAAGACATTCTGGAGTTCGCCAAAGGCTCTCTGGTGGTGCTGGATAAGCTGGCGGGAGACCAGGTGGATTTGTTCGTCAACGGCAAGTGCATCGCCCGAGGCGAGGTGGTGGTTATTGAGGACAATTTCGGCGTGCGCATCACCGAGATTGTCCAGACCCCCGGGATTGAGATGCTTGCCACCGGCAAATAAGGCCCTAAACGCGGGGCTGGCCGCATAAATATTGCTCCGGACAGAAAAAGCTGGGGCGCACAACATAAATGAAAAAGGATGGATCAACCATGGCTAAGAAAATTTTGTTAGTGGACGACGCCGCATTCATGCGTAAGATGATTATGGACACCCTGAGCAAGAACGGCTACACCGATCTGTATGAGGCGGTGGACGGCGCCGATGCGGTGGAGAAATTCAGCTCTATCGGTCCCGACCTGGTCATCATGGACATCACCATGCCCAATATGGACGGTCTGGAGGCGCTGAAGGCCATCCGCGCCAAGGACGGCAGCGCCAACGTGGTCATGTGCTCCGCCATGGGCCAGGAGTCCATGGTTATGGACGCCGTGCGCTCCGGCGCCAAGGACTTTATCGTCAAGCCCTTCAAGCCCGACCGTGTTCTGAAGACCGTCACCTCCATTCTGGGCGCGCCCTGACCGTAATGCCCCTTCGCAATTTCTCTCTCTCCCTGTCCCAAGGAGGACCCTCCGCGCTGGATACGATCCTATCCCTGGTCTGGCTGCTGGTCTGCGTATTGGTCATCATTGTGCTGGCCTACCTGTTTACCAAATATGTGGCGGGACATAGCAGCCTTTGGGGCGCAGGGGGAGGAACGGACCAGTTCAAGGCGCTATCCCGCCTGTCTTTGGGGCGGGAGCAGTCCTTGACCCTAGTCCAGGCCGGTGAGCGTTATCTTCTGCTGGGCGTGACCCCCTCGGGGGTGTCCCTGGTGGCAGAGCTCACCCGGGAGGAGGCCCAGGCCCTGTATACGCGCCCCGCCTCTGGCCAGCCCGCGCCCCCCAGCTTTGGGGAGGCGCTGCGCACCGTACTCAAGCAAAAGAAACCGAGGTGAGGATGGGATGCCGACCGACAGCTTGATTAACATCAACGGCGACAGCGTACAGACCCTAGAGATCCTGTTCCTCACCACCATGATCGCCCTGCTGCCCTCCATGCTGGTGATGATGACCTCCTTTGCGCGGTTCATCATCTCTTTGTCCTTCCTGCGCACTGCCATGGGCACACAGCAGACTCCGCCCAACGTGGTGCTGGTGGGCATCGCCATGTTCCTCACGCTGATTACCATGAACCCGGTGATCAGCCGCATTGAAACGGAGGCATGGACGCCCTATCGGGAACAGGAGATCAGCATGGAGGAATTTTTTGACCGGGCGGCCGACCCATTGAAGGAATTTATGCTGAATAACACCCAGCCTCCCACGCTGCGCATGTTCTGCAATTTGGCCCATGTAGATATACCTGAGGACGACGCAGGTTTAGACGGGGTGGCCATGGATCTGCCCATGCGGATCATCATCCCATCGTTCATGACCCAGGAGCTGCAAAAGGCGTTCTATACTGGATTGCTGCTCTACCTCCCCTTCCTGCTCATTGACGTGGTGGTATCCTCCACGCTGATGTCCATGGGTATGGTCATGCTACCGCCGGCCATGATCTCCACGCCCTTTAAGCTGCTTTTGTTCGTGTCTGTCAACGGCTGGAACCTGATGTTCTCCTCCCTGGTGCAGAGCGTTCAGTAGAACCATTTCCTGAAGAAAGGAGCACGCTATGGATACCGGACAGGTGGCAGATTTGATGCGCGACGCCATCGGTATCGCCCTGAGGCTGGCCGGCCCTATGCTGCTGCTGGCTATGCTGGTGGGCGTGGTGGTGGCCATTTTCCAGGCTGTCACCCAGATCCATGAGCAGACCATCGGCTTTGTTTTGAAGCTCATTGTGGTGGTCGGCGTGCTTCTTCTGGCCGGGGGCTGGATGCTGGACACGCTGCAGGACTTTACCCATCAGGTCTTTACCCTGATTGCGAGCTGAATGGGGCGCTGATCCATGATTGACTGGCCGCAGCTGACGCTGTTTCTGTTCGTCACCGCCCGGGTGAGCGGATTTGTCCTGTTCAACCCCATTCTGGGCCGTACCAATGTCACCACCACCTTCCGCACGGGCATGTGCTTGGTGCTGTCCATTTTTGTGACGGCGGCGTCGGAGCAGCAGCCCGCCGATCCCGCCGGAACGGTGGAGTTTATCATCCTCATGCTGCTGGAGCTGGCCATCGGCTTCCTGCTGGGTATGGCGGTAAATTTCTTCTTCTATATCCCCTCCCTGGCGGGGTCCATGATCGACACCCAGATGGGCATGACCATGAACCAGATGTATGATCCCGGGTCTTCGGCCAACCTGTCCGTTACCGGGCAGCTGCTGAACATCATGATGACCCTTCTGTTCTTTGCCGGAGGAGGACACTTCACCCTGCTGCGGCTGTTCCTCACCTCAGAGGAGATCGTGCCCTTTGGGCAGGTGTCCATCGGATTGCCCGCCTATAACCTGCTGCTGGAGCTGTTCATTGAGTGTACGGTACTGGGGATAAAGCTTTGCATCCCCATACTGGCCGCCGAGCTCATCGCTCAGGTGGGCATGGGCGTGCTGATGAAGGTCATCCCGCAGATCAATGTGTTTTCCATCAACATTGAGCTGAAAGTGCTGGTTGGTCTGGGACTGCTGCTGGTGCTTGTCATCCCCTTCAGCGAGTTCCTGCTCCAAACGGAGATGGCCATGCTCAACAGCCTTCACGATATCCTGGTTCTCACCGGGTGATTTCTCTTTGGCCTTAATGGCCGTAAAATAACAGAGCGTTTTGACTGATTCCCCTTCCTCCACCCTTCTGAGGGACGGGGCCGCACCGGACCAAAAAGGGGGGACAGGCGTTGCCCGAGGGAAATAAAACAGAAAAAGCGACGCCAAAAAAGCGACGGGACGAACGAAAAAAGGGCAACGTCTTTATGAGCCGGGACGCCGTGGCCGTGGCCGGCCTGCTGGGCACCTTCGCCACACTGTGGCTGCTCACCGGCGCGTTTGCCGAGCAGCTGGGCGGATTCATGACCCTGTGCCTGACCACGGCGGGCGAGGAGCCCCGGGATGTGGGCAGCCTGGCAGGCGAGATGTCCATCCAGGGCCTTATGGTCCTGGGGAAAACGGTGGGCATCATAGCGGCGGTGGCCATTCTGTGCGCTGTGGCGGCCACCTTTGCTCAGACCAGATTTCTGGTCAGCACCGAATCCATGAAGCCAAAATTCAGCCGCCTCAGCCCCCTTCAGGGGTTCAAACGGCTGTTTTCCCTGAAAAGTCTTGTCGAAACCTTGAAGAACTTCATTAAGATCGTGATCCTGATGGCCATTGTCTTTTTGAGCGTTCGGGACATGTTCTTTGAGAGTTCCCAGTACTTATACACCGATCTGTCCGCCTCTGTGGCCCATCTGGTGGAGGTGGCGTGGGGCATGGTCATGCGCATCTGCATTGCCTTTGTGGCCGTGGCCGCCCTGGACTTCTTCTATCAGTGGTGGGACTACGAGAAGAACATGATGATGACCAAGCAGGAGGTCAAGGAAGAGTACAAGCAAATGGAGGGCGATCCCCAGGTCAAAGGAAAAATCAAGGAGATCCAGCGCCGTCGGGCCCAGCAGCGTATGATGCAGCAGGTGCCCGGAGCGGACGTGGTCATCCGTAACCCCACCCACTTCGCCGTGGCCCTGCGGTATAAGCCGGGCCTGGACGACGCCCCCATCGTGCTGGCCAAGGGGCAGGACAACGTGGCCCTTCGCATCGTTCAGATTGCGGAGGAAAATCAGGTGGCCGTGGTGGAGAACGTCCCCCTGGCCCGGGCGCTGTTCGCCCAGGCCGAGCTAAACCAGCAGATTCCCCCGGACCTGTACGACCCGGTGGCCAAGGTGCTGGTGTACATCTTCAAGCTGAACGACAAGCAGCAGATCGTCAAGTAAACCCCTAGGAACAGGCCCCGCCAGGAGGTAAACCACCTATGCTCAAACGCATTTTGGACAATTCCATAGCGCTGTTCGTGGTGGTCATGGTCATGTTCCTGTTTATCCCGCTGTCCCCCTGGATTCTGGACATCCTGCTGATCGTCAACATCGGATTGTCCATCATGATCCTGATGATTACCATGAACATCTCGGAGGCGCTGGATTTCTCCATCTTCCCCTCCCTGCTGCTCATTACAACGCTGTTCCGGCTGGGTATGAACGTGTCCAGTACCCGGATGATCCTCACCACTGGGGACCCCGGCGTGGTCATCACCAACTTCGGCAACCTGATTACCCAAGGCAACATCGTAGTGGGCTTCGTCATCTTCTTCATCATCGTGCTGGTCCAGCTCATCGTCATCACTAAGGGTGCGGAGCGCGTGTCCGAGGTGGCCGCCCGGTTCACTCTGGACGCCATGCCCGGCAAGCAGATGGCCATTGACGCCGACCTGTCCTCCGGACTCATCGACGAGCAGCAGGCCCGTCAGCGCCGGGAGAAGATCCAAAAGGAAGCCGATTTCTACGGCGCCATGGACGGCGCCACCAAGATCGTCAAGGGCGATTCCACCATGTCCATTATCATCACGCTCATTAACCTGGTGGGCGGCATCATCATCGGCATGGTCATCAACCACATGGATATCTCCCAGGCCATGAACACCTATTGCATCCTCACCATTGGCGACGGCTTGGTGTCCCAGATCCCCTCCCTGATGATCTCTACCGCCACGGGCATGATCGTCACCCGCTCTGTGTCCGACGGCAGCCTGAACATGGATGTGCTGGGCCAGTTCAAGGCTCAGCCCCGGGCCATAATGACCACCGGCGTGATTCTGCTCATTCTGTCGCTCATTCGCGGCACGCCCACCGCCCCCCTGATGGTGGGCGGCGTGGCCCTGCTGGGCGGCGGGTTCTTCCTGGTGCGCCAGATGAACGCCGTGCGCCAGGCGGAAGCAGCTGCGGCCCAGGCTCCCGATGTGCCCGAGGAGCTGGCCGTTCCCAGCGAAAACGATTATTATAAGGACATCAATAACGTATATACCCTGCTGTCGGTGGAGCCGGTGGAGATGGAATTCGGCTACAGCCTGATTCCGCTGGTGGACGAAAGCCACGGCGGCAAGCTCATCAGCCGCATTGTCATCTTCCGGCGGCAGTACGCCCAGGATATGGGCTTTGTCATCCCGTCCATCCGCCTCCACGATTCCTCTGCGCTGGGCACCAACCAGTACGCCATCCGCATCAAGGGCGAGGTGGTGGCCCAGGGCGAAATCCTGGTGGACTACTATTTAGCCTTGGAACCGCCCAATCCCCTGGGGGAGATCGACGGCATCGAGACCATCGAGCCCGCCTACGGTATCCCCTCCCGGTGGATTTTGCCGGAGAACAAGGAGATGGCGGAGATTTACGGCTACAACGTCATCGACCCCCTGTCCGTCATGCTGACCCATTTGGCCGAGACCGTGAAGAAGCACGCATACGAGCTGCTGAACCGGGCCGAGACCATACGACTGGTGGACAATCTCAAGCAGGCCTCCCCCGAGCTGGTGGAGGAGGCCATCCCCGCCCTCATTCCCTACTCCAAGCTGGAGAAGCTGCTGCGCAACCTCCTTCAGGAGGGCGTGCCCATCAAGGATTTGGCCACCATCGTGGAGACCGCCGCCGACGCGTTCTCCCAGGGCCGGGACCTGGATATGGCCACCGAGCAGGTCCGCGGCGCCCTGGCCCGCACCATTACCCGCCGGTTCTGCGAGGACGGCCAGTTGCGGGTCATTACCCTGGACGCCGAGGTGGAGAAGAAAATTATCTCCTCCCTCACCCGCAACGAGCAGGGCGTGTACCTGGCTATGGGTCCCGAGCTGATGCAGACCATTATCTCCCAGCTGGCGGAGCATTTGAAGAAGTTCAGCGACCTGTCCCAGACGCCGGTCATCCTGGTCAGCCAGGTGATCCGCGGGTATTTTAGCAAAATGATTACTCAGTTCTATCCCCACGTTTACGTGCTGTCTTTCAATGAGATCACCAACACCGTTCAGATCCAGGCCCTGGGCAACATTGTGGACCAGACGGCCGCCCAGCTCCAGCGAAGGGCGGTGAATACATGAGCGCCAACACGGTCCAGCGGCGGTATACGGACGGCGAAATCGAATCGATGGCCACTCCCGACCTGCTGGCGCTCTACAAGCAGACCGGGGACGAGGAACTGAAATGGCCCCTGGTGCTGCGGTATGAGGGGCTCATCAAAAGCGCGGCGCTTCAAATCCGCGGTGTGTACAGCAGCTTTGCCCAGGTGGACGACATCGTCAGCGAGGGCATTCTCACACTGCTGAACTCCATTGACAAGTTTGACCCGGACAAGGGGATCAAATTTGAGACCTATGTGGCCAAGCGCATCCGGGGAATGGTCATCGACCTGGCCAGGAAGCAGGACTGGCTGCCCCGGAACATCCGGCAGCGGGCCAAGGAGATCGACACCGCCGTGTCCCACCTGGCCAATGAGCTGGGGCGGTTTCCCACCGACCACGAGGTGGCCGGCCATCTGGGCATCCCCACCGACAAGTACCAGAAGGAGGCCGCACGGGTGGCGCTGAGCAACACTCTGTCCCTGGACGCCCTCATGGACGCCCGGGACCTGGAGGGCTACCGCTTCGAGGTGTCCACCGAAGACCCCACCGTCCAGCCCGAGACCGTGCTGGAGGACCAGGAGCTTCAGGAGACCCTGGCCAGCGGCATTGCCTCCCTGCAAAAAAACGAGCAGATCGTTCTGTCCCTTTACTATGAAAAGAACCTTCACATGAAGGAGATCGCCCAGGTGATGCAGGTGAGCGAGCCGCGCATCTCCCAGATTCACTCCCGGGCCATTCAGAAGCTCCGGGAGCACATGGGCACATACATGAACAGCGAGGCCCCAAAAAAATCATCCAAAAAGCGGAAGAAGGCATGATGAAAGATGTTTAAGGGCTTTTACAATCTGACCTCCGGCATGTTCACCCAGCAGCAGAACCTGAATGTGGTGGGCAACAACCTGGTGAACGTATCCACCGCCGGCTTCAAGCAGAGCCGGTACACCGCCAGCACCTTTGACGACGTGATGTACACCCGGGTGGGCAACCAGGAAAAAATTTACACCGACATTGGCCGGCAAAGCTATATCCGGGCCAACAGCGACATCTACGTGGACTACACTCAGGGCGTCCCAGAGCCCACCGAAATCCCCCTGGACTTCGCCATCATGGGCGACGGCTTTTTCGCCATCCAGCGGGAGGATGGCGACATGGTCTACACCCGGGCGGGCAGCTTTTCCTTGGACGACGAGGGCTACCTGTGCTTCCCCGGCGTGGGCTATGTGATGGATCCGGACGGCGAGCGCATCCAGCTGCGCACCGACAAGCTGAACGTGGACCAGCAGGGCAACATCTTCCAGAAGGACAACGGCGGCTACCTGGGCACTGTGGGCGTGTACCAGTTCGAGGATTTGGAGCAGCTGGAGCACAACGACGCAGGCTTCTTTACCGGCGAGGGCGCCCAGGCCGTGGAAAATCCTTATGTGCTGTGGAAGTACCTGGAGCGGTCCAACAGCGACATGATTCAGCAGATGACGGAGATGCTCACCTGCCAGCGGGCCTTCCAGAGTTGCGCTTCGGTGACCAAGATGTACGACGAGGTCATGGGCCACGCCTCCAGCGACGTGGGCCGGATGGGATGAGGTGACATGAGATGAATCAATCCTTCTATACCGGCGCGGTAGGCGCCTCCATGCAGCTCAAGCGGATGAACGTCATCGGCGACAACGTGGCCAATGTGAACACCATGGGCTTTAAGGCGGACCGCACCGATTTCAGCGCCCTGATGTACCAGAACCACCGGGGAATCGAGGACGATCTGCCCATGGGCGTGGGCACCCGCATCCTCATGACCTCCACCAACTTTGCTCAGGGCCCTGTGGAGGACTTTGGCCGCACCCTGGACTACATGATCGAGGGAGACGGCTTCTTCGCCCTGGTGGATCTGGCCACCGGCGAGGTGAGCTACACCCGCAACGGCGCTTTCATCAAGTCCGGGCGGGAGATGCCCACCGGCGAGCTGGACGAGAACGGCCAGCCCATCACCGAGCAGGTCTATTACCTGGGGGACGACGAGGGCCGGTTTGTGCTCAGCGACGTGGGCGGCCTGATCGAGGTGGGGGACGACACCACCACTCCCCTGCCCGTCGGCATCTTTGACTACATCAACTACAACGGTATGCAGCAGATCGACGCCACCCGTTACCTCCCGGTGGACAAAAACGGCAATCTGATTTACGGCACCGGCAGGCTGCGTCAGGGCGTGGTTGAGGGCTCCAACGCCGACCTGGCCGAGGAGTATACCAAGCTGATCGAGTCCCAGCGGGCCTACGGTCTGGCGCTGAAGATGGTCCAGACCTCCGACGAGATCGAGACTACCATCAATGGTCTGCGTACCTGATTAGAGAGAGGAGGAAGCTGAATGGCGATAAAAAACTACGACGAGCTGAACTCCCTGGAGTTGGATACCCTCCGGGAGATCGGCAGTATGGGCACCGGCAACGCCGCCACCGCCCTGTCCCAAATGCTGGGGCGTGCGGTGCGCATCACGCTGCCCGAGGTGCGCATCATGGGATATAACGAGGCCATCGAGTGGATCGGCGGTCCGGAGGAGATCACCGCCGGCGTACTGGTGAAGCTCAGCGGCCAGCTGACCGGCATTATGCTGTCGGTGCAGCCCCTGGAATTTGTCAACATCGTGCTGGAGAGCATGATGGGCAAGGCCGTGGAGGATTACAGCCAGCTCACCGAGATGGAGCACTCCGCCCTGATCGAGGTCGGCAATATTATGATCTCCACCTTTATTAACGCGCTGAGCGGTCTGGCCGGCATGGAGGTAAACCTGACGGTGCCTGCCTTTACCGTGGATATGCAAGGGGCTATTCTGGCCGTGCCCATGGCGGAGTACGGCGGACAGTCTGATTATATTATGACCATCGGAGGCAATTTTGTTAGTGAGAATAAGCAGGTTCCCTGCCGCCTGCTGATGTCCCCGGACCTCCGGTCTTTGAATGTTCTATTACGGAAGCTGGGCGTAAGTGATGGCTGAAGGTAAGATCACAATCGGCATTGCGGACATGAAAATGGCCAAAGGGGAGGGTATGTTAATTACCTACGCGCTGGGGTCCTGTATCGGCATTTGCCTGCACGATCCGGCCCTCAAGCTGGGTGCTTTGGTCCATATCATGTTACCGATTAATATGGAGGCAGGGCGTAAAAATCCGATGAAATATGCCGATACCGGGATCAGAGAAACCTTAAAGCAGATGGAAGCTAAGGGCGCCAACCGTTCCAGAATTACTGCCAAGATTGCCGGAGGAGCCATGATGTTTAAGGACGGCAGCGGTTCCCTGGGCAACATTGGGCAGAGAAATATCGAGAGCGTCAAGCTCAACCTGAAAAAAGAGGGCATCCGTCTTTTGAAAGAGGACGTGGGCGGGTCGGTGGCCCGCACGCTGCTCTTTGACGTAAACAGCGGCCTGGGCTGTGTGCGCTGCTACGGCCGCAAGGAACTTATCATTTGAGACCGCACACGCGGAAAGGGAGTGTTGGAAATGATGGAAGAGAACAAGCGGGGCATCCTGCTGGAGTCCGGCACCAACGAAATCGAGGTCATGAAATTCACCATCGGCGGCAACCTGTACGGCATCAACGTTGCCAAGGTGCTGGAAATCATGATCTCCGCGCCGGTGAAGCCCATGCCCCTGTCCCACCCGTCGGTGGAGGGCATTTTTAAGCCCCGGGATACCGTAATCACTGTGGTGGACCTGCCCCAATACCTGGGCGTGGACAGTCCGAAGGATGCTAAGGACATCTTCATCGTCACCAATTTCAACAAGATGTGCATCGCCTTCCGGGTCCACACCGTGGACCGCATCAGCCGCATCTCCTGGACGGATATTTCCAAGCCGGACAAAACCGTGTCCGGCGGGGCGGAAAGCGTGGCCACCGGCATTGCCCAGTGCGAGGGCGAGCTGGTCACCATCCTGGACTTTGAGCGTATTGTGGCCGAAATTGCCCCGGAGACCTCCATCCAAATCTCCGAGGTGGAGCAGCTGGGTCCCCGTGAGCGCAACGACAAGCCCATTTGGGTGGCGGAGGACTCCATCCTGCTCAGCAAGATGATTGAGGACTCCCTGCGCAAGGCGAACTACGTCAACCTGCACATGTTCTCCAACGGCCTGGAGCTGTGGGAGGCGCTCAGCGCCGTGCCCCAGAACGGAGATTTGACCCGTGACGTGGCCCTTATCATCACCGACATTGAAATGCCCCAGATGGACGGCCACCGGCTGACCAAGCTGGTAAAGGAGAGCACTAGCCGGTTTAAGGAGATTCCCCTCATCATTTTCTCCTCTCTCATCAGCGAAGAGATGCGCCTTAAGGGCCGCGACCTGGGCGCGGATGAGCAGCTCACCAAGCCGGAAATCGGCCATTTGGTGGATGTGATGGACCACCTGCTCTTGCAGTATGAGCAGACCCACGGATAAGGAAGGACCAGATAGGAGGCAGTTTTTATGAGCGGCAAATACATCGTGCGGCAACCCATCCGGGACCCTGAGGGCAATACCCTGGGACATGAAATCCTATATCACGGGGCCAATCAGGCCTTTAGCAGCGACAGCTCCACCTCAAGCGCGGAATTTGCCGCCGCCAATACCATCTATAGCTTTCTCACCGACAACAGCCCCAAGGTGCTCAAGGGCACGCTGAATTTCATGACCTTTACCACCATGCTGCTGATGAAAAAGACGCCCCGTCTCTTCGACAAGAACGACCTGGTCATTCAAATCGACGACGCGGTTATCATTCATCCCCTGTCCATGCACCTGGTGCAGCAGTATGTCAAGGAGGGCTACCGCATTGCGGTAAACGATTTTCAGTTCACCCCCCGCTACCTGTCCCTGCTGGACGATATCCACTTTATCAAAATCAACGCCAAAACCGCAACGGAGCTGGCCATTCGCAACACGGTGGAAATTGCCCACAGCATGAACATCAAGTGCATTGTCACCAACATCGATGACCCGCAACTCTATCAGCGAGCCATCGCTTTGGGCGCCGACGGCCTGGAGGGCCCCTATGTGGCCGACAAGCTGACCACCCGCGCCCACAGCAGCTCCTACATCCAAAGCAACTTCTTCCAACTGATGGTAGCCGTCACCAGGGACGAGCCCAACGTGGAGGAAATTGAGACCTTAATCGCTGCGGACGCCAGCCTGACCTACGGCCTTTTGAAAATGGTCAACTCCGCCTATTTTGCCCTGCGCCACCGGGCCACCACCATCACCCAGGCCATCATGACCCTGGGTCTGGGGCAGCTGAAGCAGTGGATTTACCTGCTCAGCGCCAGCAACGCGGAAAACGAGACGGACCCCGGATCGGAGGAGTTTTTGAAGCTCTCCTTTATGCGGGCCAATTTTTGCAGCGAGCTGATCACTCACGCCAAAAACGTACCCATTTCCAAGTCAGAGGCCTACCTCATGGGTATGTTCTCCACGCTGAATTACCTCATTGACGCGCCCTTAGAGGAAATTCTGGCCGAAGTACCGGTGGCCGACGATATCAAAACCGCTCTGCTGACCCACGAGGGCCGGTGCGGAATGCTGTACGATCTGGTGCTCAGCTACGAGTCCGCCGACTGGGACCGCATCACGACATTAGCGGAGGAACTGGGCATTCCCGACAACATGATGACCAGCGTCTATTTCATCTGCATGGAGAATGTAAACACCCTATGGGAGCAGCTTACCAATCCCTATCCCCAGCAGCTGCCCCCCATTGAGGAGGAAGCGCCTGAGAACTGAGTCAGGCATCAGGAAACATAAAAAATCTCTGGCGGACGTTCTGGCCCGCCAGAGATTTTTGCCTGTTTGCTCAGTCCCGGCCGTGATGGGGGGTATTATGGACAATCTTGCAGGCCTGAAGGAGCTGGGCCGTAATGTCGCTGCTGAACTTGCCCTCATAGACCGTCAGGCGGGGAATCCGGTCCCCCGGCTCCAGCACCACATACTTGGGGGGCAGGTGGTTCAGCGTAAACGCTTTCACGTCCTCCATGCAGCGGGCGCAGTCGCAAAGGCCGAACATCTTTACGTATTTCGGGGCCTTTTCCTCCACCAAAACCTGCATCACGTTGATATAGCCGGGGTCTATCGGCTGAAGCGGTTCCTTCCACATAGTGGGCTCCTCCACCAGCCCGGCCGGTACCTCAGCGGCCGACGCGGGGGCTTCCTCAGCAACCGGCGCAGGCTCCTCCGCCGCAGGCGCGGAAAGGGGCGCGGCAGGTTCGGGCTGAGAATCAGGCTCCGCAGATACGGGCTCCTCCCCGGGCGCGGCCACCTGGACGGACACAAACTCCGCCTGAGCCTGGGAAGCGGGCTGGAGCTCCGCCTCCTGGGAGTCCAGCTCGCCCTCCAGGGCGTCCTCCAGGGCGTTTTTGATCTGCACCGACACGGCGGCGTCCGGGGCCATAGCGGTGACAATGGGAGGCACAGGGGAAGCGGGCTGCTCCGCCGGTTTCCCGGCGGACTCCTCCAGGGCGGGGTCGGTCTTCTTGCTCAGCAGGTTCATCACCCGCGCGGTCTTGCTGGTTTTGTCCTTTGATGCCATGATGCTGATACTCCTTACTCAATTGAAAAATTTAGAGATATACTTCTGCCGGAATGTGGTCTTGGGCCGGGGGAAACGCTCGCCGGCCACCGCGTCCACGATTTCTTGGAAATCCTGGGCGGGGCGGGAGTCCGGCTGGTAGGTGAGCACGCTCTGCCCGTGGGCCGGGGCCATGGCCACGCCCACTCCCCGGTGGATCTTGGCCTGGAACACCTGGCTGCCCAGTTGGCCGGCCACCTCCTGGGCCAGCTCCAAAATGTCCTTGGACAGGGTGAGCCGTCCGTTGAACTTGTTGATGAGGATGCCGATGACCTTCAGGTGGGGGTTGAAGGCGTCCCGCACGGCCTCAATGGTCTCCTGGAGCTGGGTGACGCCCACCAGGCTGAGCACCTCCGCCTCCATGGGGACAATGAGCCCGCTGGAGGCCACGTAGGCGTTGACCGTCAGGATATTCAAAGCTGGCGGCGTATCAATGATGACGAAATCGTACCGGTCGCGCACACCGGTGAGCAGATCGCTGAGCATGAATTCCCGGCGGGGAGCGGTAAACTCCACCTCTGCGGTGGACAGCATAATGTCCGAAGGCAGTATGTCGCCGTACTCGGTGGATGAGATGGCCTCCTCCATGGAACAGGTCCCCTTGAATACGTCGTACACGGTGCTGCTCGAGCCGATGTCCAGCCCCAGGGTGAAGCCCAGGTTGCCTTGGGGGTCCAGGTCAATGCCCAAGACCCTGGCGCCGCGCTGGTGGAGCCCGCACACCAGGGCCGAGGCGGTGGTGGTCTTACCCACCCCTCCCTTCTGGTTGGTGACGGTGATAATCTGAGTCAAGAAACGTTCCCTCCCTTTCACAAAAACTTGGGGAAAAGTCTTAAGTTTAATATACTACAGGTCGATAAAAAAGAACAGAGGTAGAGCAAAAAAACTGTGAAAAAATTTTTAGAAATTTCCCTTTGCAAATGCGCTTTGGGCGGTGCGTTTTGCCCATGAGCTTTTTAGAAAGGAGCGGTCTAATATGGCGTCTATTACCAGCATGATGAACAGCACTTCCAGAACTAGCAGCATCTATGGCAGCCGAAATGTGATCAGCGGCCTGGCCAGCGGCATGGATACCGAGACCATGATCGAAAACGCGGTCTCCGGCATCAAAATGAAAATCCAAAACCTGCTGAAAAAGCGTACCAGGATCGAGTGGCAGCAGGAGGCTTACCGTAGCATCATCGACAAGGCGGCCAACCTCAACACCAAGTATACCTCCTATACCTCCAAAACCAACCTGCTCAGCAGCAGCTTTTTCACCAATGCGGTAAATACCGCCGTTTTGGGCACCTACGCCGACAAGATCACCGCCAGCGGCAAGAGCTCCAGCGACATCAAGATCAACGCCGTCAAGCAGATGGCCACCGCCGCCACCTACACCGTGTCCGGCTTGGGCGGACAGTCTGCGGGCGAGATCGCCAGCGCCGTGGGCGGCAAGGATTTTGATATCTCCGGTAAGATGACGGTGAGCAATATTTCCGGCTCCCTGACCTTCCAGTACGGCGGCACCAACGGCACCACCTTTGACATCAGCTTCGACGAGCTGGAGGACATCGACGAGTTTGAGGGGAACACCAGCGCGGAAAAGCTGGCCAACGCCATCAACAAAAAGCTCAGCGAGGTCACCTACAGCTACACCAAGAACGGGTTCAACGAGACCACCACCGCCGACCGGGCCGTTAAGGCTGTGGCGAACGGAGACGGCACCATCACCTTCACCGACGGACTGGGCAACGGCAACAATATCTCCATCACCTCCTCCTCCGGCAAGATCAAGGACAAGTTCGGTCTGGGTAACGAGGATGACGGCGACAAGACCATCAAGGTGGGAAACGCCGCCCTGGCCGACCACGACGTCAAGACTTACAGCTACCTGGCCGACAAGACCCTGGGCATCAGCCTCAATGGCGTCAGCAAAACCATCAATCTGTCGGACGTGATTAAGGCCACCGATGTGAACGGCTCCGACCCCAACGGGTCCTTCATGGAAAACCTCCAGAAGGAGCTGGACAAGGCTTTCGGCTCCGGCAGGGTCACCGTGGACAGGCAGGACGACAAGCTGTCCTTCACCCCCTCCGTCGAAGGCGACGTGCTGAGCCTGGGCGGCACCGGCATTCAGGCTCTGGGCTTTGAAAACGGCGATGCCAACTATATCAACACCAGCAAAAAGGTCAGCGACCTGATGGGCGACCTGTTCACCGCTGACAACCGCCTGAAGCCGGTGGGCTCGGTGAACACCAGCAGACTTGTTGACGCCGCCGGCAACAAGGTGCGCCTCCACGAGGACGGCAACTATTACCGGGTGAACTCCGACGGCAAGTTTATGTATGACTTCTCGATCAACGGCACCAACATCAACCTCACGGAGGACACCACCCTGGAGGGCCTGATGAACTCCATCAACTCCAACGCTGAGTCGGGCGTAAAGGTGAGCTACTCCAAGCTGACCAACGAGTTCAAGTTCACCGCCACCGAGACCGGCGCCAACGGCAAGATCGAGTTCGGCGGACTGGCGGAGGGCATGTTCGTTTCCTCCGGCAGCGGCAAGAATAATTTCTCCCAGACCTATGGCCTCGGCTTGGCGGACGGCCAAAGCAAATCCATTACCTTTGGGTTTGACAAGTTTGATTTCAGCTTTGACGTCACGAACGCCGACTCCATGGAGGACATTGCCAATAAGCTGAACAACCAGGGCTCGTTCAGCTCCTTTGGCTATACTGCCAGCTATAATAAGGCTTCTGGGCAGCTTGTCGTAACCGACGATACCGGCAAAATGATGGACTTTACGGTAAGCTCGGACGGCAGCGAGCTCAAGCCCCAGCTGACCGCCAGCTATACCAGCGGACAGGACGCCGTCATGGATGTGGAGATCAACGGCAAGCGGTTTGAGAGCCTGACCCGCAGCAGCAACAGCTTCAACCTGGACGGCCTGACCGTCAACGTGAAGGGCACCTTTGAGGCGAAGCCCAAGGACGGCGAGGGCGACTACGAGCCCATTACCTTTAACACCACCACCGATTCCGATAAGATTGTTGAGGCTATCCGTAGCTTTGTGGACGACTACAACGAGATGATCACGGAGCTGAAGAGCGCCTACTCCACCCAGCCTCTGACAAACAGCAACAAGCAGCGGTACGAGCCCCTTACCGCCGAGCAGGAGGAGCAGTACAGCGAGAGTGAGCTGGCCGCCTACAACGAAAAGGCCAAGACCGGTATCCTGTTTGGCGATACCACCCTGTCCAGCTTCTACAGCAAGATGCTCAACGCCATTCAGCCTGGCGGCACCGACGGACAGACCCTGCGGGAGATCGGCATCGGCACCTCCTACAGCAACGGGCTGACCACCCTGTCCCTGGACGAGGATAAGCTTCGCGCCGCTTTGGACAGCGACCCGGATAAGGTGAAGAACGCTTTCACCAAGACCAAGGAGGGCGGCTCCTCCGGCGATGGGCTGATGCAGACCTTGCAGAACACCCTGAACACCTATGTCAAAACCACCGGCGAGCCCAAGGGCGTACTGATCACCAGGGCCGGTTCCGTCAAGGCCCCCACCTCTCTGAACAGCAACACCCTGAAGAGCCAGATGGACAGCCTCGACAGCCAGATCGAGCGGTGGCAGGACAAGATGTCCGACCAGATCGACCGCTATACCACCCAGTTCAGCCGTCTGGAGCAATTGATCGCCGAGATGAACTCTCAGGCCTCCGCCTTCTCCGGCCTGATGGGCGGTTCCACCGGTTACTAATCATCGTCATCCATTAAAAAGGAGTCAAGAATGGACAGAAAAGGCTTCCAGGGGTACCAGGGCTATAAGGAACAGGGGATCAACGAAATGTCCCAGGGAGAGCTGCTGCTGCTGCTGTACGACGAGCTGGTCAAGCGGCTGCTCCGGGCTGGTCTGGCCCTGGATAAGGCGGATTATCTCTTGTTTGAGGGTAGTGTGGACCGGTGTCTGGACATTATCCGTTATCTGGACGACACGCTGGATATGCAGTATCCCATCAGCCGAAACCTGAACCGCCTGTATGACTATTTCAGCTTTGAGCTCAACCGGGTGAAGGCGGGCCGGAACAAAATCGAGCTGGAGCGGGTGAGAACTATGGTCATCGAGCTCAGGGACAGCTTCCGGGAGGCAAATAAGACCAGTCAGCAGGAGCTGACAGGCGCGGTCGCCACCACGGGCACTGCGGAGGGCTAGGTGTGAACGAAAAAAATGTCATGGACGCGTTGGTCCAGATGAAGCGCACGGGCAATTTGCTCAATGAGCTTTGGGATCTGACTCAGCAGCTGGGCGAGTCCATTGACCGCAACGATCAGGTGAGCATTCAGATGCTGATTGCCATGCGGGAGGAGCCTCTGGGCAAGATCCAAGCGGCGGATCAAGCCCTGCGGGATCAGCTGGAGGCCCTGCCGGACAGAGAGGATGCCCGCCAGCTGGCTGCCATGCTCAACGGAGGCCCCCCCGCCGACCCGGCCCAGCGCCCTCAGCAGATGCTGTGCGACCAGGTGGGCGCCAACAAGCGGCGGCTCAAGCAGATCACCGAGTTGGACCGGATACTCAACCAGCGGCTGGCCCGGGGGAATTCGGCATACCATTAAAGCCCAAAAATAACAGAATATCGGCCTGGTGATTCACCGGGCCGATATTGCACGAACAAATAAAATATGGTATTATGTAGTTGGGACGGACACCGCCCACAGCGGAGCTCCGCTGTTTCGGGCGGAGGACAGCTCATCCAGAATAAGCTGGGGGTCCCAGACCTCCAGGCTGCGTTCCCTGCTGATGGGGTCGGCCACCAGAATGTCCCCGGTGAGGGTACTCCCCCGCAGGAGAATGAAGTGGCCCCCATTGGTAAAGTGGCCCTTGCCCATCAGCGCCACCACAATGTGGCCGGAGGTGAGCAGGTCGTACAGGTTTTCTGTGGTGCGGTCGGTGACAGATACGGCCTCCAGCCCAAAGTCCTGGGCGATGCCCTGGACAATGGAGTGGTAAGAGCCGCTTCGCGGGGCCCAGTAGCCGTGGGCGGCCGCCCAGGCCGACATTTGAGCTGGGTCGGTATCCGTGTCCGTCAGGCTGGCCACCACCATAGCCATGGCTGTGGGGCCGCAGCCGTAGGGCCCGATGGGGTCCGTTCCATAGAGCTGGTCGGCCCACTCCTCATCGGCCTGACAAAAATAGGTGACCGGAGTCATACCGCCGGTGAGCACCTGCCGGCCGTTCACCTCCAGCAATTCGGTCACAGGCGGATCGGTGACGGGCGCGGGAAGGTCCCCGGGCGGCTGTGAGGGCGCCGTCAGCAGGATTTCCGGTCCGCGGGTCAAGTCCTCCCAGACCGCCGCGGCTTGAGCAGCCAGCGCCGACGCCTGTCGGGCCGCGAATTGAGCCCCTTGGCTTGCCAGCTCGACGGTTTTGTCCGCCGCCGCCTTGAGGAACCGTCCGGTGGCGTCCAATGCGGCCTTGCCGGTATCCGCCACCACGCCGGCGGCATAGCGGACCGGCGCTACGATGCGCTCATAGGTATCCGGGGCAAAGTAGCGGCAGGCGGCCAGCTCTACTCCGCCGATGCACAGCACCGCCAGTAGCGCCGCTAAAATGATATTCCGCACCCAATGGCTGGAGCGCTTGCTCGACTTCATCCCTACACCTCCTCTCAGCGGGCTCTGCTATCATACAGACATTATAGCAGAAATCCGACCGTTTTCAATGGAAAGAAATTTGACCTCTGTTTGTTCGGTGTTTAGCACCAGGAGATGTCTATGCCCACCATTCATTTGGATCATGTTTCAAAATTTTATAAGCCAAAGCGAAAACGCAAGGGCCCTGTGCACCAGGATACGGGCGTGGAGGGCGTGGAGCTGACCATCCACCAGGGAGAGTTCGTCTTTGTTGTGGGGGGAAGCGGCGCCGGAAAGAGTACGCTGCTGCGCCTGATTACCGGTGAAATCAAGCCTAATCTGGGCAAGGTGTATCTGGGGGATCGGGACCTGAACCGGGCGCTGATTCTCAGCCGCAACCGAGCCTCGGTGATGTTCGGAAAAATTTGGCAGGACCCCACCCTCATTCGCAAGAAGACCGTGGGCGAAAATCTGGCCCTGGCCTCCCGAATCACCCTGGGCCGGGAAAGCGCCCGGGTGGTGGACATTCGCATCAAAAAGGTGCTGGGCCTGGTGGGCATGAAGGGCGTGGAGAATAAATATCCCATTGAGCTGTCCATTGGTGAGTGCCGCCGGGTGGAGCTGGCACGGGCCCTGATTGGAAGCCCGCCCATTCTCGTTCTGGACGAAATCACCGCCAACCTGGACGACGACTGCATTTGGGATACGCTCCACCTGCTCAACGACGTGAACCGCCGGGGCACCACGGTCATCATGGCCACCCATGACAGCCAGTATGTGAACATTCTCCGGCGGCGGGTTATCACGATGTCCGGCGGCCGGGTGGTTACGGACGAGAAAAAAGGAAAATACGGCGACGTGCTGGAGAGGGACAGGAAACCCCTGGTCTTTACCAAGCTCAGAACCGATTTCATATAAATACCTATCACAGTAAGAAATCGAGGAGGAAGAGTCCATGATCAAAAACATGAAGATCAAAAAAAGCCTGATCCTGGGGTTCGGGGTCACCGTCATCGTCTCTGTGATCATCATCATCGCATCCATTATCCTGATGACCATACAGAAGAACCAGTATACTGACATCCTTAAGGATTATGTCGGCGCCAACGACATTGTTTCCGAGTGCCGCATTGACTACAATATTGCCGGGCGCAGTCTGCGCGACGCGGTGCTGGGCGGCGATATGTCCAACTTGGATACCGCGATGGAAAAGGTGTCTGAGCTGACCACACGTCTGGATGAGTTGGATAAGGTTTATCCCCTGGATGACAAGACTGAGCTGAACAGCTTTGTTAATACAGTTAGAGAGTGGGAAGTCGAGGCCCAGAACATCGTCGCCGTAGCCCGCAACAACACAGCCGAGAGCCGCACGGATGCCGCCGACATGATTGCCGCCTCCTGCTCCCCCAAGCTGAAGGCCGCCGCTACAGCCGGCGATGCCCTGGCCGCCAAGCTCCAGCAGAAGCAGGAGGAGATCATTGCAAGACAGAGCATGATTTCTAATATTGCCATCGGAATCATTCTGGCCGCCATGGTCATCGCCACCGTTATTGTACTGCGTATCGCTCTGATCATCATCAAGAGCATCGTTGTCCCCGCAGAGCAGGTACATACCGCCCTGGAGGGCTTCAGCCAGGGTAAGCTGGATATCCCCGTGGACTACCACAGCACCAGTGAGCTGGGCGAGATGTGCGATGCCTTGCGTACCAGCCAGAACGTCCTCAACGAGGTCATCAGCGACGAATGCCGTCTGCTGGAGGAAATGGGCAACGGCAACTTCGATGTGCGCACCAAGGACGAGAAGATGTACGTGGGCGCTCTGAGCAGCGTGCTCACCTCCGTGCGCGCCATCAACCGCAGCCTCAGCGACGCCTTGACTCAGATCAACCAGAGCGCCGAGCAGGTGTCCGCCGGCGCCGAGCAGGTGTCCACCGGCGCCCAGTCCCTGGCCCAGGGCGCTACCGAGCAGGCTAGCGCTGTGGAGGAGCTGTCCGCCACCATCGCTGAGATTTCCAACAACTCCCGCAAGAACGCCCAGAGCAGCGAAGAGGCTATGGGCCACTCCCAGGATGCCGGTCAGCGCATCAACGAGAGCTCCGAGTATATGCGCCAGATGGTGGAGGCCATGGAGAAGATCTCCGACTCCTCCGCCGAGATCGGCAAGATTATTGCCACCATCGAGAACATCGCCTTCCAGACCAATATTCTGGCTCTGAACGCCGCTGTTGAGGCCGCTCGGGCGGGCAGCGCCGGCAAGGGCTTTGCCGTGGTCGCCGACGAGGTGCGCAACCTGTCCGCCAAGTCCGACGAGGCGGCCAAGGCTACCAAAGAGCTTATCGACCGTTCCATCATCTCCGTGAAGGAAGGCAACGAGATCGTTCAGAAGGTTTCCGACTCCCTGAACATGACCGTGGAGAGCTCCAGCAAGGTGCTGGAGGCCGTCCAGCAGATCACCAAGGCCGCCGAGGAGGAGTCCGAGGCCATTGCCCAGGTGACCGAGGGCATCGACCAGATCAGCTCCGTGGTGCAGACCAACTCCGCCACCAGCGAGGAGTCCGCCGCAGCCAGCGAGGAGCTGTCCAGCCAGGCTGCCCTGATGAAGGAGCTGCTCAGCCGCTTCAAGCTGCGCCAGGACGGTTATATGCCCAAGCCCCAGCCCGCTTACAGCGCTGCTCCCTCCAGCTCCTCCTCCTATGAGGATAGCTACGATACCTCTTCCAGCAGCAGCTCCGCCGCCAGCGTGTTCAGCAAGTATTAAGCAACCAAACAGGTTGCCAGGGGGCGGCAGTCATGCCGTTCCCTGGCACTTTTTTGACACAAGTTACCCCCTGAAAACCTGGAGAAAGGAGCGGACCTATGGCAGACTTGAAGGCCCAGGACAAGGACCTTATCTTCGCCCTGGACATCGGCACGCGCAGCGTGGTGGGCGTGGTAGGCCGACCGGTGGGAGACCGGTTAAAGGTCATCGACGTGGAGATGGCCGAGCACGGCAAGCGGGCCATGATGGACGGCCAAATTGACGACATCAAGCAGGTGGGCGCATTGGCCCGGACGGTGACGGAGCGGCTGGAAAGCCGCCTTGGCGTGCACCTGGAGCGGGTTTGTGTAGCCGCCGCCGGGCGGGCCCTGCGCACGCAAAAGGGCTCCTTCATCCTGGAGCTGCCTGAGGATCAGTCCATTGACGCCGAGCAAATCAGCCGCCTGGAAGCCGGGGCGGTTTCCGCCGCTGAGGAAGCGCTCCGACATGATGGCAGCGACCGCCGCCAGATGTTCCTGGTGGGCTACACCGTAGCCCAGTACCGGCTGGACAACTATCCCATGGCAAACCTCCAGTATCACACCGGGCGCAAGGCGGAGGCCGACGTGGTCGCCACCTTCCTTCCCGGCGAGGTGGTGGAAAGCCTGTATGCCGCTATGCGGACCGCGGGACTGCAGGTGGCCAGCATGACCTTGGAGCCCATCGCCGCTATGAACGCCGCCATTCCCGCCGAGCTGCGGCTGCTGAATCTAGCTATGGTGGACATCGGCGCGGGCACCACCGATATCGCCCTGTGCCGGGACGGCAGCGTGGTGGGTTACACCATGGCCACTGTGGCCGGAGACGAGATTACCGAGGCCATCATGCGTTCCTATTTGGTGGACTTCAAAACCGCCGAGGAGATTAAGCGCGCCATTGGCGAAAGTGAGGAGCTCATCCGGTGCCGGAACATTCTGGGGCAGGAGGAGCGGGTCGCCGTCAACGAGGTGGTGCAGGTCATCCAAGAGCCCATGGATAAGCTGGCCGACGCCATCGCCAAGCAGATTTTGAACGTGAATGGGAACGCTCCCTCCGCCGTATTTTTGGCGGGCGGCGGCAGTAAGCTGGCCGGTCTGCGGGAGAAGGTGGCCATTCAAATGGAAATGGACGAGAAACGGGTGGCCATCGCTGGGAACAACTTCACGCTCAGTGTGTTTTCCGACAACCTGGAGCTGGAAAAGCCGGAGTACGCCACGCCCCTGGGCATCGCCATCTCGGCGGGGCTGGGATTGCTGAACGACAGTTATGTGGTGATTCTCAACGGCCAAACCGCCAAGCTGTTCCGCAATGGTGTGCTGACTCTGCGTGACATTCTGCTGATGAACGGCTACAGTTACGCCGACATGGTGGGTAAGACGGGCAAAAGCCTGAATGTCACCCTGGATGGCAAGCGGCTGGTGTACCGGGGTGAGCCAGCCGTCCCTGCCGTGCTGCGGATCAACGGCGAGGAGGCCACGCTGTCCAGCGTGGTCCACGCAGGGGATGAGATCCATTTTATCCCCGCTGGTCACGGCGAGGACGCCCACCGCACATTGGGCGAACTGCTGGGTGAGAATTTCTACGGTAAGGCCATGGTGAACAACGCCATCTCTTCCATGGACCGGCAGCTGATTCAGGGAGATGTGATCCTCACCCTGCGCCAGACGCCGCCCAAAGAGACGCCGCCTGACCTGGTTCAGCCCCAGACGCCCTCTCCGGCCGTGCAACCCGCCCCCGCCCCATTGGCGGCCCCTGCTCCGGCTCGGCCCGCCCCCCGGCCCCGGGAGGTGCATTTCGTCCTCAACGGCAATCCTTTGGTCCTGCCCCTGAAGGAAGACGGGTCCCCCTATTATCTTATGGATCTGCTGGAGCACTCCGGCATTGACTTTGAACATCTGGACAGGGCGGTGCGCCTGGAGGTCAACGGGATTGAACGTGGATTCCAGCATGCGCTGAAGGAGCAGGACTCCATCACCATTACCTTGGCCTGATGAGACAGACGCAAGAGGTGTTGTAACCTATGGCATTTGGAAAACCCAAGGCGCCAAAGGAGCCGAAGCCGCCCAAGGCGCCCAAAGAGAAAAAGCCTAAAAAGCCCAAAAAGGTAAAGCCCCCCAAGCCTAAGAAGGGAAAGAAGGGGCAGCCCGTACCTGAGGAGGTGGAGGGCCAGGAAGGGGAAGAGCAGGTCAAAAAGAAGAAGCTCCCCCTCCCGTTCCTCATCATTTCGCTGGCGGTCATCGTTGCCGCGGCGGTTATCCTCTTCCTTTTCGTCATCAAGCCCAGATTCTTTGCCGACGAGGACCCGGACGTAAGCGTCTCCGTGGAGCCCGAGCCCCCTGTGCTGCCCACTGAGATTCCCATTGGCGACGATGTGTCTATCGTGGGTCTGGCGCTGGAGGCCGACGAAAGCGGAGCTGTGGCGGAAAAGGCCAAGACCATAACCTACACCTATTCCAATCTGGTGGACGCGGGTAAGGCCGCACAGACCTATGTTGGGCAGCTGGCGGGGGAGGACCCTTCCTTCTCTGTGGTAGACGAGGAATTTGTCCGGCTGAAGGATAAGCCGGATTACACCACTCCGGAGGGTATGGTGCTGTTGGCCAGAAATGTTCCGCTCCCGGAGCCAGAAGAGACAGAGGCGCCGGAAACGGAAGCTCCTGAGGACGCCGAGTCCCAGGACCCCGAGGCCAGCCCCACGCCTGAGCCCACCCCTGAGCCGGACCCTGAGCCCACGCCGGAGCCCATCACCTATGTGCACACGGTGCGCATCACCTGGTCCCCCGGCGTCTGCGTGGTCACGGCGGATGAGCAGGTGGGCAGGGTCACCTCTCCTCCGCCCACTCCCGTCGCCCAGCATCCCATCACCCAGCGGGGGGCCGTTCAGCGGTTGGAATCCATGACTCCCTCTGAGCTGGGTCTGCCCGGCGACTCTATGGACGGCTATGAGGTCCTGCCCTCCAACGCCACCGAGATGGTGAACGACGTGCCCTGTATCCGGCTGTATGTGTACAGCGACAACAACGTTCCCAATAGCAATGAGATCATGGGGAGCTACCTCATGAGTATTGATGGTGAGCATCTCTACCGGATGGACCCGGTGACAAATGAGATCACCGAGCTGGACTACACCCCCGAATGACAAAAAACCGCTGAGAGGGTCTGCTCTCAGCGGTTTTTTCATGCGGGAACCAAATACATGTGCTCCAGCGTACCCTCCAGCCGAAAGGCGGTTCCCTCCCTGGCCAAAGGCGTTTGGGCCAAAAATACCGGTCCTAGAATACCCTCCAGCATAGGCACGGTGGACCGGGGGGAGATAGCCGCTCCAGGGGTCAGCGCCCGGGCAATGGCGGGAGACACCTGGGAAACCTCCAGGCCGTACTCCCGGCCCAGGGCCGCAATCTGCTTGGCCGTGACCTGTTCCCGCGCCTCGCTGCCCAAGGGTTGAAAACCAATCAAGCCGCTGAACCGTCCGGCAATCTCCCTTAGGACCCCACAGCGAATCATAGCCTGCCGGGCGGCCTCGTCTGCCTGATACAGGCGCTGGGCCAGGGCGGCGGAGCGGGGAAGCTTGGAGGGGGCCGGCTCAGACGCTTTTTCCGGCATGGAAAAGCCCAGACGCCGTTCCCGCCCCGACAGGTCGGTGTTGGTGGTGAACAGAAGGATGCACCGCCGAAAATCCAGCTCACGGCTTCCCTGCTGGTCTTCCCGGCGGGCGGTGCTGCGGCCCTCGTCCAAAATGGACATGAAGACCTTCAGCACCTCCGGATGGGCCTTGTCCAGCTCATCAAACATAAAGACCGTGTAGGGGCAGCGCCGCACCGCCTCCAATACCGGAGGATCGTCATACCCCACATAACCTGGCGGCGCGCCGGTGAGGCGGTAGACGGAATGGGCCTGTGTGAAAGTGTTTAGCTCCGTCCACACCAGGCGGTAGCGCTCCTCCCCAAGGCATTGATTCAGGGAGGGGGCAATAGCCTTGCCCAGCTCCGACTTGCCCACGCCGGTGGGGCCGTAGAAGATTAGCGACAGTGGCCGCAGGGGCTCCCGTTTGCAGGCGTGGTTCCACAGCTTGAAAGCGGTCGCCTCCACCGCCTGTTCCTGCCCCATCACCCGGCTTTGGAGCTGGCGGTTCAGTGTCTGATATAGGCCGGGCCGGGGCGCTGTGAATGCGCTGTCCAGGTCATGCAGGCAGTCGGCCATAGCCTGAAATCCGGCGTAGCGCTGAACGGCGCCCCGAAGAAAAAACTCGTTCCACTTGGGGTCGGTTCCCTGATAGGACACGGCAGGGCGGAAATAGATTAAATAATCTTCTCCCGTCCGCCAAAATCCCACCTGAGCCTGAGCTGGAGCGCATCCAGGCGGCAGAGCGCATCCTGAAAACTCATAGCTGCGCCCCAGTCTGGCGCAGGCGTCCACCTTCTGCTTCAGCTGGGCGTATCCCGACGGGCCGCAGGCGCAAAACTGGGAAAATTCCATGAACGGCCTCCTTATTCCATCAAGCTGCTGGAATTATAGCCATTCATAGTGAAAATCAACCACAAAAAAGCCGGCCCGCAGGCCGGCTTTTCCGATTTACGCGTAAACGTCGATAAAATCTCCCTTGGCAGGAGTGGGAACCGCTTCCAGCATCTTCATCAGTTCCTGTCCAGCCAGCTCCTGGCTGTCCATCATCTTCTTGGTGACGGCCAGCGAGTAGTTGGTGGCGAATGACGCGGCGCTCATTCCCATAGCCATGCCGGCAATGGATTCCATCATAGGTCAGTCCTCCTTTCCCTCCGGCGCCGCCGGAGCTTGGGTCTCAGGGGGAACGGCATGCCGCCCCTCCCATTTATCCAGCACGCCGCCCAGCAGGTCCAGAAGCTCCGCAGGGGCGGCTTCCTCCATGGCGGAGTCTCGGTTTGCGGTGGCTGCAATGACCAGCTCACTGCGCAGGATAGGCACATAATCCGGCGCGGAAATGGCCAAACGCACCCGCGTCCCGTCCACCGAGACCACACGGACCGTAATGTCCTCGCCAATCAGCAGGGACTCGCCGGCCTTGCGTTGCAGGATCAACATAACGCGCCCTCCCGGCCAAATTCGGCCAGCGGGTGGCGCATCTCGTAGGCATCCGCCTCCAAAATCACCTGCCGGGCCACCCGGGTGTGGGGATGGATGGCCACAGGGCACTTCAAATTAACCGTGCTGTCCGACACGGGCTTTTTCACCACACACAGCACGTAAAAGCCCAGCTCTTGGCTGTCCTTCACGCCCAGCTCCTTCAGCTCCTGGGGCTGAAGGACCGGGGCATAGTCGGGCAGCAGGGAAAAAGGGTCCATCGCCACAAAGGCCAGGGCGGGTGTCTGAACACTCTGGAAACAGAGCAGGGACCCTGCGCCCCCCTCAAAGGGCAGCACCAGGAACTTATGCTCCTCCTCAAAGCCGAACAGGCCGACGGGGAAGGTGACAACATCTTCCGCCTCATAATCAATTTGGCCGAAATATTTGGTCTGAAGCTTCACGAAAACCTCCATGCGCCGTCAGGCGCTCACCTTGGTATGCCCGGTTACGCCTCCACATCCACCGCGCCTTCGTAGTTTGGGTCGGCAGAGGGGGGCACGTACAGCGGCCCGCCCACATATTTGATGATAACGTCGGGCTGCTGGGTGACGGATATCTCAATATCGCCGGGAGTAAACTCCATCTGAGGCTGATTCACCCGCCAGTCAAAGTTCAGCTTATCCATTTCATAGCGGATATGCATCTCGCCCGGGTCCCAGGTAATCTCCGGCGGGACGGAGGGCAGGAACTGAATGCCCACATTGGGCTTGTAATTCTTCATGGTGGACTCCACCGCGAACTGCTGGATGGTGTCCTCACCAATCTTGGCGTTCAGCAGCATGTCGCCGTGCCGGGCATAGGTGGCCGTAGCGGTGTAGGAGGCCTCCTGTCCCTTCTGGGCGGCCTGCTCCTGAGAGCGCATGGCGGTGGGAACCACAGAATTGCGGGCCTCAAAGGTGTCAATATTCAGCTTGATGGGCCTGCTTTTGATGCTCAGCCCACCCTTATCCCGGGAAATTTCCAGATCAGCGGTCCCCCTGGCATACTCCAGCTTGGCATGGGACACCTTCATCTCAATCTCAATGGGTACAGTTTTAATTTCAATTAGTGGGTACATAATCTCATTTCCGCTCCTCTCTTGCTCAAATTAAACAGACACCGCCGATGTCAATCAGTTCAAATAGTCCATCAGGCTCTGGGAGAGGATGCTGTTGCCCACCTTCAGCGCGGCATTGTAGCAGTATTCAGCCCAGATGAAAGAAGTAATGGCGTCCGCCATATTCACATCTTCGATGTTGGAATACTGCTCCTTCAAACTGTAGACGTTATCCTCCAGCAGGGACATATTATTTTTCAGTTTCTGGGTGCCGGCGTCCATGTTGGTGAACTCCGTCTTGAAGTTGGAGGAGGCGTCCTCCAGCTTCGACACCAGACCTCTGAAGTCCTCATACACATCGGCGCTCCAGGTTCCTTCGTCGGGTACGCTCTCAGCGATTCCCTTCAGCTTCTGAATGATGGAGTAGATATTCTTGGGGTCGCCGTCCTTATCCATGCCGTAGCCCAGGAAGGTCAAGCCGTTGAGAGCATCGTTGAAGGCACTGGACTCAATCAGCTTGCCGTTTTCGTCCTCCTGAAAGCCCAAGCCGATGTCCACAAAGCGCTTTTCGTTCATTAGATAGTCCAGCTTTTCCGCGTCGGTTTTAGCCTTGTTGTAGTCCTCTTCGCTCATTGTCTCCGCGTCCGCTATACGGACATAACGGTCGACTGTGCCGCCACTGCCATCGGACGCTTTGTATGAAATAAAGTTGCCCGTAGCTTCTCCAGCGGCAATCGCATCATCATATTCAGTTTTACTGAGCGTGGGACTGCTGGCCATCACATAGTTACCGTTGGCATCGGTGACATTGTTGCCTGTGGCGGCGTCGGTCAAAATAGCCCCCGGGGGCGTCGCGTCCACCGACACGCCCCGATAAAACAGCTTCTTGACGCCGTTTACCTCTTCCACGGTGAAAGGCACGTTTTGACCGTCCGCCCCGGCGAAGATGAAATCGTCGCCATAGGTCTGGTTCAGGTTCTGAACGATGGTATCGCTCAGCTGGTCCAGCACCTTGGTCAGCTGGACCCGGGCGTCGCCCTTGGGGTCGTTGAGCATCTCCAGCGTGGTGTCCTTCAGGGTGGTCATAGCCGTGCCCTTGCCGTTGGTGGTGTCGATCAGCTCGTCGATGGTCAGCAGGCACTGAAAGCCCGCCGAATGCTTGTAGTAGGTGTCCTGACACACGCTCAGCTGACTGCTGGTCATCATGCGGGACTTGCGCAGCCGGAAGGATTTGGCCGCCGCCGCGGGGTCCTCAGCATAGGAGTTGAACACCCGCTGGGTGAGCATCGTCTCCCGGGCCTTATTGCTGGAAATGAAGGAATTCATCAGGTTATAACGATAGCTTTTCAGCACGCCGCCTGTTGTCGCTCGTACCATATCCTAAAAACCTCCTCTTACATTGCAGTGTTGTTAATCAGCCGGTCCAGCGCCTCGTCCACCACCGTCATCAGGCGGCAGGCGGCGGAATAGGCCTTCTGGAACTGCATCAGGTTCATAGCCTCGTCGTTCAGGTCCACTCCGGACACGCCCTCCCGGGCGTACTCAATCTCCACCCGCTGGGTGTAATACAGATTCGTGTCCAGGTTATTGGAGCGGGTATCCTTGGACAATACCAGGTTTATATTGCTGAACATGTCGTTGAAGTTGCCCTCAAACAGCTTGTCGCTCACCGCATCCGGCACGAGATCCTTGGGATTGTAGAGCAAGCCCTTTTCGATCATGTTGACCATGTGGTTGGCGTTGATATTATCGGTGGAATTGTCCACGTCGCCATTAAACAGCACCTCAAACTTGGGGACCAGCTGAACATCTCTGTTGGACCAGCTTTGGGATACACTGATATTGATGGCCCTGATGTCGGTGGTATCGTCGCCGCTGTTGAGATTGCTGAACAGCACGCCGCCCATGGGGACGGCATTATTGTCTTTGTCCGCCAACCACGCATCCAAATCAGGAACCTTATCGCCATTTTCATCCACTTTGACATATTTGCCGCCGTCAATCAGCTCTTGCTTCTGGTCGGGTGTCAGCCCATCATATCTATTGACAGGCTTTCCGGCAATGGTAAGCTCCTTCCCGTCCTTATCGACGTAGTTTCCGTTTTGGTTGAGCATATAGCCCTGGTTGAGCTTGTTGTACTGCTCCGCAAACTGCTTGGCCAGCAGGTCCAGAGACAACTGATAGTACTGGATGCCCCGCTTCTGGGTGGCATTTTCGTCGATGGCGACGTCATCCGGCGTGGAGAACTCGCCCCGTTCGGTCAGCAGCTCCCGGACGGCCTGGAGCGAACCGTGCAGGTCGTTGTCGTCCAGGTCCACGTCGTAGGTGTGCGTTACATAGGCGGTGGACAGATACCAGTTGCCGTCGTTGGCCAGCTGATAGGAGTAGACCTGATCCGGGGTATCCGGGGGCCCGCCCGGGACTGTGGCGGGAGGTTCCTTGCCGTCCTGCTCTTGGTTCGGTCCTGTTAGGCCAAGTTTATTGCCCCCGTCTATCAAGGTCAGGGAAGGCGCGGCGGCAGGGCCGCTTTTTCCAATCTCACCCGGCCTCATGGCCGTGAACACCAAATTGGCGCCATCAGCCGTGACCTTATAGTCAGGGCTGTTCAGATTCTTGGCGATAAAGGCCGCCATCTTGCTTTTGTCATTTGCGTCGCTAAGAGTAATTTCATCGGCGCGGACAGGTGTTGTGCCGTCCGCCACAACCTTAAATTCTTTGCCGCTGATTTCAAATGTATCATCCTCTGCCCAACTGCTGGTGGTGATTGAAGCCTTGTAAACGGCAAACGCATCGGAATTCAGCAGCTCCCGCACGCTCGTAGCGCTGGTCCACTCCTTCTCATAAACGTCTTGCAGCTTGGAAATGGACAAATCGAAGTTGGGACTCAGCGCGGCATCCTTAATATCAACCACAGGCTTGCCGTCTTTGTCCAAATAAGGCGCATTGGCATCACTGATGGGTTGGTCAGGATCAAAATTCTCGTTTTTCACCGGCCTATGATAGAGCTGTGCGCCATACACGCCGTCAATCAGCATGGATTGGTCGGTCGTGACCAAGGCGTCCGGGTTGTCGTCGTCCAGGAAAATGGACAGCTTCTCCACTGTCTGCCCGCTGCCGATGCTCTCCTCGCTGTACTGCACCTTGATGTGGATGTACTCGGACAGCTTGTCGATCTGGCGGTTGCGCTCGTCCCGAAGCTCCAGGGCGTTGTCGCCGTAAATCTCGCAGTCCCGGATCTCCCGGTTCAGGTCCCGAATGTTTTTAAGGCATTCATTGACCTCCGTCACCTGGTCCCCAAAATCCACCTTGGTTTCTTCGTAAAAGGTTTCCAGTTTTCTGGCGTAATCGTTGAACAAATAGCACAGCGTCTGCGCGGAGTTACGCACCAGGGTATCATTCAGGGTGGTGGGATTCTCCGCAAACGCGCGCAACTTCTTGGCCAGGTCCTGGAGCTGGGCGTGAAGCAGGCCGTCCCCCTTTTCGTTGCTGGACACGTCCTCGCCCTTGCCGATCTCGTCCAGAATGGCGGCGATATTCTGCAGGCCGGCCAGCATGGCGCCATGATAGCCCACATCAGCGCTGACATTGCGGTAGCGCACATCCAGATAGGGGTCGCGGATCTGGTTAATGTTCATTACCAGCGCGCCGCTGCCCACGTGGTTGTCCAGCTGGGAGCGGTACATATCGTAAGCGCCGGCCTTAAAGCTCACCTGATCCAGCCGCTGGCGGGTGTAGCCCTCGGTATTGATGTTAGAGATGTTGTTGCCTGAGACCCGGAAGCCCTGCTGAGCGGCATAAATACCCAGGCGGGCGGCGGTAAAGGCGTCAAAGGTTCCAAGCGTAGACATAAGCAAAAACTCCTTATTTTGTTATGCGCGCTCAAGCGCGAAAATCTGTTTTCATACTTCTGGGCGGCTCCTTGTCGGGGGCGGCGTATCCGCTCCCCACGCTCATATCCAGATCCTTCGGGTCTCCGCCGTTGGCGGCGACGAACTTTTCGATCTGGTGCAGGTTCAGCTCTAGGGTGTTCCGAGCCATATCCGCGCTGCTGCGGTATATCCGGTAGCTGTCCGTCAGATCGCCCACCACCTGACGGGCTTCATCCTTCAGCTCCGGGGGGCATTTGGAGGTCAGTCCGGACAGGGGCACGCCCTCCAGGCCCAGCTGGGGCACCAGCTTCAGCCGCCGCAGCTCCATGCCTCGCAGGTTCAGACCCAGGGCCTGCTCCTGCTTGAGCACATCGTCCAGGCCCAGCAGATCGTCCCGGCGTACCACGTCGGCTTTTTGCTGGGCCAGGCCGGCCAGCTGCTCCAGCAGGCGGCCCACCTCGCGCAGCAGCTTCAGGTAATCTTGAAAGGGTGCGCTCATTTACCGGCCCTCCCCAAAAAACAGCATCCGAGCCGCGATGGCCGTGGGGTCCGGGGTATATTCACCGGAAGCCACCTGCTGGCGCAGGGAGGTGATGTCTCCGGTGGTGGTGGCCGCCCGCACCTCCTGGGACAGCTTACCCACCAGGCCGAGGAAGCGGCTGTCCTGGCTGGGCGCGGAGATTGTCACACTGTCGTATTTGTTGCTGCCAAGGCCCACCTTTGCCCGTTCCTTTTGCCCTGTCTTGGTCCGATAGACCTTTGCGGGACCAATGGAAGAAATCGCGCCGTAGCCAGACGAGGTCAACACAGTCACTCACATCCTTTTGATTTCCGAAATAGGTTTTTCACTTCTACATTCATTTTATATATCGGCAAACTTGACTCGAACATAAGAAAAAGGCGGAAATTTCTTTGTATATGCAGAACGCCCGGAGCCAGATGGAACAGGCTCCGGGCGCATTTTATCCCGATTTTGGGGCTTTTAACCGGCAGTTTCCCAGACTTTCCAGTCTTACCCCAGGCTTTTCAAATGGCGCAGCAGGACATTGGACACGTTCTCGCAGGAGGCCTGGATCATCACCGCGCCGATGTTCTGGGCCACGCCGGGCATACCGTAAACCACGGAGGACTCTTTGTCCTGACCGATGGTGTAGGCGCCCTTTTTGCGCATAGCCAGCAGGCCTACGGCGCCGTCCTGCCCCATGCCGGTCATGATGATACCCACCATTTTGCAGTTGACCGTGTCGGCCATGGACTGGAACAGGGCGTCCACCGAGGGGCGGTGGCCGCTGACCTTTTCGCCGGGTGTACAGTTCACGGTGTACCGGGTGCCGCCGATGCGCACCACCCGGCACTGGAGGTCGGCGGGGGCCACCAGGGCCAGGCCCCGGCGCAGCTCGTCGCCGCTCTGCGCCTCCCGCACCTCCATGGCGCACAGGCGGTTGAGGCGCTCGGCGTACATTTTCGTGAATCCGGGGGGCATATGCTGGACGATGACCATGGGAGGGATATCGGCGGGCAGACGCTTCATGACCTCCAGAGTGGCCTCGGTGCCGCCGGTGGACGCCCCCAGGCCGATGATCACGTTATTGAGGCTGACGCTGGAGCCCAGGTTGGGGGCAGCCATCGAAGCGGCGGGCGCCTTGGGCACCAGTCCGGCCCCGGCGGCCCGCACATGGGCGTTGGAGGCAATGATGACCTTCTGCGCCAGGGCGGCCACAAAGCCGTCCACGCTCTGCTGGTCGTCAGGCTTGCGCACGAAGTCCACTGCGCCCACGGCCAGGGCGTCGAACACCTTCAGGTTCAGAGAGGACACCAAAATCACCGGAATGGGATTGGTGGGCAGGTACTGCCGGAGGAAATCGGTGCCGCTCTGGCCGGGCATTTCCACATCCATGGTGACCACGTCCGGCTTGTACTGAGATATTTTGAGCTTGGCGTCCAAGGTGTTGATGGCAAAGCCCACCACCTCGATTCTGGGGTGGGCGGACAGGCCGCGGATAATCATGCTCCGGGCCACCATGGAGTCGTCCACCACCATAACACGGATTTTTTTATTTTGGGTCATAGGATTCGCCATAAACGGTATGGCCTCCTCTTCATGGTATGATACCAGGCCGACCGGCGGATGCGGGTCGGCCCGGCTGCACGGATTACTTTTGGAAGGTGGACGGAGCCAGCCTCCGGTAAGGCATATTGGCGCTCAGGTTCTCCGACTTGCTGATGAGCAGGTAGCCGCCGGGGAGGGTGGCGTCATAGAAGCGGCGGACCAGCGCGTCCTTGGTGGGCTGGTCGAAGTAAATCATCACGTTTCGGCAGAAGATGACGTCAAACTTGCGGCGGAACTTGATGGGGTCCATCAGGTTGAAGGGCTGGAAGATCACATTGTCCCGCACCGCCTTGGATACCTGGTAGTGCCCGTCGGGCTGCTTGACGAAGTACTTCTTCTTCCAGTCGGCGGGGATGGTGTCGGGCAGCTCGTACACGCCCTTTTTGGCGGCAGTCATGGCCCGATTGGAGATGTCGGTGGCCAGCAGCTGGGTATCCCACTGGCTGGCCTGCTGCCCCAGGTAGTCGAAGAGGAACATGGTGATATTATAGGGCTCCTCTCCGGTGGAGCAGCCCGCGCTCCAGATGGCCAGCGTCTTGTCCTTCTGGTGCTTGCGGACGATGTCGGGGATGATCTGCTTGCAAAACAGGTCCAAATGCTCCTTTTCCCGCATGAAGAAGGTGTAGTTGGTGGTCAGCTTATCCAGCAGCAGGGTGATCAGGTCGTTGTCCTTGGTCTGAAGGACATGGTTGACAAAATCGGAGAAGCTGGTGTAGCCCCGCTGCTTCAGCGGGGTGGACAGCCGGCCGGTAATGAGCTGCTTTTTCTGGGTCAGGTCGATGCCGTAGTTGCTCTGAATGAATTTGACCAAACGGTTAAAATCGTTGTCTGTGATCGTCAGGGCGGAAAAAGATCCGGAGCCGCCCACCCCTGCTCCCAGCTTATTCATTGGGCTTGAGCTGCTCGCAGTCCAGCACCATCATGGTGCCGGAGCCGTCGGGCAGGGAACACATGCCGCTGACCAGCATCTGGGTGCTGTTGGTGGGCAGCGGGTGAATGTTGCTCTTGGGGATATCCAGCATCTGGTCCACGCCGTCCACCAGGATACCCAGCTGGACATCCTCCAGATTGAGGACCACTACCAGGCTCTCCTCCTGGGAGGGCATGCCCAGGCGGGCCCGGACGTCCAGGATGGGGATCATCTGGCCGCGCATGTTGATGATACCCCGGATGAAGTCGGGCACCATGGGCAGATAGGTGATGACCTGGTTGTTGAGGATTTCCACCACATCCTCGGCCGCCACGCCCAGCTTCAGGTGGCCCGCCATGAAAATCAGGTATTTCTGGGTGTCCACCGCGTCGTCCTGTGTGTTCAGGGCTTGCATCTCGTCCTGCCTGGCGAACATAACTTCGTCGTTCATAGTTTCCTCTCTCCTTCTCACATGCCCCGGGCGGCGGTGTACAGGCTGGCCACATCCAAAATGATGCTGATGCTGCCGTCGCTGCGCAGAGTACAGCCGTTGATTCCGTAGCTCTTGATGTTATAACTGTTCACATAGACGGGCAGCTGCTTGACTACCACCTGCTGCTGGCCCAGCAGCTCATCCACGAACAGGCAATAGGAGTGGTCCCCGGTTTCCAGCCAGATGAGCACGCCGTCCTCGATCTCGGTGCAGCCCCCCTGGAGCTGGTACAGCTCCCTGGCCCGCACGATGGGGACAAAGTTGCCCTGGCACTTGATGATCTCGCCCCGGCTGGAGTCGTGGATCACCTCGCCGGAGGACACCTTCAGGGTGGACACGATATTATTGATGGGAATGGTAAAGATAGAATCTCCCACCGCCACCTCCATGCCGTCCATAATGGCCATGGTCAGGGGAATGCGGATGGTGGTGGTCATACCCTTGCCCAGCTCGCTGGAGATGCTGACGCTGCCGCCCAGATCCTCCACGCCCCGCTTCACCACGTCCATGCCCACGCCGCGACCGGAGAACTCGGTGACCTCGGTGTTGGTGGAGAAGCCGGGGGCCATCAGGAAGCTGAGGATCTCCTTATGGCTGTACTCTGTGTCGGGGGAGGCGATGCCCTGGCGGATGGCCTTGGCCAGCACGGCCTGGTCGTCCACGCCCCGGCCGTCGTCGATGATCTCGATGATGACCTCGCTGCCGGTGTCCCGGGCGGACAGGATGATTTCGCCCACGGGGTCCTTGCCCGCGTCGATGCGCTCCTGCTGGTTCTCCTCGATGCCGTGGTCCATGGAGTTGCGGACCATGTGCATGATGGGGTCGCCGATGGAGTCCACGATGGTCTTATCCACCTCGGTATTCTCCCCTACCAGGGTGAGCTTGCAGGGGCGGTTCAGCTTCTTGGTCATGTCGCGCACGATACGGGTCATTTTCTGGAACACGCTGGACACGGGCACCATGCGCAGGGACATGGACACGTCCTGGAGCTCGTCGGTGAGCTTGCGCAGCTGGCGGGCGGACTTGGAGAAGGCGTCCAGCGCCAGCCCCTTCAGATCGGGGGAGGAGGTGACCATGGACTCGGTGATGACGATCTCGCCCACCACGGCGGACAGCTGGTCCAGCTTGGACAGGTTGACGCTGATGAGCGTCTCCTTGGGATGCTGCTGCTGAGCGGGGGCCGCGGCGGCCGGAGCGGCAGCGGGCGCGGGCGCGGCGGGAGCGGCGGCGGGAGCGGCTGCAGCAGGCGCGGCGGCGGATGCGGCCGCCGGGGACGCCGCGCTGGCCGCGGGCGCGGCGTCGGGGGCCTCCGGAGGAGGCGCGACCACGTAGGTAGAGTAGTCGTGGACCGAGCCCACGGTCTTGATGACGCCGATGGCGCTCTCCCGGTCGCCCAGATCCTTAAACATCAGATGGAAGCCGTCGGAGAGGATGCTCTCAGAGGTGGAGGGATCGTTCTCCACATTGGCGGGGGAGAAGGTAAAATCGGACTCCTCCACCACGTCCTTCACGGCGGTGACCAGCATGAAGGCCCGCAGGCTCTCCATACCGGAGCCCTCCTCGAAATTCACCCGCAGCGCAAAGGGGAACCCGTCGTCCCCGGCAGGGGCGGCGGCCTGGGGCGCCGGAGCGGGGGCGCTTTGCCCCGCCGGGGACGACGCGCCGGCAGGCGCCGCCGCCGGCGGTTCTTCTCCCTTGATTTTTGCGATCAGGGTATTAATATTTGCCATGAAGCTGTCGATATTCTTATCAAGAGGTTCGCCCGCCTCTACCTTGTCCACCTCGCCCCGGAAGAAGTCGATGGACTGGAATACGACGTCAAACAGCGCCGGGCGGTCCTCTTCCTGGACCACAGACATGGTCTGCTCCCGGATGATGAAGAACATGTCCTCAATCCGGTGGGCCACGGTGGCCAGGGTGTCAAACTCCATCATGGCGGAAGAGCCCTTGATGGTGTGCATGATGCGGAAGATCTCGTTTACATTCTCCTGAGAGAACGTATCCGCCTTTTCCGCCTCCAGGACGATGGTTTCCAGCTGCTCCAGGAGCGTGCCGGTCTCGTAGATATACATATCCAGAATTTCATTTCCGCTGCCCATAAAAAAGCACCACCTCAGTAAATATCTTTTATCTTTTCTATTATCGGCAGGGAGCGGCTGAAAATTAAGTAGGTTTTCCAAGTTTTATCGCAGGGGTGTGAAAAATGCCTGATCTTTTGGGAGTAACCAACCCGGTACCGGGTCATGACAATACCAACAGCATAACCAACCGCAACATCCCCATATCCCCCAGCAACAGCCAGGTTCAGAACGTTCCAGACCTGGACCGGGTGACGGGGGCGGACCACCGCACCGAGCAGCAGGACGCCTCTAGTCAGGCCGGGAGCAAAATCCGGTACGACTCCAACTTCCAGACCTTCGTCCAGCAGCTGCGCCAGACCCAGGACCTGAGCTCCACCATGTCCAAGCTGATGCTGCGGGAGGGCACGTCCGTGGCCTCCGGCATGAGCGAGGGCATCGCCGAGGAGATGGCCCAGGCCATGGAGATGCTGAAAATGGACCCGTCGGAGCTGCTGCGGTTCCTCACCGCCCAGATGCGGGCGGGCACCCGGTTCGGCGGGGCGCTGTTCGCCCTGTTGCGCAACGCCTACGCCCGGGCGGAGTCGGAGGGCGTGCGGGCGGATATCCTCAATTTCCTGAAGAGCTACAGCGACTTTTCCTCCACCTCCCACATTGAGGGCAACCTGCTGCGCAACCTGACGGGGATGGCCAACTCCATGCCTGCCAGCTGGGGCGACCAGCTGCGGGAGCTCATCGCCCAGCTGGAGAACGGCCTGGCCGCCGGGGACCGGCAGGGCAACATCGAGCTTTTGCAGCAGAAGGTGTTTCCCCTCATGTCCGCCTATGTCAGCCAGACCCACGACCTGGGCACCCCCCGGGAGCTGCTCACCCTGCTGGCGCTGGACCTGGCCCGGTATGAGAACGGGTCGGAGGATAAGCTGCTGGAGACCTTTCACCAGGTGTCCGGCTACGGCACCTTGAAAGGAATGCTGGGGGGCATCGACGGAAATTCCCTGCTCCAGCTGCTGCAAAACAGCCAGTTCGCCAAAAACACCTCCGCCGCTCAGTTTGCCGACCACCTGGCCGCCGCCGCCGCCCGGGCTCTCCGGGGGGAGGGAAGCGCCGAGGTCCAGGACGTGTTCCGAAACCTGGTGCGGGCCATGCTGGTGAACGAGAGCGTGTACATGCCCCTCAACCACTTCCTGATCCCCATGGAGATGGACGAGCGGATGCTCTTCTCCGAGCTGTGGGTGGACCCAGAGGCCGAGGAGAAAAAGGGCGGACAGGGGCAGGGGGAGAAGTGCATGAAGTTCCTGTTCAAGCTGGACGTGCAGGGCCTGGGCTTCTTCGACGTGATCCTCACCAGCCGGGAGCGGGACGTGGGCATCGTCATCAACTGCCCCGAGGGGGTGGCCCCCTTCTCCAAGGAAATCGAGCAGAGCATTTCCCACATCCTCACCCGCAACGACCTCAATCCCGCCGCGGTCAGCGTGCGGAAGATGGACCATCCGGTGACCCTCACCGAGGTGTTCCCCAAAATCTTTGAAGGGAAGAACAGTGTCAATGTCAAAGTATGACGGCAGGCGCAACCCCTCCAAGAAGGCGGTGGCCCTTCAATACGAGGCGGGAAGCAACGCGCCGGTGATCGTGGCCTCCGGCATGGGCTACATGGCGGAGAAAATCGTGGAGGTGGCCGCCGACAGCGGCGTGCCCGTCTATGAGGACAACTCCCTGGCCACCATCCTCACCCAGCTCAAGCTGGGCCAGGAGGTGCCCGAGGAGCTGTATAAGGCCATCGTGGAGATCTATGTGTACTTCCTGCACTTTGACCCCAACCGGGTCAAGGAGGGCTCCGCCCCCAAGGCGGCCCCGAAGCAGAGGCAGGAGCAGCCCGGACCCACAGAACAGGAGGAGTGAGGATGGAGCAGAGCATCTATCTGCTGCTGGACAGCAAGGGATCGCCCATCGCCCGGGGGCGGATCCAGGGTAGGACCGACGGGCCTTATTGGCAGATCCAGGTGGAGGACGGCAAGATCGACGAGATCCTGGAGCACAAAAAGCTGAAGCTGCTGTCTATTATGGACACAGGCCCCTCCTACGAGGGCGTCATCGTGCGCAGCCGGAACGACATGATCCAGCTGGAGGTCTCCAAAATCAACCGGGACGCCGGCGACATGCGCAAAAATTTGCGGGTGGTGGTCCGCTTTCAGAGCCTCATCTATCCCGTCACCGGGCAGTGGAAGGGCAGGCGGGAGATCGAATCCAACGATTTGAGCGCCGGCGGCATCGCCTTTTATACCGACCACTCCCTCCAGGTGGGGGAGCAGCTGGAGGTGGTCATCCCCGTCACCAGCGAGCCGCTGGTGGTGACGTGCCAGGTGCTGCGCATGCGCCCCACCGAGCGGGCGGCGGTCCCCCTGATGTACGCCGCCAAATTCGTGGATCTTTGCAACGACGAGGAGACCCTGCTTCGGGAGGCCGTGTTCAACCTCCAGCTGAAGGGCAGGGCAAGGTAGATAATCTGAGCGCGACGCTTAGTTCAACATAAACCGCAGGTACCAAGCACTATGGACAGACGCGGCGGCTCTACGCCCGCCGCGCCGGAAAGGAACGGTCACACTCATGAGCAAGCATCCATCCAACAACGTCAAAAGCCGGCTGCTGCGCCGGGGACTGGCAGGCATCCTGTCCCTGGCGCTGATTCTGGGCCTTATGCCCGGGGCCGTGTTTACCGCTGACGCGGCCAGTTGGGCTGACCCCTACGTGAACACCCTGGTGGATTGGGGCGTTATGCGGGGCGACGTGGGCGGCAATATGGCCCCCAACCGCAGCATTACCCGGGCGGAGTTCGTCACCATGATGAACCGCGCCTATGGCTACAGCAAGATGGGCGGACATCCCTTTGCCGACGTCAGCACCCGCGACTGGTATTATGAGGATATCGACATCGCCTATAACATCGGCTACTTCCAGGGCACCGCCCCCACCCTCGCCTCCCCCAACGCGCCCCTCACCCGGGAGCAGGCCGCAGTGCTGCTGTCCCGGAACATGATGCTCCAGCCCACCGTAGGCGAGACGCTGGGCTTCTCCGACAGCCGCTCCCTCAGCGACTGGAGCCGGGGCCTGGTGGGCGCTGCGGCGGCCAACGGCATCATCAGCGGCTATGACGACGGCTCCTTCCAGCCCTTCCGGAACATCACCCGGGGCGAGGTGGCCGCCATGCTGGTGCGCGCCATCGGCACGCCCGTCCAGACCCCCGGCGACCACGCCCTGGGCAACGTCTACGGCAATGTCACGGTGAATACCTCCGGCGTGAAGCTGCGTGACGGCGTCATCGTGGGCAACCTGTACCTCACCGGCGGCATCGACCTGGGCGAGGTACTGCTGGAGAACGTCACTGTGCTGGGCGAGATCATCGTCAGCGGCGGCGGCGAGAGCAACTCCAGCCAGAGCAGTATCATCATGCGCAACGTGGTGGCCGACAATCTCGTCGTGGACAGCATCGGCGACCAGTTCGTCACCCTCCGCGTCGAGGGCAACACCGACATTCCCACCGCCGTGGTGCGCACCAACGCCTATGTGGACGACTCCTCCCTGCCCGGCTACGGCCTGAACCTCATCACCCTGGACGGTGAGAACGGCGCTTTGTACCAGCTGGCCGGCAACATCAAGGAGGTAGTCAACAAGACTCCCGGCTCCAGCCTCCAGGTGGTTCAGGGCATCGCCGATAAGGTCACCGTGGACGAGTACGCCACCGGCTCCTCCGTGCTGGTGGACGGCGACGCGCAGGTGGGCGACCTGAATCTGGACACCGCCACCAACGTCACCGGCACCGGCGACATCGGCAAGCTGAACGTGGGCGCGGCGGGCTCCACTGTGGAGCAGCTGCCCGACAATATCGAGATCCGCCCGGGCATCACCACCGACATCAACGGCGGCACCATGGACAGCACTCAGGCCGCCGAGTCCTCCGCCGACCCCAAACTGCTGGCGGGCTATCCCGCAGTGAAGAACATCGCGCCCACCTCCGCCACGGCGGTGTTCAAGACCAATAAGACCGGCACCATCTACTGGGCGGTGTCCGCCGTGGCCGACGGGTCCGTCACCGAGGCCGACCTGCTGGAGCCCCCCGCCTACGGCGGCAATGTGCTGGTTTCCGGCAACGTTAAGGCCGACGCCGCCAACAAGGAGTTCACCGCGGCGGTCTCCAAGCTGACCTCCGGCGGGTCCTACTATCTCACCGCTATGCTGGTGGACGGCCGGGGAGAGCACAGCCCCATCAAGGTCACCTCCTTCTCCACGCCGGACGATACCGTCCCCGCCTTTGCCAGCGGCTATCCCGTCATGTCCAAGATCACCTGTGACGAGGCTCAGGTCACCGTCATGACCACCAAGAGCTGCCTGCTCTATTACGCCCTGCTGCCCGCCGGAGCCGCCGCGCCCAAGGCTGAGGAGTTTAAGTCCGCCGCCATTCCCGGCAACCTGGGCTACGGCAGTATGAGCGTGACCAAAAACGTCACCATCCCCTTCCCCGTCAACAACACCCCGCTGGACGAAAAGACCAACTATGTACTGTACCTGTGGCTCACCGACCATGACGGCGCCAAGAGCTCCAGCGTGGTCCGCCTGCCCTTCACCACTCCGGACGAGACGCCGCCCAACGTCACCAGCATCACCCAGACCGGCGAGACCGTCAGCTCCATCCGGGTGACCTATACCATCGACGAGCCCGCCGACCTGGTTTGGGCCATCGTCACCGAGGCGGACCATATGTCCAAGCGCTTCCTCGCGTGGGACGACGAGACCTTCGACCCCAACGACGACGAGCACTCCACCCTGAAATTTAACAGCGAGGCCGACCTCCTGGCCGCCAAGATCAAAATGCAGAGCGGCGCCGGTGCGATCCAGGCCGGTGAGCAGCGCACCTCTCCCCTCAACATCTCCAATCTGCTGACCCAGAATACCAACACCTCGTCCTATGTGCTGTACTACATGGCCAACGACCACGCCACCACCACCGGCAACCTGTCCACGCAGATCAAGGCCCTGCGGGTGCACACCCTGGACAACACCAAACCCACCGCCAAGCTGCTCTTTACCAATCCCGACGGCACTCAAGTCGATGACAATCCCCAGCTCACCGCCGACGTCAGCATCATTTTCTCCGAGAACGTCAAAGGCGGCACCAAGAAGGGCGAGAACGTTTTCCTGACCCTGTACGATAAGATGCAGTCCGCCTATAACGCGCTTTACCAGAACCCCAGCATTGACCCAGACGACCAGACGACCGACGAATACATCGAATACCTCAACGCTCGCAGTAAGCTGACCACCGCGCTGTCCTCCTACATCACCATGTACAGCGGAACCCCCTCCGGGTCGCACACGGCGATGAAGGACCGCAGCAAGGAAAGCGTCGGCGAAAACGACACCTGGATCGACTGGCGCTATGCCGTGGTGGAGATGCTGGAGGACGGCAGGGTGGAGGTCCGCCTGCCCGGTCCGAAGGTCAACGCCGACGGCACCTACGATTACAGCGAAAGCGGCCTGAAGCTGGACAGCGGCGCCTCCTATTACTTCCACCTGGCGGGCATTTACGACCTGTCCGTGGCCACCAATCCGCTGGACCCCTCTCCCTGCGACCTGCCCTTTACCACCTCCTTTGCCAAGGTGCTGCTGACCCCGGGGGATGAGCTGACCATGGGACCGCCCACCGGCGGCGCCAACAATGACCGAAACCGCATTGACTACCACTTCATTGCAGAGCCTCAGAACGTGGAGAATATGAACAACAGCAGCATGCGCTGGGATATGCTGATTTGGGCGGATACCTCCATGGTGGTCACCCTGTACAAACGGCACGACACCACTGGGAGCTGGACGGAAGTGGGCCAGCTTGACATCGCTGTGGACGAGAGCGAGGGCTTTGCTTACCGAAGCGTCAGCAGGTGGACCGGTACCAACGCCCCCAATCCCACGCCTGACTACGCTCTCCTGCAAGATTTCAAGTATACGGAGTACGCCGTTCACATCGACAAGCTGAAGGGTGAAGAGGATTTCACCGCCTGGAACCAGACGGTGTCCATCCGTGTGTCCATCGTGGCCGGAACCCAGAGCGCACTGTCCAACAACGTCATCAACGGACTCACCCAGGCCGACTATGACAAGGCGCTGGAGCTGGGCGTGCTGTCCGTGGGCACTCCCGACCCGTTCACCATGTCCAAGCTTTTCACGGACAGCAAGGCCCCGGATATCGACGACAGGCCCACCATCGACGCGCATGACACCAACGCCGAGATCTATATGACGCTGAACCGGCCCGGGCAGGTCTATTACCTGGCCATTCCCCTGAAAAACCTGTCTACAGCGACCAACACCCTGAACAGCGCCATCGAGCTGGTTGAGAGCGACGTAAGGCAGGTTGTCAGCTACAGCCCCGCCATGAGTGTTTTGAAGGGTGCCGACCAACCTGCCCTGGGAACGGTGCCCCTCATGCGCGGAGACCGGAACTGGGCCACAAGTTCGGACATCGCCGCTCCGTTCACGGTGGATCGGCCCAGAAGAGACGACTTCATTGCCACCACCACATACGACGGCGTGATCAAGGGCACCACACCAAGTGTGAGCACCGGAGCCAGGGCCACCATCAATCTGTCCTCCGGTACGCTGGAGCCTAACACGGTGTACCTGCTCTGCCTGCTCACCCGCGGTGTGTCCGCTGTCTACTCGGACGATATTTACTGCTATCGCTTCACCACAACCATGCCCGAGCGGCCCAGCCTGTCCCTGCAGAATACGGGCAGCACCGCAGTGGACGCCATCGCTGACCGCACCACCCCGGTGAAGTCCGTTTTGCTCATCGAATCCGCGTTGGCGGGCGACCTCCTCAACGAGCCGTTTGTGGACCATGTTAAGCCGGAGTTGAAGGATGCTTATAAGGCATTGAATAAGGACGACGATAAGTACACAGTGTTGAATGCGATGTACGAAAATGACGGCGGGAGCCAGACGGCCACCGGATTGCCCTCTATATTCGATACCTACGCGGACGAACAGACAAAGCAGAGCGTTCGGCAGACAATTGAAACCACGGCTACGGGCGACCTGGTCAAAGGCTACTGGGGTCCGGAGAACATCAATGTCACAGGAAATGCCACCAGCGGAAAGGTGTCCATGAACTTCAACAACTTCCAGCTGCAGGAGAATGTGAATTACATCTGTATTGCGTACGCCGGAAGCGCTGGGATTTCCGTGGAGAGCTGTGCGTTCCGCGCCACCTATCCGATTCAGGTGGTAAACGACAAGAAGCCTTCGGTCCAGTCCGTTGGTTTAGGCCTCCAAAAGCCTGATGCGGACGGGAAAACAAGCGGTGAGATTTTCATCAACTTTGATCAGGACCTCTATCGAGTCGTGACGGGATTTACGGGCCGTCATCCGGTGGCGCATTATGTAGGTACAAGCGCTGTCCCCGATAAAGACGGATTCTCAAACCTGGTTGGATGTGTTACATATCCAGCCAACATACGTATACCTGACAATGAGCCGCACAGCACAATTTCGACCATTCAGCTCAAGGTGGAGGACTGCCAACTGACCAGGATACCGCTCAATGTTCGCGGACTTTATAACCGATGGGGCACGCCGATTGACCCGATTGACATCAATATCCAATATACTGAAGCGGATGGATGGACATACACCATTACCACCGGTAGATAACCAGCCTTACCCGGGAGCGGGCGGACCCCCGCCCGCTCCCCGCTTTGAACCGACTTTTTCGCAAAAAAGGAGTCTTGAACCATGAAACATAACCCTTTGCGCCGCCTGTCCGCTTTTGCGCTGGCCCTGGTCATGGCGGCTTCCCTGTGCGTCTCCCCCGCGTGGGCGGACGACCCGGCCCCTGATCCGGCGCCGTCTGCACCGTCGCCATTGACGCTCAGTACACGCTTAATTATGCTGAAGGACGCCGGCGGCAGCTACAACCTGACCGTCGGCGGACTGTCTAAGGGCGAAACTGTGACGCTGTCGCCCAAGAAAGGAGCGACAATAAACGGTGCCGCAAACGTGTATTCACAAGAGATAAAAGAAGACGATGTGCATGAAATCACTGTGGAGGTAGGCGCCTCAGCAAACGTGGTCAGAGACGGGGTCATCACAGTGAGCAGAACCAAGACCGGTACACCAGGGACCGCCGGCGTCAGCCTTGACTGCTATGTGTACAGCGGGCACGCCCCCTTTACCTATACGCCCGAGCCTCTCAGCAGCATAACCGCCGGCCAGTCCACCAGGCTGACAGTCACAATCAATGAACATCAGGAGCTTTTTACCGTGAGCGACGTGCGCTTCACAAGCGGCGATGAGAATTATGCCACAGTATCGGTAACCAAATCCGGCAGCAGCTACATCGCCGACATCACCGGCGTAAGCCCCCTCACTTCGGGAACGGTTCCCATCACCATGACCTTGACAGGCGGCTACCAAAAGACATGGGACCTGCGGGTTGACAAGGCCCCCGACGTCACCTATGTCAACCTTGTGCAGCTGACTCCCAACACCCTGACTCTGACCGCCGGGGATACGTACACATTCAACGCGTCCAATAAAAGTCAAGTTACGATCCTTCCCGACAACGCCACCGACAAGACGCTTGAATGGAAGAGCGGCGACGAGAAAATAGCCACGGTGGACCAGAACGGTAAGATCACCGCCAAAGCGGCGGGTACCACCGTCATTACCGCCACTCCAAAGGTGGGCACAGGCACGGCGGTGGGCAGGTGTACCGTAACCGTGAAGGAGTCGGCGTCCGACGCCACCCTGAACGAGACAAATGTTGTGCTGAACCTGGCGTCCACCCCGCCGGAAACAACGGCACGGCTCCGCGCGATTCCCACCGGAGAAAACAGCGGAAATACGTCTGTAACCTGGCGTTCCAGCAATACAAGCATCGCCACTGTGAGCAGCGATGGTCTGGTCACCGGCCTGAAGGCCGGCAGCGCCACCATCACGGCGACAGTTACCTTTAAGGACGCCAACGGCAAGACCACAGCGACGAAGTACCCCACCTGTGCCGTTACCGTCCTGGACGATAAGTCCACCCCCATTACCTCCATGACGCTGAGCGAAAGCTCCCACACGATGCCTGCGGACGGGAACTTTACTCTGTCCGTAAGGTCCGTCACGCCGGCCAACGCTCCTGTTAAAACGGTAACCTGGAGCAGCAGCGACGAGGACGTCATTAAAGTAGATGAAAAGACCGGCGCCGTCACCGCCGTAGGCGCGGGCCAGGCCGCCGTCATCGCCACCGCCGCCTTCGGCGGTGCGCAGGCCATCTGCGTCGTCACCGTCACTGAGATCACCGATATGATCCGCCTCAATTTCGGCTATGACACAAACACGCCCATCGGGAGCAACAAGTATACCTATACCTTCAAAAGCACCGGCAACGACTACATCCCCGTCACCGCCGTTCTCAGCCCCACCGGAACCTACGGCGCCGCCGACCCCGTTCACTGGGTCAGCAAAAACACCTCCGTCGTTACCGTGCCCAACACCACCAGCACCAAAACGGTGATTACGGCGGCGGGTCCGGGCCGGACCACCGTCACCGCCATTCCCATGGACCCCTCCAAAAAGGACCGGGAGGCCGTGGACCCTGCGGAGATCACCATCATTGTTTCCGGCGTCACCATCGTCAACGACAGCGAGAACGCCATCACCTCCCTCACCCTGATGCCGGACCGGCGGCAGACCGTGCAGGCCCGGGCCTGGGGCTCCGCCCATACCGGCGACCACTCTGTGGATTGGACCTCCAGCGACCCGTCCGTTGTAACGGTGAATCCGAAGAGCGGCGAGAGCACCATTCTCACCGCCCGCAGTCCGGGCACCGCCACCATCAGCGCCCGTAAGGGCTCCTATATGGCCACCTGTACAGTTACGGTCACCGAGGATACCGTGGGTCTCATTACGGCCTCCACTCCGGCCAGCACGGCCTATCAGTTCAGCAAGCTGCTCACTCAGCTTCAAAATGCCTGCAGGCAGAAAACTGATAAGGAGCTGGCCTACATCACCAACCTGTCCGTGTCCTCCACCGACCAGGGCGTCCTCTACGATCTGCACCATTCCTCTGAGGACACCGGCGCGGGCGTGGGCCTTCAGGACCGGTATTATCCCGGCACCGCGCCCCAAGGCCAGCGGTCTTTGAACGACCTGTCCTTCGTGCCCAAGAACACCTTCTCCGGCACCGCCGAGATCAGCTACACCGCCTGGTCCACTGACAATAAGTCCTTCTCCGGCGTCATTCACATCACGGTGAACGGCACCGGCGACGTGGCCTACAGCTCCGACGACGGCTCCCCCGTCGCCTTCTCAGCCGAGGACTTCAATTTCTATCATCCCAACCTGAGGTCCGTATCCTTTACCCTGCCCCAGGCCAACGTGGGCACGCTGTACTATAACTACAACAGCGCCAGCCATCCCGGCACCAAGGTCACCGCCACCGACACCTACAGCCGTTCCGGCAACCCCAGCCTGGACCGCGTCACCTTTGTGCCAACCGCAGGCTATACGGGCACGGTCAAGATCAGCTACAAGGGTACGGATACCGCCGGCCGGGCCTTCACCGGTACGGTGACCATCACCGTGGGCCAGCCGTCCGGCTCCGGCTCCAACACCACGGACATTTACTACGACTTCAAGCAGGACGGCTGGGTCACCTTCCGGGCGACCGACTTCAGCACCGCCTGCCAGCGCACACTGGGCGAGTCCCTGTCCTACGTGCGCTTCACCCCGCCCCCCTCCAGCGACGGCACCCTGTTCTACAATTACCGGGGGTTCAGCAACTTTGACAGCATGGTGGCCTCCACCACCAGCTATTATTACAGCGGAACTCCCGCCCTGAGCGGCGTCAGCTTCGTGCCCATCACCACCACTCCGGGCCAGGTGGATATCGCCTACACCGGCTATACCACTCGGGGCAACACCTTCACCGGCACCGTTCACATCGGCCAGGCCAACAACACCCAGCAGACCAGCAAGCCGCGCTATACCGTGGTTACCGGCCAGTCGGTGAGCCTTCGCGCCAGCGACTTCAACACCCTCTGCCTCACCGCTACCAACGCCAGCCTGAGCTACATACAGTTCACCCAGCTGCCTGCGGTCAGTCAGGGCACCCTGCGCTTCACCAGAAGCAACAACACCACGTCCAGCAACGTGACCACCGGTACCCGGTTCTACTACACCAACACCGGCACCGTCACGGAGCTGATTGGAAACGTCTATTTCCAGGCTGGCAGCACGATCGGGACGGTGACCATTCCCTTCATCGGATATAACACCAACGGCGTCTCCTTCACCGATGAGATCACCATCCAGATCACCCCGCCCACCACCACCTTCAGCGGCACCAACTCCAGCCCCTTCCGCCTGACCGCCGCCCAGATTCGCTCGGCCGTCAGCGGCTCGCTGAGCGGTACGCTGTCCTACATCACCTTTACCAGCCTGCCCAACGCCACCGCCGGACGGCTGTACAGCAACTACAATGGCTTTGGCACCGGCTCTCAGGTCAACACCGGCACGCCCTACTATGCCTCCGGTTCGCCCTCCATCGACCAGCTCAGCTTTGTGCCCCGGGGACGGTCCAACGGCACGGTCACCATTGGTTACACGGCCACCAATACCACCGGCCAGAGCGTCAGCGGACAGCTCGTTTTCAACATCTCCAACTCCGGCAACTCCAAGTATTTCAACGACCTGATCTACTGCACCTGGGCCGCACCCTCGGTGGACTACCTCTATGAGAACAGGGTGACCAAGGGCGTCACCGCCACCTCCTACGCGCCCAACCAGCAGATCCAGCGGGGCGATTTCGTGCTCATGCTGGTCCGGGCGCTGAGCCTCACCGGCAGCGGCGGCTACAGCTTCCCCGACGTGGCCACCACTGAGTACTTCGCCAGCGCGGTGGCCATTGCCAAGCAGCGGGGCGTCGTCAACGGCGACAACGGCTATTTCAAGCCCTACAGCCCCGTCACCCGTCAGGATGCCATGGTTATCATCAAAAACGCCCTGGCTGCCTCGGGCCGGAATCTGGGCAGCGGCTCCACCTCCATCCTGAACACCTTCTCCGACGGCTCCACCGTCTCCAGCTATGCCAGGGACGCGGTGAGCACGCTGGTCCAACTGGGCGCGGTGACCGGCGACAACGGCCGCCTGCTCCCCCACAACCCCATTACCAGGGCGGAGGCCGCGGTGATCCTCCACTTCGTCATGACGATGTGAGGGCGCTTCGGTAAACACAATGCGGAAAGGAGGTCCGGACCATGAGCGACGCGCCGGCCCCAAAGCCAGGCCAGACCCAGACCATCGAGCTCCAGATCGGCATGGTGGCGGAGGTAATGACCCCGGACAACCGCCTGATCTATGTGGGCAGAATCGAAAAGATTCAAAACGGCGGCATTTATATCCGGGAGATCAACGACGACACCCTGCCCATGGTGCTCATCAACAAGCCGGTCAAGGTGCGCTTTTACCGTGAGACGGACAACATCGTGCTTCACGCCAAGGTATGCGGCAGCACCGTAAAAATGTGGAAGGTGGACCGGCTGCAAAGCACCTTCGTCAAGGAGCAGCGGGCTTTCTTCCGCCAGAGCATCAGCGTCAACATCGAGGCCCGGTGCGGCAGACGCCCCAGCAGGGGGGGAATGCCCAAGGCGTTTTTCCCCTGCCAGGTGCTGGACATCAGTGCCGGAGGTATTCTCATCAACTGCGCGGAGCCCTTCGCTGAAGGGGACCGCCTGGTGATCGCCGACGCTCCGTTGGTGGCCAACGCGCCCACCTTCAACTTCAGCTGCCAGATTCGCCGGGCGGGGGAGTGGAAAAAGGGCGTGAGCCGATACGGCTGCCAGTTTGATTCCCTGAACCCCAAGGATCAGGACCGGCTGCTTCAGGCCATCTTCACCATCCAGCGGGAGGAAATTCGCAAGCGCAAGGCCCGCTGAACGCGCAGGAACAAACAGGCAGACTCCGGTCTCCCGCCGTTGGGGGACCGGAGTTTTGTCATTTTCCACAAAGCTGGACCAGCCCAAAGGCCTCTTTCATACCTTTTCTTTTTTCTTAACTGGTAATCTTCCCATATCCACTCAAAATCAAAAGAAAAACTTGTGAAAAAATCCACTTGTTTTCTCCGGGGAAGCGGCTATAATAATGCGAAAGCTGGGGCGATATCCGCCGCCCCAGGGAGGTAAATCACAAGACCCCGCTTTCGAAAGGAGGCAAATCACTATGACCAAAGACCTTACTTCAGGCAGCCCCATGCGGCTGATTCTGGGCTTCACTCTGCCCACCCTGTTTGGACTGCTGTTTCAGCAGTTCTATAACCTGGTGGACACCATGATTGTGGGCAAGCTCCTGGGTGCGCAGGCCCTGGGCGCGGTGGGCGCCACCGGCTCCATCAACTTTTTCGTCATCGGCTTCTGCCTGGGGGTGTGCTCCGGCTTCGCTATCCCCGTGGCCCAGCGGATGGGCGCCAAGGATTATCCTCAAATGCGCCGGTATGTGGCCAACGCCGCCTACCTGTCTGCCATCATCGCCCTGGTGCTGACTGTGGCCACGGGCATTTTCTGCCGGGATATTCTGGCCGCGATGAAAACCCCCGCCGATCTCTTTGAGGACGCCAACGCCTATATTTTTATCATCTTCATGGGCATCCCAGTAGTGTTTCTGTACAACCTGCTGGCCAGCATCATCCGCTCCTTGGGTGACAGCCGGACCCCGGTGTATTTCCTGGCCCTGTCCGCCGGACTGAATATTGTACTGGACCTGATGTTCATCCTGCTGTTCCAGGCAGGCGTAGCGGGCGCGGCCATTGCTACGGTGCTGTCCCAGGCGGTGTCCGGCCTTGCGTGCCTGGTATACATGGTGAAAAAATTCCCCATTCTCCGGGTCACCCGGGAGGAGCGCAAGCCGGATTTGGTCGCCTGTAAGGCGCTGTGCGCCATGGGCTTGCCCATGGGCCTGCAATACTCCATCACCGCCATCGGCTCCATCGTGCTCCAGGCCTCGGTCAACGCCCTGGGCAGCATCTACGTGTCCGCTGTAGCCACCGGCTCCAAAATTTATCAGCTGCTGGCCTGTCCCTTCGACGCCATGGGGGCCGCTATGGCCACCTACTGCGGCCAGAACGTGGGCGCCAACCAGCTGGACCGCCTGCCCCAGGGGGTAAGGTCCTGCTCTCTGCTGGGATTGGGCTACTCCATCATTGCTTTTGCGGGTATGCTTTTGTTCGCCCCTCAGTCCGCCATGCTGTTCCTCAATTCCAACGAGCCTCAGCTTGAGCTGCTGGTGGGCCTCACCTCCCAGTATATCGTCATCCTTACCGCGTTTTTCTTCCCCCTGGCCCTGGTAAACATCCTGCGCTTTTCCATCCAAGGCATGGGCTTCAGTACCTTGGCCATCTTGGCCGGTGTGCTGGAGATGATCGCGCGGACCGTGGTGGGACACTTCTTTGTCCCCGCTCTTGGTTACACCGCCGCCTGCTTTGCCTCCCCTGCGGCGTGGATCTGCGCGGACCTGTTCCTCATTCCAGCCTGCCTGGGCTGTATCGCCCACCTGCGGCGGAGCAACCCTATCGCGTCCCTGGAGACTATCTCCAGGACCATGAGCGGTGTTAAGCCCGCTAAGGCGTAAAAAAGAGCTTCGGGAATTTTGGCGAGGTGCCGCAACGAAGTATTCTATGTACGGCAGGACTGTGACTGTAAAAGGTCACAGTCCTGCCTTTTCAGGCCGTTTTTCGATTTCTACGCCACTGCCCCCTGCCGTCCCCAGCTTCACAGAGGTCGTCGGCAATGTCGATGATCCCAGCGGCCTTGTAGTAAATCTCAATCTTCTGCCTGCGGTGCCCACTGCTCTTGTCGGGAGCGTGGACAATAATCTTGTCAACCAGTTCGTTCAGCATTTCCGCCGTCAGTTCTTCCGGGTCGGTGTACTTGCGGACGCTTTTCAGAAATTGCCGGAGGTCGTGGGCTTCCTGTTCGCCATCGTCGATCAGCAATTGCAATTCTCCAATGACCTGCCGCACCTGCTTCTGCTCCTCCTCGTACTGCGTGGAGAGCTTGTCAAAGCGCTCCGTGCTGAGCCGTCCCGCCACCATGTCCTCGTAGATGCGTTTGAACAGCACATCCAAGTCCTCGTCCCGACGTTTCAGCGTCACAATATCCAGCTTGGCCTTTTCCACGGAGGTCTGGCGTTTGAGGTTGGCTTTCTCCATTTCCCGCTTGACAAAGGACGTCTCAAACTGCTGGACATATGCCAGAACACGCTTCATGTGGGCCAGCACGATTTTCTCCAACGTAACCGCCCGGATGAAGTGGGCAGTACAGGTTCCCGTGTTGCTGCGGTAGTTGCCGCAGTTGAAGAAATCCTGATTCGCTGAAAAGCTGTTTGCCGTGTTGTATTGCAGCTTGGCTCCGCAGTCGGCGCAGAACACCTTGCCGGAGAAGATGCTGACCTTTCCCGTAGCCGTCGGCCTGTGGCGATGAGAGCGAATTTCCTGCACCACCTGGAAAGTGTGTTCATCTACGATGGCCGGGTGGGTATCCCGGAACAGCTTGCGTTCTTCCTTAGCGGTCTTGATCCGCTTCTTGCTGCGGTAATTCTTGGATGCAGTCTTGAAATTCTCCGTATGGCCCAGGTACTCCACCTTGTCCAAAATCCCGGATACGGTTTTTTGCGCCCACTGGAAGGGCCGCTCTGGGAGCAGTTCGCCCCGCTGTTGGGCCTTGTACGCCGTGGGGGTGAGCACCTGTTCCTGTCTCAGCCGGTTGGCGATCTGCGTGGGGCCAAAGCCGTCACAGCACAGCTTGAAGATGTACCGAACCGTTTTAGCGGCTTCCTCATCGATCAGCCACTCGTCCTTATCCTGCTCGTCCTTGACGTAGCCGAACGGAGGATTTGTGGTGAGGTGCCTACCGCTCTCGCCTTTCATTTTGAACGTGGATTTGATCTTCTTGGCGGTGTCCCGAGCGTAAAGTTCATTACAGAAATTGCGGATCGGGGTCATATCAAATTCCGTCTGTACCGCCGAGTCCACGTTGTCGTTGACGGCGATGAACCGCACATCGTTCTCCACAAATACGATGTCCGTATACATCCCCACTTGCAGATAGTTCCGGCCCAGCCGGGACATATCCTTGACAATGACCGTCCCCACCTCGCCAGCTTCAATCATCTGCTCCATCTGGCGGAAACTCGGCCTGTCGAAGTTGGTTCCGCTCCATCCGTCATCCACAAAAAACTGCAAATTTTTGAAGCGGTGCTGACGAGCGTATCCTTGAAGCAATTCCTTTTGGTTGACAATACTATTGCTCTCGCCCTCCCGCCCATCGTCTTGGGACAGACGGCAGTAGAGGGCTGTGATCCTGTTTTCTTTCGATTGCCTGCTCACGGTATCTCCTTTCCGACAATCGGATACGGTATATTGCAAAATCAGTATACCATATCTCCGCCAATAATTCAACGCTTTAAAGTGAGATTGCTCGGCTTTTTAATCATCATCCGCAGTCCGCAATTTGCGACTGATCTGTTCCAGCAGAAATTCGTCGCCGTTCGGGTCAAAGCGGCCCACCACCTCATATTCGGTGTGGCCGTCTTTCATGGTAAAGCCCATGTCGGGCGGGATACGGCAAAGAAGAAGTGGTTTCCGCCCCGTGTCCAAATCGAGTTCGTGACTTGCCATTATTTTCTCAATTTCCGGCCATTCAGCGTCTAATTTGGCAATATAATCCTCAATTTTTGCTGTTCTTTCTTCTGCGGTCATCTGTATCGCTCCCCTCTCGTCCTAATTTGCGCCGTCTGGCGATGCTGTTCCTCGTTGGTATAGACCATATCCATCGTGTCCTGGATTTTGGCAGAGCGTTCCTCCACGCCGACATTCAGCTTCAATTTCTTTCGGTAGGCGGTAATCCGAGCGGTCACGGCCTGTTTTTCGGCCCGTAATTGTTCCTTTTCAGCCGGTGACGCTCTGCGTATTTTGTTTTGCAGCTTTGTCCGCTGTTCGGTCAGCGTGTCCATTTCGCTTTGGAGAGTTTCACGGGCTGAAAGAAGATCGTCCAGTGTTTTGATGCGGTTTTTTGCCAGATAGTCCACCTGGGCGGTGATTTCGTCCAGCTTTCGCAGTTCCTCTTTCAGAAACGGGCTGGTGGGCTGATAGGTCGTCCCCTTGGGCAAAATGCCAAGCTGATACTCCCAATAGAGGAACAGCCGGTAAATGTGGGGCGTGGGTTGAAACGGCACATAGACCCGCAGTTCCTCCGGCAGCTCCGGGGCAAAGTTGACGGTGGGCCGCTTATTACCAAAGCTGGCCTGTGCGCCCAGGCCACGCCTGATGTTCTCCGGCGTCCACCGCTCATCCAGGGTGTCTAAACGGGTGAAGTGCTGGTACTGCGGCAGACGTATTTTCCAATGCTTTCCCGTGAAGTCGGTGAGATACCCTTTGCGCCGGAGATACCTCTCCATCATCTCCACGGTTCTGCTGCCGTTGACGGCTTCCCGCACGTCCGCCCGGTAGATGTTGTAACGGGTGGGCTTGCCGCTCTGCTCGTCCAGCCAGACGGGGCGGCTGGGAGCCTTTCTACCATGCTCTATGACGGACAGGCCATACTCCCGGCAAAGCCGGTCTGAGGTATCCCGGAGGCGTTGCTGTTCCGCTTTGGAGTAGTTGTACTTTTTGCCATCTTTGAATGATACCGAATTGAAACAGAAATGGTTGTGCAAGTGTCCTTTGTCCAGGTGGGTGGTGACGATAACCTGAAATTTATCGCCCCACATCTCACGAGCCAGCTTCACGCCGATCTCATGGCACCGCTCCGGGGTGACTTCCCCCGGCTTGAAGCTCTGATAGCCATGCCAGGCGATATAGTTGTCCTCTTTGCCGTATTGTTGTTTCGTCAAAATCATCTGTTGAAGCGCCGTCTGCTTCAAACAGTTGATAGCGGTGACGAAAGAACCGTCCGCAGTTTTCTGCGGGTTCTGGATGTACGAAAAGACATTGAAAAAGTCCTCAGTACCTTTGGGGACGGTTTTCTCAGGGTTTTCCACGTAGGCAATCAGGTCGCTGAGCCGACCCTTGATGTGCCACAGGCTGGTGGTCGCCATCACGACACCTCCTGCAAAAACAGGACGAGCCTTTCAAGCCGAGAACGCTTCTCTGATGCTTCCGGGTAGTAGGCGGCCAGCCGTTCCAGTTTATCGTGGATTTCATACAAAGCGTCCAGCAGTTCCCAAAACTCCGGGGGCTGCTTGGGCCGGGGCCGCTTGCCCAAACAAATTTGCCGAAAGTATTCGGATTGGGTCAGACCGCACAGGGTAGCGTCATGCTCCAGCTTGACTTTTTCTTCTTCGGTCAGTCTGATTTTCAGCCGTACTTTTTCATCGTTTGTACTCAAAACAATTCCTCCATTCTGTTGGATTTTCGCCGTGGGAGGGGGTATTCAGGGGTCTCCCCTGGGACTGGATTTTGCCCCGTGGGGGGCGAAATCCGATGCTCGCTATCCCTGTGGACAGGGGTAGTACTCCTGCTCCTGGGGAGAGGGAAAGCGAGCGGGTTTGGCTTCTTTCTAAGGGGAGGTATTGAGGCTTTCCTATCCCTGTGGACAGGGGTAGTACTCCTGCTCCTGGGGAGAGGGAAAGCGAGCGGGTTTGGCTTCTTTCTAAGGGGAGGTATTGAGGCTTTCCTCTCAGGCGTGTTTGGCCTGTCCTTTTGCCGTCACGCTGCTTTGCCGTTTTCCCGGATGGAGTTCCTGCCCCTTTTCAGCGGCGTTGTCTTGCTCGCTCCACGGCGGAGGTCATGGCGAAGTATCCCATTCAGACGGTCATTCAGTTGTCAGGGCAAAAAAGAAGCCGGTACATCAAAACCAGCCCCAGCAGAATTTTCGTTCCGCTGAAGCAAGTTTGATGTACCGGCCTTGTATTTCACAAGCGCCAAAAAGAATGTGCTTATGTGTTATTCAGTTGGCCCACCTACATGGGAGTACAGTTTATCATATAGAACTGATGTTTGTCAATTCATTCTGAAAAATTTTTGATTTATGTTGATAGTAGGAGTTATAACAGACGCAGGCAGGCTTTCTAAAAAACATTGATTTTATTCGCTCTTTCGACTATAATAGATACAAGGTATCTTTTAGAGGTGTGAGATATGGATTATATTTCCATTAAGCAGCTATCAAAAAAATGGGGAATCTCAACGCGGCGGATTCAAATTTTATGCCGAGATGGCCGTATTCCCGGTGCAATGAGGATCGCAAACACCTGGGCTGTTCCGTTGGACGCAGATAAGCCGAAGGACGCCAGAATTAAATCTGGGCGCTATATTAAAACCAAGGAGGACAGTCTCAATGGCTAAGAAAGAAGTCAAGACCGATTTATGGGTCTATGATTTGCTCAGACAGGCAGGTATTGTCCTCGACGCACAGGGAAGTTCTATTAAGGAAATAGATGACGCACTGAAAACAGCTTCCAAGCGCGGCACTGGCAACGTAGGATTTCCTGAATATGTAGGTGTGGTAAAGGACTACCTGATTGTAATAGAGGACAAAGCTGACCTGTCAAAGCATATAAAGCGGGATGAGATGGGAAACATCAGCTTGGGAACAAGTGCTGTTACCGATTTTGCTGTAAATGGCGCTTTTTTCTACGGGAAGCATTTAGCCAAAACCACTTCATATAAGAAAATCATTGTATTTGGTATATCTGGGGATGAGAAAAAGCACAAAATATCCCCGGTCTATCTTGATGAAACAGAGTTTTATAGGGAACTTCCTGAAGTCGAGTCTTTTATTTCTTTCAGCGAGGATAATATTGACGAGTATTACGTTCGGGAGATACTCAAAGAAGATACTGATGCGGAAAAGGAAACTGCTGAAATTCTCAGGGACGCAAGCGTATTGCATGAGGATTTGAGAAATTACGGGAATCTGCTTGATACGGAAAAGCCGCTCATTGTTTCTGGCATTCTTCTCGCACTTCGCGAGAGCGAATATAAAAATTTTTCTGTTGATGACCTGACCGGCGATACAGTAAAAACCGATGGACAGAAAATCTATGATGCTATTAACGCCAATTTAAAACGGGTTAATGTTGCTCCCGAAGTTAAAAAAGATAAGATATTAAGTCAGTTCGCTTTTATCAAAGATACCGTAAAGCTGAATGAAATTGAACCAAAGCTAAACAAAACCCCGCTCAAGCATTTTTCAGAATATCTGAATGAAAAAATTTATAAATCCATTCGATACAATAGCAGCGCCGAGGATTACATAGGGAGATTCTATGGGGAGTTTATGAGTTACTCCGGCGGCGATGGGCAGACGCTGGGAATTATCCTCACGCCAAAACACATTACCCAGCTTTTTTGTGATTTGGCCGATTTGCAACCCACAGATATTGTTTTTGATCCCTGTTGCGGCACCGCGGGCTTTTTGATTGCCGCTATGCACAATATGCTTTCAAAAACGGATAATGCTGCGCAGAAAAAGAATATCCGGCAAAAGCAGTTACATGGTATTGAGTTGCGTCCTAATATGTTTACGATTGCAACCACGAATATGATTTTACGCGGCGATGGGAAAAGCAATCTGCTCAATGATGATTTCTTTAAACTGGATGCGGGCAAGCTGCAATTAAAGCAGGCCACCGTCGGCATGATGAACCCACCCTATTCACAAGGCTCCAAGCAAAATCCTGATTTATATGAGATGTCCTTTGTGGAGCACCTTCTGGATTCTCTTGTAGCCGGTGCGCGGTGCGTGGTCATAGTACCTCAATCCTCTATGACGGGGAAAACTAAAGAAGAACAGGCACTGAAAGAAAATATTTTGAAGCACCATACCCTTGAAGGCGTTATTTCTTTGAGCAAGGATACTTTCTATGGGGTAGGCACAATTCCCTGCATCGCTGTGTTTACAGCGGGGGAACCACATCCCGCAGAAAAGGTATGCAAGTTCATCAACTTTGAAAACGATGGCTATAAAGTGGCGGCCCATGTTGGCCTTGTAGAAACAGAATCCGCAAAAGATAAGAAACAGCATTTGCTGGATGTGTGGTTTGACAGAATTGATACAGAAACAAAATTCTGCGTGAAAACCACCATTGAAGCAACAGACGAATGGCTCCACAGCTTTTACTATTTCAACGACGAAATCCCCACAGAAGAAGATTTTATCAAGACCATAGGGGATTATCTTACCTTTGAATTCTCCATGGTGATGCAGGGGCGGGAATATCTGTTCAAGGAGGACGGCCATGCTTAATTTGAATGACAGAGAATGGAAACCGTTTTTCTTAACGGAAATATTTCCTACTATTCAAAGAGGGAAACGTCTAAAATCAGAAAATCATGTGCCAGGTCAAATGCCCTATGTATCATCTTCTGCTATGAACAATGGCGTTGATAATTTTGTCTCCAATACACAAAGAGTTCGTATTTTTGCTGATTGTTTAAGCCTTGCAAATAGTGGAAGTGTTGGTTCAAGTTTTTATGAACCCTTTGCTTTTGTTGCAAGCGACCATATTACGCACCTGAAAAATGAACGATATAACAAATATCATTATTTGTTTATTGCCGCTCTTACGAACAGGCTGTCGAAAAAGTATAACTTCAATCGAGAAATCAATGATGCTCGAATATCCAGAGAAAAAATCATGCTCCCTGTTGACGAAACTGGCAAACCTGATCTTGATTTTATGGAAGCATATTGTAAAGAACGAGAGCAGCAACTCATCGAAAAATATAAGGCATTTATTGGTCGAATTGTACAAACGGGGGGGGTAATACAACCCCTTAATGAAGCAAAATGGAAAGAATACTATATTGATGACATCTTCACCATTAGTGCAGGAAAGCGGCTAACGAAAGCTGATATGGATGTTGGCAATATACCCTTTATCGGCGCAACTGATTCAAATAACGGGATTACAGGCTGGATAGCTACTCCAAATTCATCATTTGACCAAAATGTTTTGGGTGTCAATTACAATGGAAGTGTTGTTGAGAATTTCTATCATGTTTATGGCTGCGTATTTTCGGATGATGTGAAGAGGTTACATCTGAGGAACCATTCAGATAACAAATTTATCCTTTTATTTTGCAAGGTAGCAATATTGCAGCAAAAGGGAAAATATACTTATGGCTATAAATTTAACGGGCATCGAATGGAAAGACAAAAAATTTTGCTTCCTGTCAATGAACACGGCCATCCCGATTATGACTATATGGAACGGTATGGCAGAAAAATAATGGTGCAGATGTATCAGCGATATACGGACTACATCACCATCCGATAAAGGTAGCATCACGCAATAAACTGGAGTGCTCAACAAAAGAGGTAAATCTGTGGGGAAAAAGGTTATAAATCAGCATTATGTTCCTCAAATGTATCTGAGCAGATTTTGTTCAGATGGAAAGCATTTTGATGTTTGGAATATCAGAAACGATGCCGTTATACCTCACCAACAAGTACGAAATTTTGCCGCAAAGCGGTATTTCTATGATGCTGATAATACGGTTCTAAAATCGGCTTTATCTGAAATGGAAGTTTACTACGGGACAAGTTTTTCCCCCTTTTTAGAAGAAAATGACCAATTTGTTGAAAAGGGATTATCACGAGCCGAAGCTGATATCGCAAACACTTTGAAGCAAATAGATAAAGACCATAATCGTTTGTATGAAGATGATGTTCGGATTAAACTCATTATTTTTTTGCATGATTTGGCATTTAGAACGGAAGCATATAGAAACCAAATTGATAATATCAGCAATCAGCTTCGAAGTCATTTGTTGCGATTAGGTATTGATTCTGCTCAGGCTAAAGAACTGCATACTGGTCAAGAAACTCAGTTATATCAACTTCTTGGCATTTCCCCACTTCTTAAAACGGCTGAAAAATTAGAAACCAGGTACTTATGGTACTTTGGTACTGTTGGGGGAACACAGAAACTTATCATTTCGGATAATCCAGCTCAAGGCATTTGGCTTGGGTTTAATGACATCTGCTTTCCAATTTCAGGTGAACAAGCTATTATTTTTAGAGTGAAGAATCAAAACGCACCTATTATCTCATCTGATATGCCGGTTCAAAATGAAATTACTCTTTCTGATCGTAGTGTTCTCAAGTATAATATAATACAAAGTAGCTATGCGAATCGGTTTATATTTGGAGATAAAGAAAGTCTGCAATGTTGCAGGTGGCTATGGAAATTCCACGAAGTTACATCCTCAAAGCGTAATTTATCTTTATAATTAAGAGGAAACGGTACATCGGACAAGTGGTCTTTTCATTGCAAGTCAAACAGGGCCGGGGGAGCATTCCCCCGGCCCTGTTGCTCAGGTGTAAATCAGTTCGCTACATATAACTTCTGTTGCCCGATTTTGGACGTTGTTCATCCGCCCAATCCACTCCATCTGGTTCTCAGCTTTGAGTTGCTCTGTCACACGCTCCTGTTCTGCCAGTTGTTTGACCAACTGAGAAAACATAGCTTCTGCCTGGATATCAACCTCAATCAAATGGCCATTCAACTTGCCACTGAGAAGCAGAGCGTTGTAGAGTGGCCCCCGCTGTGTTTTCAGGTAGTGCTTCCTACGCTGCCCCCAGATACCAACAGGAGTGGTTTCAGGCAGAGACAAATCGGGCAGAAAATAATCACCGTTCTTATGATAGGTGCCACCTATTTTCTCAAATAATGATTTCATTGCAGATTCCTCCGTTTGTTCAGATTTTCTGCAATATACCGTATCGACTGTCTCTACTACATTTTTTGAAACCATCGTTACGGAACCTCATTATTCCCGAAGCTCCTTTTCTTTTGCTCTTATGATACTGCGGCGACAGGCTTGCGCGGGTCCTGCTGATTTTGCTGCTGGCTCTGCTGCTCGGACTGCTGGCTGTTATCGGCCTTGGTAACGGTTCGGGTGGTGCCGCCGGAGACATACACCTTGCCGCACTCTGGGCAGATGTCGCTGTGGTAGGTGACGGACTGGCTAACTACCTTTCGGTTCTCCCGCTGCGCCTCGGCATGCTCCCGGACCACATGCTCATTCTCATGGCCCCGGACGGCGGAAGCCGCCTGGTCGGGGGAGATGTGCGTCGGAGTTTTGAAGGACACGCCGGGGTCGTCGGAGCCGTCCTGGTACTTGCGCTCCTTGCAGGTCTGGCATTCGCCCTCCTCCATGACCTCCTGGGGACTCTTGGATTCCTCCACGGCAGGATTCTCCCCGCTGTCGTTCTTGTGCCCGGCTACGGCAGGAGCCTGGGACTTGTCCCCGCCCAAAGCCTGAACCGCGTTGCTCAGCTGAGCGCTGTCATCCTTTGCTCCGGGCAGGTTCGGGAGCTGGACCTTTGACTCTTGGGCGGCCTGGGCGGCATTACCCTGCCCTGCCTCGCCGGGGTACTGGATGCGCATACGCACCGCCATCTCCGCCGGGTCGGAGGCAAACCGCAGCAGGCCCGCCTGGGCGGGGTCCTCCTGGGAACTGACGGACCGGACCGGGGTGACGGGCTGGACGGGGGTATCAGGCTGGTGGACCTTGCGGGCGGTCATCACCAGGGAGCGCTGAGCGGTCCGGGCCTTGTCCGCGCTCTGGGTCTGGGCGGCGCGGTTGGCGTAGGACGCGCCGTATGTAGAATAGGGGCTGTAAGCGGAAAGTGCGTTTATCATATCAATCACCTCAAGAACAGGATGAAATAGAAATACCTAATCATATTATAGCAAACAGAGTAAAAAATGCAAGTTATTTCCTGCGGAATTTTGTGGAAATCAAGGACCTCCTCCAGCGCCGCCGGAGGAGGTCCTTTTTGCGCGCTTTACAGCAGTTCCGCCCGTTCCAGCCGCCGCCGGACAGGCATTCCTACAATCAGCGCAATCACCATTTTCGCCAGGTCAAATGGAATGAACGGAAATACACAGGCTGCCAACGCCTTTTGCAGGTCTACCCCCGCCTGAACGCAGTACCAGGCCGTCCCGAAGGCATACAGCACGGTGGTGGCCGCGATCATTCCGGCAAACTGCACCGCCAGGGCCGGCACCCTGCCCCTGTTTCCCTTCTCATCAAAGCGGTGGGCGGACCATTGGATTACCGCGCCCGCCAGCAGGGCCATGGGGATGTAGCCCACCAGATAGCCCCCCGTGGGACCTGCCAAACGGCTGACGCCGCCCATGTAGTTGCTGAATACAGGCAGGCCCACCATGCCCACCAGCAGGTACACCAGGGTGCTCACCGTCCCCCAGACGCCGCCCAGCAGGTACACCGTCAGATAGATGGCCAGCGTGCCCCCCGTGATGGAGACGGGCCCGATGGGGATGGAAATGGGCGCCAGCACACAGGTCACGGCCGCCATCACGGCGCACAGGGTCAGCCGGCGGGTGTCGGCGAAGGATTTTGCAGGCATATGCATTCACTCCTTATTGTAAACTAAATTCAGGTTATTAGTATACAATAGGGAGAGCCGCTTGTCAATAGCCTGCTTGCGTTTTCTTTCCATATGTGTTACCATAGAAAACACATTCGCCGCTGGACAGGGATAAATTGGGTTCCGCCCCGTCCGCCGGTAGACAAAAGGTTCGTTTCGGCTCCCTTTTCCCGCAGGGAAAGGAGCAAAGGAGGTTTTTCCATGGGTAACGCAAGGTTCCTCGTTCAGCGGGTGCTGAATATGAATTACGGCGCTATGTTTGACACCGTCAGCGCCATCCACCATAAGACGGGCCGTTCCCGGTGGACCATTTTCCAGGACATGCGCCAGTGCGCCGTGAAATACGGCGCGGGCTATGTGGATTACAACCTGTTCGAGATGTGGAGCCTGACCCCGGAGCTGCGGGACACCTACCTGACCCGGGGGAGAAACAATGAGGTGGTAGTGAAGTACAACAGCAAGGCCGCCATGGACGAGCTGGACGACAAGGCAAAGTTCAACGCCCGCTTTTCCGATTTCCTCCACCGGGACTGGGTGCCGGTGACCGGGGAGAACCGGGACGAGGTGATGGCCTTCCTCAGCCGCCACAGCACTTTCATGTCCAAGCCCACCCACGGCTGCTGCGGCCGGGGAATCGAGAAGCTGAACACCGCCGACTTCCCCTCCCCGGACGCGCTGTATGACCGGCTGCTGGAGCAGGCCCCCCAGCTGGAGCTGGAGGAGGTCATCACCCAGCACCCGGCGCTGGACGCCATTTATCCCGGCTCCATCAACACGGCCCGGATCGTGACCATCCGGGGGAAGGAGGGGAAGGTCTACTTTGTAGCTGCCCTCCTGCGCATCGGCAACGGGAAGTTTGTGGATAACTTTGACAACGGCGGTATGCTGGCTCCGGTGGACCTGGAGACGGGCGCCATTCAGGCCGTGGCCATTGACAAGTATAAAAACGTGTATGAGAAGCATCCTGCCACGGGTACGGCCATCAAGGGCTGCGTCATCCCCGACTGGGACAAGGCCAAGGAGTTGGTGACCCAGGCCGCGCCGCTCATACCGGACGTGCGCTATGTAGGCTGGGATGTGTGCTTCACGCCGGACGGCCCCTGTCTGGTGGAGGGCAACCAGTACCCCGCCCACGACCTCTACCAGCACCCGGTGCAGACCCCGGACCGCGTCGGCATCATGCCCCGCTTCCGGGCCATTGAAGCAGAAGAGGAACAGCTGAAAAAACAGTAAAATAAGCCGCCCTTTCCATACGGAAGGGGCGGCTTTTGTCCGCAAAACTTATCGCGGCCGACGAAAAACAAAGGATAACAGCCGGGAACGAAACGGTCTGAAATTTCTTTTTCGGTTCCCTTTTCTTTTCAAAGAAAGGGGAACAAGGGGACTATTCTACGGTTTTCAGGCTCTCCACCATGTCCACCTTTTTCAGTTTGAAGTGGGCGGCCACGTTCACCGCAATGGAGAACACCACCGTCAGCGCCGCCGCCAGAACGTAAGCGTAGGGCGGCGCGGTGCGACCGAACATGACCAGCTCCACCTCCACCGTCAGCACCATCCAGGCGTGGAGGAACCGGCCCATGGCCAATCCCAGAATGATGCCGAACAGGGTCAGAAACAGGTTTTCCCGGTAGACATAGGCGGTGACCTCCCGGTCAAAAAAGCCCAGCACCTTCAGGGTTGCAAGTTCCCGAATGCGCTCCGTGATGTTGATGTTGGTCAGGTTATAGAGCACCACGAAGGCCAGCGCCGCCGCCGCGGTGATGATGATGACCACCGCGTAGTCAATGGCCTCCATGCTGTCGGTGAAGTTGTCCCGCAGGGTGGCAATGTAGGAATAGGAATCCACCCCATCCAGAGCCATCAGGTCGGAGGAAACGGTGTCGGACTCCGCCTCCCCAGCCTCGCCGGTGTAGCGCAGGAGGATCTCGTTCTGCTGGGGCTCCTCGCCGAACAGTTCCCGGTAGCAGGTGTCGGATAGGTAGACGTAGTGGGAGACGTAGTTTTCCGCGATGTCAGCCACCCGGACCTCCACTCGCTTTCCATCGTCGTTCAAGGTGATGGCATCGCCCACGGACACTTCCAGCAGCTCGGCCAGCTTTTCCGTGACCACCACGCCTTCCTCCGTCAGAACGACCGGCGTTCCGTCCAGCCTGTGAGACAGCCGGATGAACTGGGCGAACCGCTCCTGGTCCGCCACCGTGCGCAGGTAGGCGTTCTGAGCCGGGCCCCGGGTGGACGCCTCCACCAGAATATCGCTGCCCTGCAGATAGTCCTCCACCCAGGGGCTGTCCGCCAGATAGCGCTCCACCGCGGCCAGCTCCTCCTGGCCGGCATCCAGCCCCAGCAGCGCGTCATAGCGGAACACGTGGTCAAACTGCTCATTCAAAATGGAGAAAATGGACTCGTGCAGTCCAAATCCCGTGACGATCAGGGCCGTGCACCCGCCGATGCCGATGACGGTCATCCAGAACCGCCGCTGGTAGCGGAACAAGTTGCGCATGGTCACCTTCCAGGTGAAGGTCAGCCGCTTCCAAACGGGTCTGACGTACTCCAGAAACACCCGCTTGCCCGCCTTGGGGGCCCGGGGACGCATCAGGTTGGCGGGGGTGTCAATGAGGGTGGACAGACAGGCCCACAGCGCCGCCCCGGTGGTGGACACCACCGCCGCCAGCACACACAGGAAATACAGGTCCGGCTGGGGCTTGAACTCCACGGGCGGGATAGCGTACATGATATTAAAGGCGTTGGCGATGACCAGCGGGATCAGGGTGCAGCCCAGGGCCAGCCCCAGGATCCCGCCTACCAGACTGGCGGAAAAGGCGTAGCCGATGTATTTTTTGGAGATGGCCAGCCGGGAGAAGCCCAGGGCCTTGAGGGCGCCGATCTGGGTGCGCTGCTCCTCCACCATCCGGGTCATGGTGGTCAGGCAGGCCAGGGCCGCCACCAGGAAGAAGATCACCGGGAACACGTTGGCCAGGTTGCTCACCCGGCCGGAGTCCTGGGAGTAGCCCACAATGCCCGCGTTGGTGAACCGGCTGAGAACGTACCACTCGCACTCCTCCACGTCGTCCAGCTCGTCCTGGGCGTCGTCCAGCTTCCTCTGGGCGTCGGCAATCTCCTCGTCCGCCTCTTTTTTGCCGTCCTCATACTCCTGGAGGCCATCGGCATACTTCCGCTCGCCGTCGTTCAGCTCCGCCTGGGCGTCGTCCAGCTTTTGACGGCCCTCGATGCGGGCGCTTTGCAGCTCCGCCGCACCCCTGTTATACTCGATCCAGCCGTCCTGGACATCCTGCTCCGCTTGGTTCAGCTCCCGCAGGGAGGAATCCAGCATGGCTTTTGCGTCGTCTAAGGCGGCCTTTACGCCGTCCAGCTCCGCTTTGGCCGCGTCCAGCTCGGCCTTGACCGGGGCCAATTGGGCATAGGCCCCGTCGATCTGAGCCTGGGCCGCGTCCAGCTGGGCCTTCTGCGCCGCCATCTGGGCCACGGCCATATCGTATTGGGGCGTGCCCTCATACTGGGCAAGGGCGGCATTGTACTGCGCCCAGCTCTCGTCTAATTGTGCCTTTTGCTCCTCCAGCGGGGCGGCGGCCTCCTCGTATTGAGCCAAACCGTCGTTGTATGCCCCCAACCCCTCATTGTACTGGGCCAACCCGTCGTTATACTCGGACAGACCGTCCTGATACTTTGCCCGGCCCTCCGCCAAATCCCGTTCGCCCTGCCGCAGATCGGCATAGGCGTTGTCCAGCTCCCACTGGGCGTCGTTCAGCTCCCGCTCCAGGGTGTTTTCCCCGTCCCGGTAGTCCGCCCAGCCGTCGTCCAGTTCCTGCCGCGCGTCCTGGAGCTCCTGCCAGGCGTCGGCAAGCTCCTTCTCCGCGTCCGCCTTAGCGTCCTCAAACTCCTTGCGGGCGTCGTCCAGCTCAGCCTGGGCGTCTCCAATCAGGGAGTCGTACCGGGCCTGGGCACGCTGGTCCGCCAGACCGTCCAAGCTGTCCACCAGAGCGTCCACCCGGTCCTCATACTCATCCCCGTAGGTGTCCAGCGCCGCCAGGCCCTCGCCGGTGAAGTAGGCGCAGGTGTAGTGCTCAAAGGTGAAGTTCTCCCCCGGCACATAGACGAAGGCGTCCACGGAGCCGTTGCCCAGAGAGGAGGAGCCTCGGTCCAGGGCCACATACAGGGGCGAATTCACCACGCCCACAATGGTATAGACGGTATGCTCTAAATCGCCCTCGCTGTCCTCTTCAAGGGTCAGCTCCAGCTTATCCCCCACCTGGAGGCCCAGCTTTACCAACAGCAGGTTTTCCGTGACGCACTCGTCCGCCGCCTGGGGCAGGCGGCCCTCCGACACCTCCAGCAGGTTCAGCTTCTCCGGCATGGAGCGTACGTTCACAATGCGGTCGGTGGCCACGGCGTCCAGGTCCCGGCAGCCCTCCACTTGCTCTATGCCCTCCGCTCCGGCCAGCGCCTCCAGGTCCCCGTCCGTCAGTCCCAGGGTGGACAGCACGTAACCGTCCATCAGGCTGGTGCGGTCATAGTAGTTGTCGGCGGTATACTGCATATCCGGCGCGGCGGTGCGCAGGCCGGACAAAAAGGCCACCGCCAGCGCCGCCAGCACCAGAATGGATAGATACCGGCTGAAGGTATTCCGGATCTCCCGAATAGAATCCGTATTCAGATGATTTTTCCGTTTTGCCGTTACCATTCGATGTCCTCCACCGGGGTGGGGTGCTCATTGCGGTCCACGCCGGCCACCCGGCCGTTTTTGATGCGGATCACCTGGTCCGCCATGGGGGTGAGGGCGGCATTGTGGGTGATGACGATGACCGTCATGCCCTCCTGACGGCAGGTGTCCTGGAGCAGCTTCAAAATGGCCTTGCCGGTGACGTAATCCAGCGCGCCGGTGGGCTCGTCGCACAACAGCAGCTTGGGATTCTTGGCCAGCGCCCGGGCGATGGCCACCCGCTGCTGCTCGCCGCCGGACAGCTGGGCGGGGAAGTTGTCCAGCCGGTCTCCCAGGCCCACGTGCTCCAGCACCTCCCGGGCGTCCAGGGGCTCCCGGCAGATCTGGGCGGCCAGTTCCACGTTTTCCAAGGCGGTCAGGTTCTGCACCAGGTTGTAGAACTGGAACACGAAGCCGATGTCGTGCCGCCGGTACTCGGTGAGCTGCTTTGCGTTGTAGCCGCTGACCACGGCGCCGTCCACGGTGATGGCGCCGCCGGAGCAGGCGTCCATGCCCCCCAGCATATTGAGCACCGTGGTCTTGCCCGCGCCGGAGGGTCCCACGATGACGGTAAACTCCCCCTTTTCCACGGTGAAGTCCACGCCGTCCACCGCCTTGATGGTGATTTCACCCATTTTGTATTCTTTTTTGACATTTTCAAAGGATATGTAGCTCATACAGCCTCTCTCCATTTCGGAAATGGTATCGCATCGCACAGGCCGCAGCCCTGTTTTCGCATATGATTGCCCCTCGGTGCTTGCGCACGGTTTTTGCCTTGTTTTGAAACAATTAAATATTATACTTTTTCGGCGGAGAGCGCAACCGTTTTGCGATAAAATTCAGGATTTGTTTCAAAAGCTTCTTGTCACTCCGGGCAGGCTGTGCCAAAACAGCCTGATTTCGGCAGGTTATGGTTGACTAACCCGCCTTTTTCGGATAAAATAATCCCACTGATAAGGGAGTAGTCGGCGGTCTGCCGCAGCACAGTCAACATACTGACAGCCTCGCTGTCTGGCTGTGCTTTTCATGACGAGACTTATCCGCAATGGGTGCGGGTGAAGTCTCTTTTTTTATGTTCCCGCATACCCTCAACCAAAAGGAAGGGATGATGTCACATGAGATTTGCTGAGCTGTTGATTCTGGCCGTGGGCCTGTCCATGGATGCCTTTGCCGTGTCCGTCTGCAAGGGGCTGTCCATCCGGGGGCTGATGCCCCGGCACGCCGTCATCGTGGGGCTGTGGTTCGGGGCCTTCCAGGCGCTGATGCCTGCTGTTGGCTGGCTGCTGGGGGCATCCTTCACCGACATGATCTCCGCGGTGGACCACTGGATCGCCTTTGTCCTGCTGGCCTTCATTGGTGGCAATATGATCCGGGAGGCGCTGGGAAAGGACGAGGAGGACTGCGACCCCTCCTTGGCCCCCCTCGCCATGCTGGTGCTGGCGGTGGCCACCTCCATCGACGCGCTGGCGGTGGGGGTCACCTTCGCCTTCCTGCGGGTGGATATTCTTCCCGCCGTCACCCTCATCGGGGTGTGCACTTTCCTGATTTCCGCCGCAGGCGTGAAGGTGGGCAACGTGTTCGGCGCCAGGTACAAGTCCAAGGCGGAGCTGTTCGGCGGGGTGGTTCTGGTGCTCATTGGCCTGAAGATCCTGCTGGAGCATTTGGAGCTGCTGCCGTTCTAATTGCACAAGGAACGGCCGTCCAGATGGGGCGGCTGTTCTTTTTGCCTGTTGAAATAGATCGGAAGGTTTGCTATAATAAATAGTTATATTGGAAACAATGCCCGGAGGAGGGCGGTCAGGAGGGTCGGCACATGAAATACCAGCACTGGAACATGCGCGCCCCCGCGCCCAGGGCCCGCCGGGCCTTGGAGGAGGCGGGCCTGTCCTCCCTGTGCGCCGCCATCCTGTCCGCCCGGGGGGTGGACGGGCCTGACCAGGCCGCCCTGTTTCTCTCCAGCGGGCCGGAGCGCTTTCAGGACCCCTTCCTCCTCAAGGATATGGACAAGGCCGTGGCCCGCATCCGCGCCGCCATCGACAGCCGGGAGCTGATCTGCGTCTACGGCGACTATGACGTGGACGGCATCACCTCCACCTGTCTGCTCACCGAGGCCCTGGCCGGACAGGGCGGGCGGGTGACCAGCTATATCCCGGACCGCACCGAGGAGGGCTACGGCCTGAACCCCGGGGCCATCCGGCGGCTGGCCGCTGACGGCGTTCGCCTCATCGTCACCGTGGACTGCGGCATCACCGCCGCCCCCGAGGTGGAGTTCGCCCGCTCGCTGGGGGTGGACGTGGTGATCACCGACCACCATCACTGCAAGGACAAGCTCCCCGCCGCCGAGGCGGTGGTGGACCCCCGCCGGGATGACTGCTCCTACCCCTTCCCGGAGCTGGCCGGGGTGGGCGTGGCGTTGAAAACCGCCCAGGCCCTGGTTCCGCCCCAGGAACGGGAGCAGGTCTTTCTCCGCTTCGGCGAGCTGGCCGCCATCGGCACGGTGGCCGACGTGATGAAGCTCACCGATGAGAACCGCTCTCTGGTCCGTATGGGGCTGGACCAGCTGGCCCATACCAGTCGCCCCGGCCTGCGCGCCCTGCTGCGGGAGGCGGGGCTGGACCCCGGGGCCGTTCCCACCGCCGTCACCATCGGCTATGGCCTGGCCCCCCGGATCAACGCCGCCGGACGGATGGAGCAGGCCATGGTGGCCCTGGAGCTGCTGCGCACCCGGGACGAGGAGCGGGGCGAGGCCCTGGCAAGCACCCTGTGCCGCCTGAACCGGGAGCGTCAGACCATAGAGCTGGATATTTACGAGCAGTGCGTCAGCCTGCTGGAGTCCCACCTCCAGCCCGCAGCCCCGGCCATTGTGCTGGCGGGCGAGGGCTGGCATCAGGGCGTGGTGGGCATTGTGGCCTCCCGGCTGGCGGAAAAATATGCCTGCCCCGCCTTTATGATCTGCCTGGACCACGGTCAGGGCAAGGGCTCCTGCCGCTCCTTTGGCGGGTTCAACCTGTTCGGGGCGCTGGAGCAGTGCGCCGGACTGCTGGAGGGCTACGGCGGCCACGAGATGGCTGCGGGCTTTACCATTTTGGAGGAAAATATCCCTGCCTTCCGGGAGGCCGTCTGCCGCCTGGTGTCCCTGCGCACCGGGGGACAGCCCATGGAGGCTGCCATCGATGTGGACGCGGAAATCGACCACTGCTCCCAGCTCACCACCCTCCAGGTGGAGTCCTTGTCCGATTTGGAACCCTTCGGCACGGGCAACCCCAAGCCCATGTTTTTGCTGCGGGGGGCCACGGTGTTGTCCTGCTGCGACGTGGGGGGCGGGCGGCACCTGAAAATGAAGCTTCGGCGGGACGGCGTGGTGCTGGACGCCATTTTCTTCTCCGCCAACGCCGCCGCCTGCGGCGTGTCCGCCGGGGAGCGGCTGGACGTGGTGTTTACCCCGCAAATCAACGAGTTCCGGGGGAACCGCACCGTACAGCTCCAGCTGTGCGACCTGCGCCACGCCCCCACCCGGGCCCAGCTGGAGCAGGAGCTGTTTCAGCGCTTGAAGGAGGGAGAGGACCTGTCCCGGTGGGAGGCGGGCCTGCTGTTCCCCTCCCGGCAGGATTTTGCCCGGCTGTGGCGGTTTTTGGAGCACAACTGTGTGGGCGGCTGGATGGAGGCCGGACCCTCCCTGCTGCGGCAGGCCGCGCGCCGGCCCGACGGGCGGTGCTTCTATGGCCGGACCCTGGTGTGCCTCCATGTGATGGGGGACCGGGGGCTCATTCGCCTGGAGCAGGACCAGCTTCACCTGTGCCGCCCGGAGAATAAAGTGAATCTGGAGCAGGCCGCGCTGATGCAGCGGCTGCGGGCTTTCCTGGAGGAAGAGCTGTAACGCTGATGGGCGGGAAGCCCAATCGAACTACCGCGGGGCGGGCCTTTGACCTTGCGGGGAGAGGAGAAGCAAGGGAGCCGGCGCAGGCTTCGCCGGCAGGCGGAAATGGAGCCGAGCGGACCCTGCTTCGACAAAGGAGGCGCCATTATGGACCTGGCACATGAGAGATACGAGGAATTGGAGCAAAAGATTCTGGCGGCCAATCCAGCGGCGGATACGGCCCGGATCCGCGCCGCTTTTGAATACGCCAACGACCACCACGGGCCCCAGCTGCGCAAAAGCGGCGAGCCCTATATCATCCACCCCATCGCCGTGGCGGAGATCATCAACGAGCTGGAGCTGGACCGGGATTCCATCGTCGCCGCCCTGCTCCACGACTGCATTGAGGACACCGACTCCACCCACGACGAGATCGCCCGGATGTTCGGCGCCCAGGTGGCCGACCTGGTGGAGGGCGTCACCAAGCTGACCCGGATGCAGTACACCTCCCGAGAGGACGAGCAGATGGAGAACCTGCGCAAGATGTTCATGGCTATGGCCAAGGACGTGCGGGTCATCCTCATCAAGCTGTGCGACCGGCTGCACAATATGCGCACGCTGCAATACCAGTCCGACCTCAAGCAGAAGGAAAAGGCCCTGGAGACCATGGAGGTTTACGCCCCCATCGCCCACCGCCTGGGTATGCAGAAGCTGAAATGGGAGCTGGAGGACCTGTCCCTGCAATACCTGGACCCGGTGGGCTTCCACGACGTGCAGAAGGAGCTTGCGGCCATTACCTCCCTCCACGCCGGCTTCCTGGACAGCATGCAGGACCATATCGAGGCTCGGCTGGCGGAGGAGGGCGTTCAGTGCAAGGTCTATGGGCGGCTCAAGCACATCTATTCCATCTACCGCAAGATGTACTCCCAGGGCAAGACGCTAAACGAAATTTTCGACTTGTACGCCTTCCGGGTGATCGTGGAGGATATCCCCGCCTGTTATAACGTGCTGGGCTGCATCCACGACATGTTCAAGCCGGTGCTGGGCCGGTTCAAGGACTATATCGGCACGCCCAAGCCCAACGGCTACCAGTCCCTCCACACCACCGTGGTGGGCCGGGACGCCATCCCCTTCGAGGTGCAGATCCGCACCTGGGATATGCACCAGACGGCGGAGTACGGCGTGGCTGCCCACTGGAAGTACAAGCAGGGGATGGCAAACCAAAAATTGGGCACCGAGCGGGACTTCGAGTGGGTCCGCAAGCTGCTGGAGAGCCAGCAGGACACCGACCCGGACGAATTTGTGCGCACCCTGCGGGTGGATTTGTTCGCCGACGAGGTGTTCGTGTTCACCCCCAACGGCGACGTGAAGAGCCTGCCTGCCGGGGCCACCCCCATCGACTTCGCCTACGCCATTCACTCCGCCATCGGCAACTCTATGACGGGAGCCAGGGTGAACGGGCGCATTGTTACCTTTGAGACGCCGCTGAAAAACGGCGACATTGTGGAGATCATCACCTCCAAGTCCGCCCGTGGCCCCAGCCGGGACTGGATGAAGATCTGCAAATCCAACGAGGCCCGGAACAAGATCCGCCAGTGGTTCAAAAAGGAGCGCCGGGAGGAAAACATCGCCACCGGCCGGTCCATGTTCGAGTCGGAGCTGAAGCATGTGGGGCTGACCCTGTCCGCCATCACCGCCAACTCCGACCTGCTGGAAATCCTGCTCAAGCGGGTGCGCTGCGGCCAGCTGGACGAGCTGTACGCCGCCATCGGCTACGGCGGGCTGTCCGCCCAGAAGGCCGCCGCCCGCATAAAAGAGGAGATGACCCGCCTGGGCCGCCTGGAGCGCCAGCGGGCCGAGCAGGAGGCTATGCAGGCCGCGGTGTCCTCCGGGGAGACGGTGTACCCCTCCACCCCCAAGGACTCTATTCTGGCCCCCAAAAAGTCCAACAGCGGCATTATTGTGGCCGGGCTGGACAACTGTATGGTGAAGTTCTCCAAGTGCTGCACCCCCGTTCCGGGGGACCCGGTGGTGGGCTTTATCACCAAGGGCTACGGCGTATCCATCCACCGGCAGGACTGCCCCAACGCCGACCCAGCCCGCCGCAAGCCGGAGGAGGAAGGCCGCTGGGTCAAGGTGGACTGGGCGGATAATGCCGTGGGAGAGGGAGGTTACCGCACCTCCATCGAAATTTCCGCCAAGGACCGGGACGGCCTGGCCCTGGACGTGGCCATGTCCCTGTCCGCCGTCAAGGTGAAGGTCAACAACCTGTCCGCCCGCAGCCAGCCGGACGGATACGCCATGATCTATCTGGAGCTGGCCGTCAAGGACCAGAAGGAGCTCCAGGGGGTTATCAACAAGCTGTCCCAAATTCCGGGAGTTTTCCTTGTGAAACGGGCTGGAGGCTGAATTTGAACAGGCTCCCATGAAAGCCCAGCAAAGAGGATGGATTTACTATGTCTGAATGTTCCTTCCAGCCGCTGCTTTTCGGCGGCGACATCAATGTATACAGCGTGGCCCGGGCCTTTCACGAGGCCTACGGGGTCAAGAGCATCGCCTTCGGCAAGTTTGTCTCCTTTCCCTGCTCCTACAGCTCCATCATCGACTACCGCCCCTGCCTGGAGAATGAGGATGAGGCAGTGTTCCTCCGGAACGTGAAAAACGTGGCGGCGGAGTGCGCGGACAAAACGGTGATCGTCATTGGCTGCGGTGACAGCTACGTTAAGCTTGCCGCCCATTTGAAGGACCAATTTCCTCCGAACGTGAGGTGCAACTACATCAGCGGGGAAATGCTGGACCGCCTCACCGACAAGGAGCAGTTTTATGCTCTGTGTGACCAGTACGGCATCGACCACCCGGCTACCTTTGCTTATTCCGGAGACATGGGGCATGAGTTTCAGCTGCCCTGGGGCGCGCCCTATATCGCCAAGCCTGCCGACGGCGTGGCCTATTGGGCCACCGGCCATAACGAGCTGAAAAAGGTGTACGTCTGCCAGAGCTGGGAGGAGCTGCTGGCCGCCCTGGACGAGGTGTACGCCGCGGGCTATCCGGGTAAGATGATCCTCCAGGAGTTTATCCCCGGCGACGACACCTATATGCGGGTGCTCACCAACTACTCCGACGCCCACGGCAAGGTGAAGCTGATGTGCCTGGGCCATGTGCTGCTGGAGGAGCACTCCCCCCACGGCATCGGCAACCACGCCGTCATCATCACCGAGCATGACCAGGGACTGTGCGATAAGGTCCGGTATATGCTGGAGGATCTGGGCTATGTGGGTTTCTCCAACTTCGACATCAAGTTCGACCAGCGGGACGGCAAGTATAAGGCATTTGAGATCAACACCCGGCAGGGGCGGAGCAATTATTACGTCACCGGCTCCGGCCACAACGTCGCCCAATACCTGGTGGGCGACCTCATCGAGGGCCGGGACCTGCCCCTGACCGTCACAAAAAACCGCTCCATCTGGCGGATGATTCCTCGAAGGCTGGCCTTTAAGTTTATCCCCAGGCGCTACCACCAGGAGATGAAGGCCCTGTTTCGGGCGGGGGCGGACCGCCACTCCATGGAATACCGTCCGGACTACACCTGCAAGCGCATCTGGCGCATTTGGAAGAATCACATCGGCTGTTATGTACGGTTTAACAAATACTGTGTAAAACCAAAGGAGAACGGATGAAGCAAGAGGCTAAATTAGGCGTTTTGGGGGGGATGGGTCCCCAGGCCACCCAGGTGTTCTACCAGTTTGTGCTGGACCGCACCGACGCCGCCCGGGACCAGGAGCATCTTCCTGCCCTGATTCTATCAGACACCGGCATTCCCGACCGCACCGCCGCCATTCTCTCGGGGGAGACGGAGGAGCTGTACCGGCGGCTGCTGGGGGACGCCAAAATGCTGGAGCGGTGCGGCTGTACGGCGCTGGCCATCCCCTGCAATACCTCCCACTACTTCGCCGACCGGCTCCAGGGGGAGATCGGCGTGCCCATCATCCACATGCTGCGGGAGACCGCCGCCATGCTGGCCGCCCAGAACAAAAAGCGCCCCGGCATCCTGGCCACCGACGGCACCATTCAAACGGGGCTGTATCAGAAGGAGTGCGCCGCGGTGGGGCTGGAGGCCGTGGCCCCCGGCCCGGACACCCAGAAGCTGGTCATGTCCATTATCTACGATGAGATCAAGCAGGGGGAGACGGGAAGCCGGGACAAATTCGCCAAGATCGACCGGGCCATCCGGAAGGCCGGCTGTGACTGCGCCATTCTGGCCTGTACGGAGCTGTCCGTATTTTCTACCTACCACACGCTGCCCTCCTTTTACCTGGACGCCATGATGGTTTTGGCGGAGCGGGCGGTGGAGCGGTGCGGTTATCCCCTGCGCACCATTTGATTTTGCGGAGGTTTTTACCATGGAGCTGACCCTGTTCCCCCTGCGGGACTATTGCGAACTGCTGGACAAGCCGGGCGGACTGGCCGCGCCCCTGCCGGCGGGGCTGGAGCTGGAGCGGACGGTGGAGCTGGTGTCCTACAACTCCAAGGAAGTGGTCCCCGGCACCCTGTTTCTCTGCAAGGGGGCGCACTTCAAGCCGGACTATCTGGCCGCCGCCGCCCGCCGGGGGGCCTTTGCCTACATCAGCGAGACGGCCTATCCCCAGGTGGACCTACCCTGCATTCTGGTGCGGGATATGCGGCAGGTCATTGCTCCGCTGGCGGTGAAATACTACAACGACCCCGCCCGGAAGCTGAAGGTCATCGGCATCACCGGCACCAAGGGCAAGTCGTCCACCGCCTACTACCTGAAGTATATTCTGGACAAGCACCTGGCCCCAAAGGGCCAGACCTGCGGGGTCATCTCCTCCATCGACACCTGGGACGGGGTGGAGCGATTTGAGTCCCACCTCACCACCCCCGAGCCTTTAGAGCTGCAAAAGCACTTTGCCAATGCCCTGGCCTCCGGGATGGAGTATCTAGTGATGGAGGTGTCCTCCCAGGCTCTCAAGTACCACCGAACCCTGGGGACCCGGTTTGCCGCCGCCGCTTTTTTGAACATCGGAACCGACCACATCTCCCCCATTGAGCACCCGGATTTTGAGGATTATTTTCAATCCAAGCTGAAAATTTTTACCCAGGCGGAGTTTTCCTGTGTCAATCTGGACGGCGACCACGCCCAGGAAGCGCTGGCCGCTGCCCAGAGCGCCTGCGGCACGGTGCTGACCTTTTCCCGGCGCGACCCCTCCGCGGCCGTATATGGCAGCAATGTGCGCAAGGTGGGGGACGACATCCTTTTCCAGGTGGACGCGGCCCAGCTCAGCGGGCAGTACCGTCTGACCATGCCGGGGCTGTTCAATGTGGACAACGCCCTGGCGGCCATTGCCGTGTGCAGGGGGCTGAACATCCCCCAAAAGGCCGTGCTGGACGGCCTCAGCAGGGCCCGCGTACCGGGGCGTATGGAGGTTTACTCCAACGTGCAAGGGGACGTGACGGCCATTGTGGACTACGCCCACAACCGCATGAGCTTTGAAACGCTGTTCCGCTCCGTCCGGCAGGAGTACCCTGGGCGGCGCATTGTCACTGTGTTCGGCTGTCCCGGCAAAAAGGCCTTCGACCGCCGCCGGGATCTGGGGGAGGTGTCCGGGCAGTACTCCGACCTGGTGGTGCTCACGGAGGAGGACTCCGGCGAGGAGGACACCCTGTCCATCTGCAAGGAGATTGCCTCCCATGTGGCCTGCGCCTGCGATATCCAGCCCAACCGGGGGGAGGCCATCCGGCAGGCGGTGCTGAGCTGTCGCGAGCCGTCGGTGGTCCTCATCACCGGCAAGGGCGCGGAGACCCGGCAGAAACGGGGGCTGGAGTATGTCGACACGCCCTCCGACGTGGAGTACGCCCAGACCTTCCTGGGGGAGCTGGACGCCCAGGGCCCCGCTTTTTCTTTGTAAAGAAAAAGCGGGCAAGGAAGGAGAAACGGTTGATCCGCTTCCGCCGTGGGTAATGGCCTTCCCGTTCCCACACGGCGGCGAAAACAATTCCCAACCTGAAACAGGATGGAGAGAACTGATATGAAACTGCTCCACGCCGCTGATTTCCACCTTGATTCGCCGCTGTCCGGGCTGCCCCAGTCGAAGAGCGCCCAGCGCCGCCGGGAGCTGCGGGAAATTCCCGCCCGGCTGGCCCGGCTGGCGCAGGACGAGGGGGTTGACCTGGTTTTGCTCCCCGGCGACCTGTTCGATGGGGAGCGGGTGTATCCGGAGACGATTCGCGCTCTGGCCCGGGCTTTGGAGGAAATGGCCGTGCCCGTGCTTATCGCGCCGGGGAATCACGACTATTACCACGGCAAGTCGCCCTACGCCGCCGTGTCCTGGCCTGACAACGTACATATCTTTACACAGCCTGAACTGCAAGCCTTTGAGCTGCCCAGGCTGAATTGTGTGGTCCACGGCTGCGCCTTCACCGCGCCCCACCGGGAGGACGACCCGCTGGCGGGCTTTGCTGCCCCGGCGGACGGAAAGCGCCACCTGCTGTGCGTCCACGGCGAGGTGGGACCGGCGGGAAGCTACGCCCCCATTGCCTCCAAATCGCTGGAAAACAGCGGTGCGGCATATGCCGCCCTGGGTCATGTCCACGCTGCCGGGAGCGGCAAAGCGGGCAAGACCCTCTGGGCCTATCCCGGCTGTCCCGAGGGGAGGGGCTTTGACGAGTTGGGGCCCAAGGGGGCCCTGATTGTATCCTTGGACGAGCCCGTCCAACTGACCATTGCCTCCCCGGATGGTCCCCCTATGGCCCCTATCGGCCTGGGCGCTCAGCCTGTCGCGGCCCAATTTGTCCCCGTCTGCCGGCGCCAGTACCGCGTCGAGGCGGTGAACGTCAACGAATTTTCCGCCGCCCTGCCCCAAGAGGAGAGTCCTGACCTGGTCCGTCTCCTCCTCTCCGGCGAGAGCCTCTGCACCCCGGAGCTGAGCGCCCTCACCGCCCAGGCCGCGCGCCGCTTTTTCCATGTGGAGCTTCGGGACCATACCACGCTGCCCTCCAGCCTGTGGGCCAGAGCGGATGAGGACTCGCTCACGGGGCTGTTTCTCCAAGAGCTGCGCGCCCGTCTGGACAGCGCGGGCGCGGCCGAGCGGGACAGGCTCCTGTTGGCCGCCCGGTTTGGGCTGGCGGCGCTGGAGGGAGGGGAGGACGTCCGGCCATGAGGATCAAGAAAATGACCGCCACCTTTGGGGCGCTGGACAACGCCGTACTGGAGCCCGCCCCCGGCCTCACCGTCATCGCCGCCCCCAATGAGGCGGGTAAATCCACCTGGGCGGGCTTTTTGAAGGCCATGCTCTACGGTATCGACACCCGGGAGCGGGACAAAACCGGCTTTCTGGCGGACAAGACCCGCTATCAGCCCTGGTCGGGTGCGCCTATGGCAGGGGAAATGGAAGTGGAGTGGCAGGGTCAAGACATCACCATCCGCCGCTCCGCCACCCGCACCAACCCGTTTGGCGCGTTCAAAGCGGTGTATACCGCCACCGGCGACCTTGTCCCCGGCCTCACCGCCGCCAATGTGGGCGAACAGCTCACCGGGGTGGGGAAGGAGGTCTATCTCCGCTCCGCCTTTGTGGGACAGGGGGGCGCGGCCATCGGGGCCAGCAAGGAATTGGAGGCCCGGGTGTCCGCGCTGGCCACGTCGGGGCAGGAGGATGTGTCCTATTCCGCCGTGGAGCGCACGTTGAAGGACTGGCGCAACCGCCGCCGGTCCAACCGGTCCAACGGCCTGATCCCCCAGCTGGAGGAAGAGCGGAGCCGGCTGGACGCCGCTTTGCGGGAGATGGACGAGTCCCGCAGCCGCAAATCAGAGGCGGAACAGGAGCTGGCCCGTTTGGAGGAAAAGCGGAAGGAGCTCCAAGGTGATTTGGAGATTTGGGAGCGCCTGGAGCGCCACGAGCTGAACCGCCGCTATGGGGAGGCGTATCTGGAGTGGGAAAAGGCTAAGGAGGCCGTTCCCGAGAATAAACCCCACCCGGTATTTGGCGCCATGACAGGGGAGGAGGCGTGGAAATTTGCGCAGGAGAAGGAAAGGGAGCGGGAGGCGGCAGAGAAAGAGAACCGCCGCAGGAAGATCCGGTGCGCAGAGTTGGAAAAAAGCCGCCGCAGTCAATGGCGGTTGGGGCAGTTTTGCGGTGGGTTGGCCGCAGCTATGCTGCTGACTGGGCTCCTGGGAAGAAACTGGCCGCTAGCTGCCTTGAGCGGCGCTGCGGCGCTGCTTGTTGTGCTCATTTTCCGTCGGTGGCGGAAAAATACCCTGCGGCAAATCAATGAGCTTGCCCCTGTTCCCGTCCCGGAGGAGGCGGACTGGCTGACCCAGGCGGCAGAGTACCGGGAGCAGCTGGCCAAGCTGTCCCAGGCCTGCGCCATCGCAGACGCCGCCCGCCGCCGGGTGGAGGACCTGGCGGCCCGGGGAGGCCAATTGTTCGACACGCTGGAAATGCTTTACCCGCCCGTCCAGTCCAAAGCGGATACCGCCGCCCAGCTCAGCGCGGTGGAGCGGGAGCTGGCCTGGGTGCAGAAGGAGCTGGCCCGGACAGAGGGCATTTTGGCTCACATGGGCGGGCCGGAGGACCTGGAGGACCGCCGGAGCGAGCTGGACGCCCAGCTCACCCAGCGCCTGGAGGAATACGACGCCCTGACCATCGCCCTGGAGGCCCTGGGCGCCGCCAATGACGCCCTGCGCCAGCGGTTCTCCCCGGCGCTGAACCGGAAGGCGGGGGAGCTGTTCTGTGCCCTCACCGGGGGCCGCTGGCCCCGGCTCACTCTGGCTCGGGACTTTTCCGCCCAGGCGGCGGGGAAGAGGGAAACGCTCCCCCATCCCTCCCTGGCCCTGTCCACAGGGACGGCGGAGCAGCTTTATCTGGCCGTCCGGCTGGCGGTGTGCGCCCTCACCGTGCCAGACGCGCCCCTGGTGCTGGACGACGCTCTGGCCGCCTTCGACGACGGCCGGTGTGCTCTGGCCCTGGAGCTTCTGAAGGAGCAAAGCGCGGAGCGTCAGATCCTCCTGTTCTCCTGCCACAGCCGGGAGACGGAGTGGGCCCGCGCCCACAATGTGTCCGTGATAACACTCTGAAAAAAGCCCCTCTCCATAAGAGAGGGGCTTAATTAGTGCCGATTTATTGGACTCTATTTCAGGTATACTGGTCTCAGAAAGCAGGGGAGGCAGTCCCCGCCTGAAAGGAGTGTCCCGTATGTACGAGATGGAGTTTGTGAGAGGTCATGTGGAGGTCTATTTGGACGGCGCGTTCTGCTTTTCCGCGGACACCCGGGGCGAAGCGGAACGGGAGCTGGCTGAGCTGACCGCGTAACAAAGGAGCGCCCTGCCGGAATGCTCCGGCAGGGCGCCTTTTATCTCGAACCGGACCTCAGCGTCCGAAGAAGTAGCTCCAAGGGAAGTTGTTGAAGAACTCGTCTCCGCCATAGCCGCCGTAAGGGTACTGGTTCCCATAGGAACCGCCGCTGGAGGTCTGCTGGGGGGCGGGGTCTTGGGTCTGGCCCTGTCCCTGTCCGCTGTTCTGGGTGTTGTTCGCCTGCTCGTCAAAGACGAGGGTCAGGGTGAAGGTCTCGCCGAAGCGGTACACCTCCAGCGTCACGGTCTGCCCCGCCTTATAGCTGTTTTTCACGGAAATCATCTGGTTCATGCCGGTGATCTGGGTGTCGTCCATTTTCGTGATGACGTCGCCCTGCTTGAGCCCTGCCTTTTCACTACAGGAGCCCTCCTCCACGCTGGTCACCACCGCGCCCTGGGGAAACCCAAACCGCTGCTGGTCGCTTTCGGTGACGTCCTGAACGGTGATGCCCATGTAGGGCCGCCCGGTGACATAACCATACTGCATATAGTCGGTGACGATGCCGATGACGTCGTTGATGGGGATGGCGAAGCCGATGCCCTCGATGGTGGCCTGGGAGGACTGGCCGTTGTTGGACAGCTTGGCGGAGGTGATGCCCACCACCCGTCCGTAGCTGTCAAAGAGGGGGCCGCCGGAGTTGCCGGAGTTGATGGTACAGTTGGTCTGAATCATGTTATTCATCACGGTGCCGTCGCTCATGGTGATTTCCCGCCCGGTGGAGGACACAAAGCCGGAGGTCTGGGAGAAGGACAAGGTCCCCAGGGCGTTGCCGATGGTGCACACCTGCTCGCCCACCACCAGGTCGTCGGAGTCGCCCAGCACCACCGGCTTCAGGCCGGTCACGCCGTCGATTTTCAGCACCGCCACGTCGTTGAGCTCCTCGCCGCCCACCAGCTTGGCGTCGTAAGTGTCGCCGTTGTTCAGCGTCACTTTAATGGTGTTGGCCCCGTCAATCACGTGGTAGTTGGTGACGATGTAGCCGTCCTTGCTGATGATAAAGCCGGAGCCCGCCCCGGAGGTGGGCTGCTGATACCAGCCGTTGGTGGCCATGCCGGTCACGGAGATGCATACGGAGGAGTCGGCGTAGGCGGCGTAAATTTCAGACAGGCTCATGGGGGTGAGGCCGTCGGCCTGCTTCACCTTCACGGCGGTGGGGTCCACCTCGCTGCGGTAGATGATGGACTCGTTCTTTGGGCCGCTGTTGAGGGCGCTGTAGGCCGCTGCGCCGCCCACGCCTGCGCCGCCGCCCACCAGGGCGCAACACAGCACCAGGGCCACGGCCCTTCCCGCGCCGCTCTTTTTCTTCTTGGGGGCCTGGGGCGGAGTGGGGGGCGTCTGCTGGGACCGGTCCCAGGGGTCGGAAGGCTGGGAGCTGTAGCTGTAGTGGTAGCCGCCGTTGTGGTCAAAACCATTTTGATCGTACATGGAAGTTTCTCCTTTCCAATTCCACGTTTCAGAACATTTCTGATAGCTGGGGCGGCCGTTTCCAGGCCGCTCCCCTGTCACTGAGGATACAATACGCTATAATTATGTCCAAAGTGTGTCACAGGCCCGAAATGATTTTGAACTTACGCTGAAAAGAAGCTGAAAGGATTCAGCTTCCCTTCAATCCTCCGTTGCCTCGTCCGTCCTCCGCCCGGAGCGCAGAATGGCGTTGATGTCTTGGGCGGCCAGAGCCAGGTCGTCCAGCAGGGGGCGGAATATGCCCAACTTGGCCAGATTGATGCACACCAGCAGCAGCAGGGGTCCCACCACCATGCCCAGCACGCCGCCGACTTTCATGCCCACGTAAATGCCGACCAGAGACAAAATGGGGGACAGCCCGGTTTGATCGCCCAGAATTTTCGGCTCGGCAAACCGCCGGAACAGCACGATGACGCCCCAAACCGCCATGAGGGCGGCGGCCTCGCCGTACTGGGCCAGGATCATGTCGATGACCGCCCAGGGCACCATGACCGTGCCCGCGCCGATGATGGGGATGAAGTCCAACACCGACAAACCGAAGGCCAGCAGCAGGCCATAGGGCTGACGCATCAGCAAAAAGCCGATGGTCAGGATGATAAACACCCCGGCAGACAAAATCAGCTGGCTTTTTACATAGCCGCCAAAGGCGCTCATGAAAATGTCCTTTACCGAGCGGCAAAAGTCCCGTGCCATCATGGGCACCCGGTCGGTGAGCTCAAAGCGCAGCCGGGGATAGTCACCGGTGATGAAATAGCTGGCCATGATGAACACCACCAGCGCCACGGCGAAGCCGGACACGTTGGCGGCCATGGAGGGGGCCTGCCCCGCCATCTCAGTGAGCCAGCCGGAAAAATCCAGCTCCTGCATCCAGCCAACCACGGTGTTGATCAGGTCCTTGCTGCTGGTGAGGACCTGGTCGGGCACCACGCCGCCCAGCCCGGCCAGCCAGCGCTGGAAGCTGTTCACCACCGTCAGCAGGCCGTTCAAAAGCTCATCCAGCAGGGATTGGCGGTTGTCGAACAGGGAGCGCACCTGGTCCACCGCCACCCAGCCCAGGCCGAACAAAATGCCGCCGATCACGGCGAACACCAGGATCACGAGAATCATGGAGATGACCTTGCGGGAGCCGTTGGTTTTCCGCTGGAGCCACCGCACCGCTGGGTTGAGCAGCCAGGCCAGCACCAGGGAAAACAGAAACGGGCTGAGCAGGGAGGCCAGCGGCAGGACTGCCCAGACCAGTAGCGCCAGCGCGCCCAGGGTCAGCGCCCCCCGCAGGCCCAGCCGGAGCCAGAGCTGGCCCCGCTCGTACCAGGATAGCTGAGTGTGTTCCATGGGAGACCTCCTCCAATCAGGGCTCTATTTGAGTGCCAGCATTTGGGCCAGCGCCGCCGTCAGGGGCAGCGTGAGAATGCACAGCAGGGTGGACAGGGTAATCTGACGGGCGGCCAGGGCGGTGTCCTTGCCCATGCTTTGGGCAAACAGGCTGGTGTTTCCGGCGGTGGGGCAGCCGGCCAGAATAACCGTGGCGACGAACACCGTCCAGTCCAGCCGGAAGGGGAGCAGGACCGCCGCCGTCAGCGCGGGCAGCGCCAGCAGCTTGACGGCGGAGACCAGATAAAGCGCTTTGTCCCGGAACACTGTGGGCAGGTTGGCCTGGGCCATCTGTCCGCCGATGACGATCATGGCCAGCGGGGTGTTCAAGCTGCCCAGATACCGCGCCGCGCTGTCCACCGGTCCGGGCAGCCGCCACCCGGTGAAAAACAGAAGTACGCCCACGGTAAGGCCGGTCACGCCGGGGCTGAGCAGGGCCTTTTTCAGCGAGAGCTGGGACCGCCCGCCGATGAGAGTGATGCCCTGGGTCCAAGCGGCCAGGTTAAAGCCGGCGACGCCCAGCACCGCAATCATCATGGCCTCGCTGCCCATGACCGATTGGATCAGGGGCAGGCCCATAAAGCCGATGTTGCCGTAGACGGAGGCAAAGGAGAGGATGCCCCGGCGGTCCGGGTCCTCCCTGCGGAACAGGACGAGCGACAGCAGGGCATACAGGAGATACATACAGACCATCACCGCCGCGCCGATCAGCAGCTGGGACTGGCGGGCGGGCGTGCGCTCCACCTCGAAGGAGGTAATTATGACGGCCGGGGTGACCACGTACAGCAGAATGCGGGACATTTGGGACAGCGTCACATCGGACAGCAGGCCCTTGCGCCCGAAGGCAAAGCCCACCGACATCAATAAAAACAGCGTGAGCACATTGCCGCCCACCAATACAAACTGCTGGAGCATCACGAATCCCATCCTCTCTCTTTTGCGCGCCATTTGGCGATACAGCACACTATTATAAGCTAATTTTCCGCCGTTGACAAGTGCGGACTCTTAGATTATACTGATATATTATATAATTTTCAGAACGTGTAAAGGAGTGTCGGGGCTATGGCTTCAGACCGGTTTCAGCGGAGGTATCTCCCCATCTTTCTATCCTATTATAAGCCCCACCTGGGGCTGTTTATTCTGGATATGTGCTGTGCGCTGGGGATTGCCCTGGTGGATTTGGCCTTTCCCGCCGCCTCCCGGGAGGCGCTGAACACCCTGCTGCCTCAGAACCTGTACGGTGCATTTTTCGCCGTCATGGCCATTCTGCTGGGGGCCTATGTTCTGCGCTCAGTGATGTATTTCATCGTCACCTACTGGGGCCACATGATGGGGGTGCGCATCGAGGCCGATATCCGCCGGGACCTGTTCGGCCACATGCAGGACCTGTCCTTTTCCTTCTACGACAAGAACCGCACCGGCCAGCTCATGAGCCGGGCCACCAACGACCTGTTCGAGATCACGGAGCTGGCCCATCATGGCCCGGAGGACCTGTTCATCTCGTCGGTCACCCTCATCGGCGCGTGCTGTATGATGGCGGTCATCCAGTGGAAGCTGGCCCTCATTGTCTTTGCTGTGGTGCCGATTTTCGTGGTGTTCACCATTATCCAGCGCAGGCGGATGATGGAGGCCTCTGTGCGTCAGAAGCAGACCATGGCGGGCATCAACGGCCAGCTGGAATCCTCCATCTCCGGAATGCGCACCGCCAAGGCCTTTGCCAGCGAGGACCAGGAGGACCGGAAGTTCCAGGCCGCCAACGAGCAGTTTAAGGGGGCCAAGCGGGACTACTACAAAGCGATGGCCGTTTACCACAGCGGGCTGGAGTTTGCCCTGCCCGTCATGAACGTGCTCGCCGTGGCGGCGGGCGGCTGGTTTATCATGCGGGGGGAAATGGATTTCGTGGATCTGGTCACCTTCACCCTGTATATTTCCACCTTCCTTACCCCAGTGCGCAAGCTGGCCGCCTTTGTGGAGCAGTTCCTCAACGGCATGGCGGGCTTCAAGCGGTTTGTGGAGCTGATGCGGGTGGAGCCCGCAGTGAAGGACGCTCCCGGCGCTAAGGACATAAATGGGGTCCGGGGGGACATCCTCATCGACGATGTGTCCTTTCATTACGACGAGGGCCCGGCGGTGCTGGACCATGTGTCCATCCACATCCTCCAGGGGGAGACGGTGGCGGTGGTGGGCCCATCCGGGGGCGGCAAGTCCACCCTGTGCCAGCTCATCCCCCGGTTTTACGACGTGACGGGGGGCCGTATCCTGGTGGACGGCCAGGACGTGCGGGAGGTGAGCCAGCGCTCCCTGCGGCATAACATCGGCATCGTCCAGCAGGACGTGTTTCTGTTCGCGGGGACGATTCTGGAAAATATCCGCTATGGCCGCCCCGATGCCACCGAGTCGGAGGTGGTGGAGGCCGCGCGCAGGGCGGAAATTTACGACGATATCATGTCTATGCCCGACGGCTTTCAGACTTACGTGGGGGAGCGGGGCGTGATGCTGTCCGGTGGACAAAAGCAGCGGGTGTCCATCGCCCGCATCTTCCTGAAAAACCCGCCCATCCTCATTCTGGACGAGGCCACCTCCGCTCTGGACTCGGTGACGGAGGCCCGCATTCAGTCCGCCTTCGACGAGCTGGCAAAGGGCCGCACCACCTTAATCATCGCCCACCGCCTGTCCACCATCCGCTCCGCCCACCGGATCATTGTGGTGGATGAGAACCACATCCTAGAGGAGGGCACCCACGAGGAGCTGTTGGAGCAGGGTGGAGAGTACGCCCAGCTCTACAACGCCCAGAAGCGGGTGGTGTAAGAAGCGGAAGAATTTGTGAAAAAAGAAAAAGGGCTTGCTTTTTCCGCTGCGCTATGTTACTCTTAGATAAGAATGATTCTCATTAAGAGGGTCACGGTTCAAATGAAACAAAATCAACATGAGGAGGAATACATTATGGAGCTCAAGGGCAGCAAGACCGAGGCCAACCTGTGGAAAGCCTTTGCCGGGGAGTCCCAGGCCCGGAACAAGTACACCTACTATGCCAGCCAGGCCCGGAAGGAGGGCTATCAGCAGATCGCGGCCATCTTTGAGGAGACCGCCGGCAATGAAAAGGAGCACGCCAAGCTGTGGTTCAAGGCTCTGGGCGGCATCTGCTCCACCGCCGAGAACCTGATCGCCGCCGCCGAGGGTGAGCATGAGGAATGGACTGAGATGTACAAGGAGATGGCGGCCACCGCCCGGGAGGAGGGCTTTATCGCCCTGGCCGACGCCTTTGACGCCGTGGCCAAGATCGAGAAGAGCCACGAGGACCGCTATGTGAAGCTGGCCGAGAATCTGGCCAACAGCGAGGTGTTCAAGCGTGCCGAGGTCAAGGTGTGGTACTGCCGGAACTGCGGCCATCTGGAGTATGGCGTGGAGGCCCCGGCGGAGTGCCCCGTGTGCGGCCATCCCCAGGCTTTCTTTGAGATCAAGGCTGAGAATTACTAAGCCCCGCCAAAAAAGGGCCGTGCTATGGAAGGCACGGCCCTTTACATTGAAACCGTAGGAGATGGAAGGGATGGAACAGCTCAAAGTCAGGTTCTATGACCACGTGGATGCCGCCCTGCTGAAATACGCGGTTATCATGGCCAAATATCAGGGTAAGTGGGTGTTCTGCCGCCACCGGGACCGGGACACTCTGGAGATTCCCGGCGGACGCCGGGAGCCGGGGGAAACCATCCTGGAAACGGCGCGGCGGGAGTTGGCGGAGGAGACCGGCGCGTCGGCGTTCACGCTGACTCCGGTGTGTGCCTATTCCTTCCGGGATCACGGTATGCTGTACTGTGCGGAGATCACCGCTTTTGACGGTGGATTACATCACGAAATCGGGGAAATCTATCTGATGGACGGCCTGCCTGAGCGTTGGACCTATCCGCTGATCCAGCCCAAGCTGATGGAAGAGGCCCAGAGGCGAGGCGCAATATGAACAAAACCGAACTGTTAAACAAATTCTCCAAGGACTGGGGGGAGCGCATCGTTCTGGCCCGGGCGCTGGACCAGCTGGACCGGACCCGAAACCGCGCTATTCCCAGCGCCACCCAGTTTCTTTCTCCCGCCCAGCGGGCGGCGCTGGAGCCCTTGCTGGCCGCGTCCGGTCACCCCAGGCACCTGTTCTGCGGCGGCTATGAGGGCGCGGAGCGTACAGTGTGCGTGTTCCTGCCCGACTGGCAGGACCCGGAGGACTGGATGGCGGAGGAGGAGCTGGCCGCCGTGGAGGCCGCTTACCCGCCCACTGGTGCGGACCTAACCCACCGGGACCTGCTGGGTGGGCTCATGGGCATCGGCCTGACCCGGGAGAGGGTGGGGGATATCCTGGTGGGCGAAACGTTCGCGCAGATCGTCTGCCTGAAGGAGGCGGCTCCCATCATTATGTCCCAATTCGACCAGGCAGGGCGTTACCGGCTGAGGCTGAAGGATATTTCCCTGAGCGAGCTGACTCCCGCCCCGGCGGAGGTCAAGCTGATCCACGACACTGTGGCGGCCCTGCGGCTGGACGCGGTGCTGGCGTCCGGTTTCTCCCTGGCCCGGGGTAGGGCGGCGGACGCGGTTACCGGGGGCCGGGTGTCCGTCAACCACAGGGAATGCCTTAAGCCGGACCGGCCGGTGGGGGAGGGAGACGTGCTCACCTGCCGGGGGCTGGGAAAGTGCGTGGTCAAGACCGTAGGCGGCCAGTCCCGAAAGGGGCGCACCATCATTGAGATCGAGAGGTATTTGTAATGGAACAAAAGAAAATCGATCGCATCAACGAGCTGGCCCGCCGGGTGAAGGCGGGAGATACCCTGACGCCCGGGGAGTTGGCTGAGCGGGACGCCCTGCGGCAGGAGTATATCGACAGTGTGAAGGCCAGCCTCACCGGCCATTTGGAAAATACCTATTTTGTGGACCCGGACGGGACGAAGCATAAGCTGAAAAAGAGGAAATGAAAAGGACCTGCCGTCCAAACGGCAGGTCCTTTTTCTGTGCAATCCGGAATTACGCCTCAGCCTGAGCGACCACGTTGGTGGCGCGCACGCCCTTAGCGCCGCGGGGGTCGGGCTCGGTTTCGAAGGTTACCTTCTGACCCTCCAGCAGCTTCTTGTAGCCCTCGGCCACGATGGCGGAGAAGTGCACAAACACGTCCTCAGTGCCGTCGTCGGGAGTGATGAAGCCGTAGCCCTTTTCTGCGTTGAACCATTTCACAGTACCGTTCATTTCCTATATCCTCCTAATCTGTAAAAAATTCGTTTTGAAAGTAGAAGAAAAAAGTCCGCCCCTTCGCATGTACGAAAGAGCGGACACAAATCAGTTCATACATCAAAACCATTGTCAGTATAACACCCGTGTAGAGTACTGTCAAGCGGACTTTGAAAAAAAACCGAAAATGACGTCATTTTGGAACAAATTTTCAGCCGCTTCCACAAAAAACCTGAAAATTCCACAAATTGATATTCACCCCGGAATACAGAAAAAACGCCTCCCATTCTCCAGCGTGACCCTGGAGCACTCCTCCGGCGTGATTCCCTTCAATTCGGCCAGCCGCTCACAGACATGGGCCACATAACCGGACTGGTTCCGCATTCCCCGGTGGGGGACGGGAGCCATATAGGGGCTGTCGGTCTCGATCATGATCCGGTCCAAGGGGACGGCCTGGACGGCTTCCGCCGCTTTACGGGCGTTCTTGTAGGTGAGCACTCCGGTGAAGGAAATCATCCACCCCAGCTTTACCAGCTCCCGGGCCATTTCGGCGCTGCCGGAGAAGCAGTGAAACACGCCCCGCACGCCGGGGAATTCCCGCACAATATCCATGCTGTCCCCGTGGGCCTCCCGGTCGTGGACGATGACGGGCAGGTCCAGCTCCCGGGCCAGGACCAGCTGGGCCCAAAACGCCCGCTTTTGCAGCTCCCGGGGCGGGTTTTCCGGCCAATAGTAATCCAAACCGATTTCGCCGATGGCCACCACCTTGGGCTTTGCCGCCAGAGCCCGAAGCTCCTCCACGTCCCCATCGCTCCAGTCTGCGCAGTCCTCTGGGTGCACGCCCACGGCGGCATAGAGGAAGGGATAGCTCCCGGCAAGCTCAACGGCTTTCCGGGAGCTGTTCAGATCGCAGCCGGGGTTGACCACCAGCTCCACACCCTGACCGGGCAGGGCGGACAGCACCTGGTCCCGGTCGGAGTCGAACTGGCGGGCGTCATAGTGGGCGTGGGTGTCAAACAGCCTCATGCTCACTCGCTGAAACGGACGAAGAAGGAGTCGCCGTACTCGGGCTCATCGCCCTCCTCCTCGGGGGCAAAGACCTCGTAGAAGGCGATGAAGAAGTCGGTGCTGTCCGCAGGCACCTGATAGAGCAGCAGACCGGTCTGACTCTTATGGATTCCCAAGGTGTACTCGATGGGCAGCTGTTTATCGGAGCGGACGGAATACTCCGGCTCGCCGTTCCCGTCGGTGGTCTCGTTGCACTCGGGCCAGGCCCAGGCGTCGTCGTCGTCCAGGTCCCAAATCACCTCAAAGTCGGTGTCGAACATGAGCTGGGAGTAGTCGGTATAATTGTACAGGGTCAGGTCGGCGGTGAGGAACTTGTAGCCCTCGTCGGGCGTGAGACCGTCGAACTCGTCGCAGGTCTGGGGATTCTCGATTTTCATGTCAAAGAAAACCGTGCGCAGGGTGTCGCCCTCGTAACCGATGGCCATACCGTCCTCTGGCGTGATGACGTCGTTGGAGCTGCTGGGGGTGCTGTCCGGGCTGGTGGAATTGTCAGAGCCGCTGGGGCTGCTGGAGCTGTTGCTGTTGGGGTTCAGGTCCAGCCCGTCCTTGCCGCAGGCCGCCAGAGATGCCAGCATAATCAGTGCCAGCAATAAGGAACGAATTCGTTTCATCAAAAATGCACCTCTTTTTTCTCAACTGCTTTCCGCCGCCCGGCTTCCCGTGCGGTAGGAAATATTTTATCATACGCCGGAGGAATTGTCCACTATTCTGAGGAAAATTGACGCGCTCAACACAGCTTGGCTCCGGCGGGAATGGTATCGTCCACCATCAGCAGGTGGAGGCACTCCTCGCCCCTCTCGGTGTGGACGGCGGAGATGAGCATTCCCTGGCTCACCTGGCCCATCATCTTGCGGGGGGGCAGGTTGACGATGGCCACCAGGGTCTTGCCGATCAGGTCCTCCGGCTTGTACCACTTGGCAATGCCGGACAGGATCTGCCGGTCGGTCCCCGTGCCGTCGTCCAGAGTGAACTTCAGCAGCTTGTCGGATTTTTTCACGTTCTGGCAGTCCTTGACCTTCACGGCCCGGAAATCGGACTTGCAGAAGGTGTCGAAGTCCACTTTCTCCTCCAGCTGGGGCTCCAGCTCGATGGCGGGCAGGGCGGCTTTACGGGCCTCCTCCTGAATACGCTCCAGCTCGGCCAGCTCCTTGTCCATGTCGATGCGGGGGAACAGGTTCTCGCCCTTGGAGACGGATACGCCGGCAGGGAGCGCACCCCATTGCGCGGCGCTGTCCCAGGTCTGTGCGGACTGGTCCGCGCCGATCTGAACGAAAATCTTCCCGCAGCTCTCGGGCATGAAGGGGGTCAGCAGCACCGTGCACACCCGGACGGTTTCCAGCAGGTTGTAAAGCACATGGGCCAGCCGGGGGCCGTTGGCGTCCATGTCCTTTGCCAGCGCCCAGGGGGCGTTCTCATCAATATACTTGTTGGCCCGCTGGATGACCCTGAAGACCTCCTCCAGAGCGTTCTGAAACTGGAACTTCTCCATCTGCGCCTCGTAGCGGCGGCGCAGACCAGCGGCCAAGCCGATGAGCTCACCGTCAAACCGGCAGCCCTCGCCGTGCAAGGCGCCCTCAGTCACCTCGTGGCCCGCCGCGGCCGCGGCGGCCACCGCCCGCTCCGCCGGAGTGGCCCCGGCGCCCTGGGGCAGGGTCCCGCCGAAATACTTCTCCGCCATGGCGGTGGTGCGGCTGACCAGGTTGCCCAGGTCGTTGGCCAGGTCGGTGTTGATGGTCTGGATCAGCAGCTCGTTGGAGAAATTGCCGTCGGAGCCGAAGGGGAAGGTGCGCAGCAGGAAAAACCGCAGAGCGTCCACCCCGTACCGCTGGGACAGCAGATAGGGGTCCACCACGTTGCCCTTGGACTTGGACATCTTGCCTCCGTCCAGCAGCAGCCAGCCGTGGCCGTACACCTTTTTGGGCAGGGGCAGGTCCAGGCTCATGAGGAAGGCGGGCCAGTAGATGGAGTGGAACCGGACGATTTCCTTGCCGATAAAATGCACGTCGGCGGGCCAAAACTTCTCCAGATCGTTATATTGGCTGTTTTGATAACCTAGAGCAGTCATATAGTTGAACAGCGCGTCCAGCCACACGTAGACCACATGTCCCGGGTCAAAGTCCACGGGCACGCCCCAGGTGAAGGAGGTGCGGGAGACGCACAGGTCCTGAAGGCCGCCCTCGCAGTCGATGAAGTTGTTCACCATCTCGTTTACCCGGCTCCGGGGCTCCAGGAAATCGGTGTTCAGCAGCAGGTCCCGCACCCGGTCGGCGTACTTGGAGGCCCGGAAGAAATAGGCCTCCTCCTCCGCGTCGTGGACCTCCCGGCCGCAGTCGGGGCACTTGCCGTCCACCAGCTGGCTCTCCGTCCAGAACGCCTCGCAGTCCTTGCAGTACTTGCCCTTGTAGGTGCCCTTGTAGATGTCGCCCTTGTCGTACATGGCCTTGAAGATTTTTTGGATGGCCTCCACATGGTAGCCGTCGGTGGTGCGGATGAACCGGTCATAGGACACGTTCATCAGCTTCCACAAATCCAGCACTCCCCCGGGAGCGGCCACGATGCCGTCCACAAACTGCTGGGGGGTGACCCCCGCCTCCTTGGCCTTGCCCTCGATCTTCTGGCCGTGCTCGTCGGTGCCGGTGAGGAACATCACGTCATAACCGCTCAGCCGCTTATACCGGGCCATAGCGTCGGTGGCCACGGTGCAGTAGGCGTGGCCGATGTGCAGCTTGCCCGAGGGATAGTAAATGGGGGTGGTGATATAAAACTTCTTGTCATTCATCGGTGGTTTCCTCCTGTATACTTGCTTCCCCAGGCTTGGGGATGGGGGTTCCGTTCAGTTTGGGCGGGTGCTCCAGGTTGGGGGGCAGCCGCCACAGCACCGCCGCCGCCGTCAGCGACTGGGCCAGCAGCAGCATCAGGTCGGCCAGCGCCTTTTCCATCAAAACAGCGACCAGAGCCACGGCGGACATGACCAGCGTCATAGCCGCCACCCACAGCAGCCGCCTGGGTCTGGCCGCGCCGGCGGATATCCCGGCAAAATCCATATAGAACAGCATTCCGGCCACAATGGCCAGCAGCAGGGGCGCGTAATCCCACTGTACCGGGTTGGCGGCGTGGCCCCGGAAGCTCTCCATCAGCCAGATGCACCCGGCCATGCCGGGCAGGGCGGCGGAAAAACCGCCCCTGCTCCGCCTGCCGGGGCGGAGCCCGTCCCGGCCCATTTGGAGCAGGCCCAGGAAGGACAGCAGCGCTCCCACCGCCGTGGCGATGGTCAGCGCGCCGTTGTTGCTGGGCAGCTGGACGCTGGAGTTCAGCTTTTTGGCGGCCACCGCCTCCTGGTAGGTCATCCACTGACCGACGCCCGCTTTCAGCAGAAAGGGGACCGCCGCCAGGGCCAGGAAGGCGGCCAGTACCACCAAAATGGGGTAAATGGGGTCCCCCGCGTCCAAAAAGGCCAGGTCCCAGCGGCTGGTGTGTTTAGATACCGGCTGATGAACGGCCAGAATCATGAACCACGCCGCCGCCATCACCAGCACGCAGGTGAGAATGACGCTGGCCTGGGCATGGGGGATGGGAAGCCCCGTGCCCTCCTCAAAGGCGGAACCCAGCTGCCACCGGCGCAGGGCGGCGGCCACAAAGGCCGACGACAGGGCAAACAGCAGCCAGGACAGCCGCCCGGATAAATTTTTAGCGATGGTATCCATGGAAAACCTCCCCCCGTCCGGACAGGGCAACGGGATAAATTCGCTGCGCAGGGTTTATGCTGCTTTGCTGCCGGACAGAAACCCACAATTAATAAGCCCTTTGCCAGCGGTTAAAAGCTCTTTTGGATGCTTTTTCCCGGAAGGAAAAGCATTACAGCCCCTTCCAGTGGTGGAACGGGAACAGCACCGCCGCGCCGCGGCCGATAACACACCGCACGTCCACAATGCCGATGGCGGGATAGCGGCTGTCGGCGGAATGGTTGCGGTTGTCCCCCATGACGAAGATGCACCCCTCCGGCACGGTGACGTGGTTCAGTCCCTCGCCGTAGGTGGGCAGCAGCATCTGCTCCTTGGTGTAGTCCTCCTCCAGGGCCTCGCCGTCCACATAGACGGCGCCGGAAAAATAGTCGATGTCCACCGTTTGCCCCTCGGTGGCGATGACTCGCTTGACAATGGAGTCCTCCTGATAGCTCTCCTGGGTGAGCACCACAATGTCTCCCTGTTCAGGGGTGCAGCCCAGGGACCACACCAGAATGAGGTCTCCCTCGATGAGGGTGTTCTCCATGGACGGCCCGCTCACCACAATGATCCGGGCCACAAAGGTGAACATCAGCACGAACACCGTCATCATGATCACTAGCACCCGGATGTTCAGGTACAGGTCCCGCCCGTCGGAGACCTCCTTGCGGGCCTTGGCGCCGTCGTTGGGGTCGGGTTGTCCGGCGTCCGGCCCGGAGGCGTCCCCGGGAGAGGGCTCCCCGGCCAGATTTTGTTCTACTTCTGATTCCCAGTTTTCCATGCGTCAGCTCTCCTGCGTTTCACCGGCGGTCTTGAGGGCCGCCGGGTCGTCATATACCAGCTGGAACTGCTTGGCGTCCATGGTCTCGTGCTCCAGCAGGAATTGGGCCACCAGCTCCAGCTTGTCCCGGTCTCTGGTCAAAATCTCCTTGCATTTCGCGTAGGCGCTGTCCAGCAGGTCCTTGACCTCCTGGTCGATGAGGGCGGCGGTCTGCTCGGAGTAGGGCTTGGCTTGGGCCATGGAGCGACCGATGAACACCTCGTCGTGGCCGGAGGTGAAGGTGGCGTGGCCCAGCTTCTCGCTCATGCCGTATTTGGTCACCATGCTGCGGGCGATGTCGGTGGCCCGCTGAAGGTCGCTCACCGCGCCGGTGCACACGAAGCCCAGGGCGGTTTCCTCGGCGCACCGCCCGCCCAACAGGGTGGACAGGGTCTCCACCAGGCGCTGGCGGGACACATGGTCCCGGTCCTCCTCGGGGCGGTTGATGGTCATGCCCGCCGCCTCGCCCCGGGGGACAATGGTGATCTGCTGCACCGGGTCTTGGGTGGGCAGGGCGTGGCTCACCACGGCGTGGCCCGCCTCATGATAGGCGGTGATGCGCTTGTCCTCCTGAATCTTCACCCGGCTGCGCTTCTCCGGCCCGGCGATCACCTTGATGACCGACTCCTGGATGTCCGTCAGGGTGATATAGGACTGGTCCTTTCGGGCCGCCAGCAGGGCGGACTCATTCATCAGGTTCTCCAGATCGGCCCCGGTAAATCCGGTGGTCTCCCGGGCGATCTCCTTCAAATCCACATCCTCGGCCAGGGGCTTTTTCCGGGTGTGCACCCGCAGAATTTCCTCCCGGCCCTTCATATCCGGCCTGCCCACATAGACCTGCCGGTCGAACCGGCCCGGGCGAAGCAGGGCGGGGTCCAGAATATCCTGCCGGTTGGTGGCGGCCAGGACGATGACCCCCTCGTTGGCGGCAAAGCCGTCCATTTCCACCAAAAGCTGGTTCAGGGTCTGTTCCCGCTCGTCGTGGCCGCCGCCCAGGCCCGCGCCCCGCTGGCGACCCACGGCGTCGATCTCGTCGATGAACACAATGGCGGGGGATTCCCGCTTAGCCTGGTCAAACAGGTCCCGGACCCGGGACGCGCCCACGCCCACATACAGCTCCACGAAGTCGGAGCCGGAGATGGACAAAAACCGCACGCCCGCCTCTCCGGCCACGGCACGGGCCAGCAGGGTTTTGCCGGTGCCCGGCGGACCCACCAGCAGCACGCCCTTGGGGATGCGGGCCCCCAGGTCGATGAACTTCTGGGGTTCCTTCAAAAAGTCCACCAGCTCCTGGAGCTCCTGCTTTTCCTCGTCCGCCCCGGCCACGTCGGCAAAGGTGACGCTGCTGTCCCGGCTCTCCACGGTGCGGGCCCGGCCAAAGCGGCCCATGCCTCCGCCTCCGCCCCCGCCGCTCTGGGAGGACTGCTGGCGGGCGCCCAGCAGCATCCACAGCACCAGGGCCAGCGCGGCGGACGCCGCGCTGGGGATCAGCACCACCAGCCACAGGGGCATCTCGTACCTCTGCCTGAAGTCGTAGCTTTTCAGCACGCCCCGTTCATACTGTTCCAGGTACAGGGGGCCTGCATCCTGACGGAAGGCCTCCACATCCGCCAGGGCGTGGCGGCGGGAGGTGCCGTCGGCCAGCTCCATGGTCAGCGTTCCGCCCTCGTCCACCACGAAGCTGACCACCTGTCCCTGCCGGAAGTAGGTCAGAACGGTGGAGTAGGCGACCTGGTCCTTGCTCCCGCCGGTGAATATGGCCAGCCCCCACAGCAGCACCAGCACCACCGCCGTATAGAGGATGATACTCCTGATCTTATGATAGCTCAAAATAGGCGTTCCCCTTCAATGCGGTCTGCCCGAAGCAGCGGGGCGGACCGTTTATTTTTCGTACACGGACTCCTTGAGCACTCCCACATAGGGCAGGTTGCGGTATCTCTCGTTGAAGTCCAGGCCGTAGCCCACAATAAAAGCGTCCGGGATGGTAAAGCCCGCGTAGTCGGCGGTAATGGGCTTGGTGCGCCGCTCCGGCTTATCCATCAGGGTGCACAGCCGGATGGAGGCGGGCTTCCGGGCGCGGAGCACCTCCAGCAGGTAATACAGGGTGTTGCCCGAGTCCAGAATGTCCTCCACGATGATGAGGTCCCGGCCCTCGATGGAGTCGGACAGGTCCTTTTTGATCTCCACCTGCCCCGAGCTGACGGTGCCCGCCCCATAGGAGGACACCACCATGAAGTCCACCGTCAGGTCCAGGTTGATGGCCCGGGTCAGGTCGGCCATGAAGATGTAGGACCCCCGGAGCACGGAGATCAGCATGGGCCGCCGCCCGTAATAGTCGGCGGTGATCTGGGAACCCAGCTCCTTGACCCGCCGGCGCAGCTCCTCCTCTGTGTACAGGATCTGCTTGACGTCCTTGTGCATACCTCATTCTCCTTCCTCTACGCTTAAAATAATATGCAGGGCCGGTTTCCCCGGCTCGGCCAGACAGTCCAAATCGGGGCCAAAGCCGCCCACGGCGGCCACCCGCCCCCCCAGCGCCAATACCGGCGTCCGCTCCCGGGCTGCAACGGGGACGCGCCCCTCAATCATCAGTTTTTTTACCGTTTTGGCGGGACGCTTCCCCAGTGTGATCCGATCTCCCTCCCGGCGGGGACGGATGAGGCAGCGCTCCGGCTTCAAATAGAACTCCCGGGGACTGACATAGGCCTTTCCCGGGCACACCGCCCGGATACAGCGGATGATCCAGCCCCCCCAGCGGATCTCGCCCTCCACCAGTTCCCTGGGGACGGGCGGCCCGGGCTCAAATTCCGGATCTGGGGAAAACACCAGCAGATCGTACTGCCGCCGCACGCTTCCCCCCGGCACGTCCATTTGGGCGGAGGGATCATCCCCCGCCGCCAGGGTCAGCATCCCGTCCAGGTGGACGGCCTCCGCCCCAAGCCCCGCCCTGTCCGCCAGCAGGGCGCAGGCCCGCAGGGCCAAAGGCCGGGGCGCTTCGTTCAGCGCTCGGATGGGGACGGCCATCCCCTCCGGGATGTCCAGTCCCTGTTTGGCGATCAGCGCCGCCTGCCGGGACAGCTCCTCCCCGTCCTCCCGCAGGCGGCGGGCGGCGGCGGCAATGTGGGCGGCGGCCCTGGGGTTCAGCTCCTCCAGCAGGGGCAGAAGCTGATGCCGCACTTTATTTCTCGTGTAGCTTAGGTCGGTATTGGTTTCGTCCTCCACATGGGGAACGCCCTTTGCCTCCAAAAAGGCTTCAATTTCCCTCCGGGACGCCTCCAGCATGGGCCGGACGATGTTTTCCCGGCGCTGGGGAATGCCGGTGAGGCCATTCAGGCCGCAGCCCCGGATCAGGTTCATCAGCACCGTCTCGGCGTTGTCCATGGCGTGGTGGCCGGTGGCGATGAGGATGGGACGCTGGGCACAGCCGATCTCCCAGGCGGTGTCCTCCAGGAAGCGGTAGCGCAAGATCCGCCCCGCCTCCTCAACGGAGCGTTTTTCACGGCAAGCATACTCCGCTACGTTATCATGGCAAGTGTATAGTGGGACGTTTTGTTTCCCGCACCAGTCCCGGACGAAGTCCTCATCCCGCTGTGCGGTGAGACGAAGGCCGTGGTTGAAATGGGCGGCATACACCGTCCAGCCGTATTTTTCCCGGCCCTCCAGCAGGCGGCACAGCAGGTACATACTGTCCGCACCGCCGGACAGGGCGCACAGCACCCCGCTGCCGGGGGGGATCAGCGCAAACTGAAAGGGATCGCTCATCAGTAATCGTCCTCGTCGTCCCGGTGGGTGTAGTTGCGGAAGGTGGTGAACTCGGGCCGCCACTCCAGCTCCACGGTGCCCGTCTCGCCGTGACGGTTCTTGGCCACGATGCACTCGGCCAGGTTGAGGTTTTCCGCGTCCTCGTCATAATAGCTCTCTCGATAGAGAAACAGCACGATGTCCGCGTCCTGCTCGATGGCGCCGGAATCCCGCAGGTCGGACAGCATGGGCCGCCGCTGGGACCCGCTTCGGCTCTCGTTGGCGCGGGACAGCTGAGACAGGCAGATCACCGGCACGTTCAGCTCCTTGGCCATCAGCTTCAGGGACCGGGACATGTCGGAGACAATCTGCTGGCGGTTGTCGCTGCTCTTGGTCGGCCCGCCCGCCGAGGTCATGAGCTGGAGGTAGTCGATGACGACCAGCCCCAGGTTGTCGATGCGGCGGCACTTGGCGTTGATGTCCGCCACCGACAGGGAGGCGTCGTCGTCGATATACATGTTGGCCTGGCTCAGGCTGGCCACGGCCATGGCCACCCGGTTCCACTCCTCCTCCCCGGCGATGCGGCCGGTGGACAGCTTTTTATTGTCCATCAGGCACTCGGTGGACACCAGACGCATACCCAGCTGCTCCTTGCTCATTTCCAGGGAGAACACCGCTACGGTCTTACCTGAGTGCTTGGCCGCCTCCACGCCGATGTTCAGGGCCAGGGAGGTCTTTCCCACGCCGGGCCGGGCGGCCAGAATGATAAGGTCGGAGTTGCTCAGCCCGGAAATGCGCCGGTCCAGGTCGATCAGGCCGGTGGAGATGCCGGGAAACTCGCCCCCCTGGGCCTGGAGCTCCTTAATGGTGTCCCACACGCTGCCCATAACGGTGGAAATATGGCTCATGCCTTGGGCGGCTCTGCCCTGCCGGATGGCGTAGATGCGCTGCTCGGCGGCCTCCAGCACCTGGTCGGAGGTGCCGCTTTCCGCGCGGACCATCTCGGTGATCTCCCAAGCGGTCTCACCCACCCGGCGCAGCTGGGCCTTATCCGCCACAATGGCGGCGTACTCCATCACATTGGCGGTGGTGGGGGTGATTTCCATGAGCTGCTGGAGGTAGGGCACGGTGGTGTTGGCGTCATAGGTTCCGGTCTGGGTCATCCGGTCCACCACCGTCACCATGTCGATGGGCTCGAAGTGGTTGAACATGTCGAACAGCACCTGGAACAGGTCCCGGTTCTGGCGCATGTAGAAGTCGTCGGGCCGCAGACGCTCGATCACCTTGGCGATGCACGACTCGTTGAGGAGCATGGCGCCCAGCACGGACTGCTCCGCCATAACGGAGTGGGGCAGGTGCAGGTCGTTCAGTTCTTCACCGGGCATGGGGACTCAGCTCCTTTCTCCGTTGCATTGTCACGCTGCGCCTGTTCGCGACGCGGCTCTAAGTCCTCCGACTCCGGGAAACTCCCTCCAGGGCCTGCGGTCCTTCCTGGGATTTCCCTGCGCTTCGGACTTAGCCCGCTGCTCACGACGGCTCCGCGCTTCTCGTTTGTCACGCTGCGCCTGTTCGCGACGCGGCTCTAAGTCCTCCGACTCCGGGAAACTCCCTCCAGGGCCTGCGGTCCTTCCCGGGATTTCCCTGCGCTTTGGATTTAGCCCGCTGCTCACGACGGCTCCGCGCTTCTTATTTATCCTCAATCACCAGCAGGTTGATGACGCCGCTGACCTCGCTGCCCAGCTTGCATTTGATCTCAAAGGTCCCGAAGGACTTGATGGGGTCGCTGAGCACGATCTTGCTCTTGTTTACGTCGATGCCGTGCTGGGCCTTCAGCTCGTCGCTGATCTCCCGGCTGGTGATGGAGCCGAACAGCCGCCCCCCCTGGCCCGCCTTGGCCCGGATCTGGACCTGGCAGCCCTTGAGCTGCTCCGCCGCCGCCTGGGCCGCGGCCTTTTCCTCGGCCAGCTTGGCCTGCCGGGCCTTGTCCTGCATCTTCATGGTGTTCACGTTCTCGGCGGTGGCCTCCACCGCCAGCTTCCGGGGCAGGAGGAAATTCCGGCCGTAGCCGTCGGAGACCTCCACCATCTGGCCCTTTTTGCCCTGACCCTTCACGTCCTGCTGTAAAATGACTTTCATATTGTATTCCTCCAATTTGGTATGGGCTGTGACGCCCGAAAATATGCTTTATGAGGCTATGCTTCCTCCGGCTCCCCGCTGTCCTCGCCGTCAAAGTAGCCGTCCAGCGCGGCGTGGAGCTCGGCCAGCACCTGCTCCACCGTCTTGTCCGGGATCTGGGCCCCGGCGGCGGCGGCGTTGCCGCCGCCCCCCAGCGCCTCCAGGATGACCTGCACGTTGGTGTCGCTGGAGCTGCGGCCGGAGACCACCACCCGCCCCTCCTCTGGGTAGAGCACGAAGGACGCGCCGATGCCCGCGATGTTCAGCAGCTCGTCCGCCGCCTTGGCGGCGGTCACCCGGCCCACCGAATGGCTGGAGGCGGCGATGGCGATGTCCCTGCGGTACATTTTGGCGTTCTGGATGATGCCGTATTTGGCCACCGCGTCGTTGAGGTTGGTCTGAAACAGTTTGCGCACCTCGCCGGTGTCGCCCCCCGCCCGGCGGAGCAGGGCCGCCGCCTCAAAGGTGCGCCCGCCGGTGCGCATGGTGAAGTTTTTGGTGTCCAGCATCAGTCCGGCCATCAGGGCCTCCGCCTCGCCGGGGAGCAGGTCGGTGGTCTCCATCAAGTAACCGATGAGCTCCGTCACCAGCTCGCAGGCGGAGGAGGCATAGGGCTCATGAAAGTTCAGATCCGCTCCCTCAATATAGGTGGCCGCCCGGCGGTGGTGGTCGATGACCGCCACCTTGTTGCAGGAGTCCAGCAGCTCCCGGTTCTGCACCTGCTCGGGCCGGTTGGTGTCCACCACCACCAGCAGCGAGCGGGAGTCCGCCCGGAGCATGGCCTCCTGGCTGTCCAGGAACACACCCTGGTACTGGGGCATGGCCGCCACCCGGTCGTACAAATCGTCGGCGGGGGTGGACACATGGTCCCGGAGGATATAGTGGGGCACGCCCTTCATCCGGGCGATGGCGCACACGCCCACCGCCGCGCCGGCGGCGTCGAAGTCGGGGGACTTGTGCCCCATGACAATGAGGCAGGAGGCGTCCGCCACCAGTTCGCCCATGGCGGAGGCCATCACCCGGCTTTTCACCTTGGTGCGCCGCTCGGTCTCCTTGCTGCGCCCGCCGAAGAACTCGAAGGTGAACCGGTTTTTGATGACCGCCTGGTCGCCGCCCCTTGAAAGCGCCATCTCCACAGACAGGTTGGCAAAGCGGTACAGCTCGTCGAAGGTGTCGCCGTCCACGCCGATGCCGATGGTGACGGTGGCGGGGATGCCGGCTGGGTTGACCACCTCCCGCACGCTGTCCAGCAGGGAAAACTTCTCCTCTTTATAGTCCGCCAAATACTGCTCCTCAAAGAGGACCAGGAACCGGTCCCGCTCCAGCCGCAGGAAGGCGGCGTGGGACTGCTCCGCCCAGCGGGTGAGCCGCCGGACGACATCGCTGAGCATGGCCGAGCGAATGTCCTCGTCCTGGTTTTTGATGGCGTCCTCGTAATTGTCCAGCAGCAGCACGGCCAGCACGGGCCGGGTAGCCTTATAGATGTCCCGGGTGTCGGCCAGCTCGGACACGTCCAGCCAGTAGGTGGTGGCCAGAAGGTTTTCCTCGTTTCCGGCGGAGGGCCGGGCCATGTCGCCGAACACCCGATAGCGCCGCCCGCCTAAATCCACCTCGTCGGGGCACTCGTTTTTGCCCTCCAGCAGCCAGCGGCTGTCAAAGGCGGGGGCCAGGTCGGCCAGCTTGGTGTCGAACATCCGCTCCTGCCCGCCGACAAGGCGCAAAAAGCGGTCGTTGGACCACACCACCTCGTCGGTGTCCGGGCGGAACATCACCAGGGGCAGGGGACAGTTCAGGGTGCTGTCCCGGGTGGCCTGGTCCATGCTGTCCATGATCTCCTTGAGCCAGCGGTCCGCCTCCCGCCTGCGCCGGAGGGCGGAGGCGGCATAGGCCGCCAGCAGCGCGGCCACCACGATCAGCTCGCCCGCCGCCGCCTGGGTCTCCCCCAGCAGGGCGGTGACGCCGGCAAAGGCGGCCATTACGACGAAGTATAGTCCAATGTGGGGAGCCAGCATCCGCGTCAGCCTCTGATACACCTCGAACACCTCTTTCTGTTGCCGCCAGGGCCGGGAGCTCATCCCATAGATAATAGATTATACCAAAATAAACTGACAAAAACAAGAGCGATAACAAATCTGAGGACCTGTAATTTTTTATTGAAATCTGGGGTTGATAAGTTGGAAAAGGAATGGTAAAATCTTTTTTGAAAATGGGGGAAGAATGCTGTCCGTCTCCCTCCTGACAAGTAAGAGAGGTGAAGTATTATGTCTTTAGAGGCCATCCAAAAGGTCACTGAGGCTGAGCAAGCCGCAAAGGAGCGGCGGGCCGAGGCGGCGGCGGAGGCCAAGCACATCGTAGCCGACGCGGAGCGGGCGGGCAGGCAGCTTGTCCAGGACGCACGCGCCCGTGCGGAGCAGGAGGCAAAGGCCATGCTGGCCGACGCCGAGGTCCAGGCCGAGAAGAAGGCGGAGCAGATACTTGCAGACAACGCCGCCCAGTGCGAGGCGCTGAAGCAGGAGGCCCGAAAGCGCCTTGACAAGGCCGCCGGGCTGATCGTCGGAAGGGTAGGGAGCAGCTGATGGCCATTGTCAAAATGAAACGGCTGCGGCTGATGGCCCTGCGCCCCGAGCGGGAAAAACTGCTGCGCACCCTGCAAAGCCTGGGCTGCGTGGAGATCCGGGAGCCTGCCATCGACCTGTCCGACCCCGAGTGGGAGGGGCTGGCAAAGCCGGAATCGGCGGGGCTGGAGAAGGCCCGGGAGCAAAACCTGCTGCTGAACAACGCCCTGGAGGTGCTGCGCAAGTACGCGCCCGCCAAGGAGGGCATGTTTGCCCAGCGGCCCGAGATCACCGAGGCGGAGCTGTTTGACGACGGCGTGTACGCCGAGGGTCTGGCCGCCGCCCGCCAGGTGATGGAGGCGGAGCAGGCTCTGGCCGCTAAGACAGCAGAGCGGTCCAAGCTCCTGACCCAGAAAGCCTCGCTGGAGCCCTGGTCCTGTCTGGACGTGCCCTTGAACACCGAGGGGACGGCCACGGTGCCGGTGCACTTCTGCTCGGTCCCCGGCAAGACCGACTTTGCCGCCCTGGAGGCGGCGGTGGGTCAGGCCACGGAGCTGGCTCAGCTGGTTCGGGCGGGCAGCGACAGGGAGCTGCAATACTTCCTGCTCATCTGTCACAGCACCGCCCTGAGCGACTGCAGCGACGCTATGCGCTCATTCGGCGCTTCCCGGGTCACCCTGCGGGGCTGGACCGGCACGGCGGCGGAGAACATCGCGCTGCTGGACAACCGCATCGCCGCCCTGACCCGGGAGGAGGAGCAGTGCCGGGCCGACATCGCCGCCCTGGGCGGCAGGCGGGACGCGCTGCGCCGCTGTGTGGACCGGGCGGCCCAGGAGATCAGCCGGGAGGAGAACAAGGCCCGGCTCATCGACACCGACGCAGCCTTCCTCATGAGCGGCTGGCTGCCCGCCGACAAGGTGGACGGCTTGCAAAAGGCGCTGGGCGGCTATGCCTGCGCCTGGGAGACCGCCGACCCCGCCCCCGAGGAGTACCCCGAGGTGCCCGTGAAGCTGAAGAACAACTTCATTACCCGCTCCATGAACACCATCACCGAGATGTATTCCCTGCCCGCCTACGATGGCATCGACCCCAATCCCCTTATGGCCCCCTTCTTCATCCTGTTCTTCGGGATGATTATGGCGGACATGGCCTATGGCCTGCTGATGATCATCGCGTCGGCGGTGGTGCTGGTCAAGGCAAAGCCCAAGAACCCGAACTTCATGGAGATGATTTTCTGGTGCGGCATCAGCACCGTGCTGTGGGGCGCGGCCAGCGGCGGCTTCTTCGGCGACATGATCCCCCAGCTGGTCACCATGATCAATCCCGAGAGCACCTTTGAAATGCCCGCTTTGTTCACAGCGCTGGACGACATCGTGGCCATCATGGTCGGGTCGCTGGTGCTGGGCGTGATCCAGGTCATCACCGGCATGACGGTCAGCGTGGTGAAAAAGGCCAAGGACGGCGAGTTCATCGACGCGCTGTTCAACGAAATCTCCTGGTGGATTATCCTGGCCGGTCTGGCCATGTTCATCTGCGGCATGCTGCTGGCCGGCGTGCCCGCCGCGCTGAGCGCCGTGGGCAAGGTGATGCTCATCGCCGGCTTCCTGATGCTGGCCGTGGGCGGCACCCGGGAGGCCAAGGGGTTCGGCAAGCTCACCAGCTTTATCGGCATCATTTACAACGGCGTCACCGGCTTCTTCAGCGATATCCTGTCCTACATCCGCCTGATGGCCCTGATGGTGTCCGGCAGCGTCATCGCCTCCGTGTTCAACACCCTGGGCGCCACCACCGGCATCGTCCCTGTGTTCATCCTGATCTCCCTGCTGGGCAACGCGCTGAACCTGGCGCTGAGCCTGCTGGGCGCCTACGTCCACGACCTCCGTCTGCAATGCCTGGAGTTCTTCGGACGCTTCTATAAGGAGGGCGGAATGCCCTTTGAACCTTTGTCCATCCAAACCAAATATATTGATGTAATCAAGGAGGAAAATTAAAATGGCTGCATTCTTTGAGGCATTCGGCGGTATTGGTCTGGCCTATTTCGGGGCCGCTCTGGCGGTGGCCCTGTGCTGCATCGGCTCCGCCAAGGGCACCGGCATGGTGGGTGAAGCCGCCACCGGCGTCATCAGCGAGACTCCCGAGCACTTCTCCAAGTGCATGATCCTTCAGGTGCTCCCCGGCACTCAGGGCCTGTACGGAATCGTGGCCTGGTTTATGGTGCTGCTGAAGATCAACGTGTTCGGCGGTCAGATGGCCGCGCTCACCATCCAGGACGGCGTGGCCATCTTCTGGGCCTGCATCCCCATGGCGCTGGGCGGCCTGCTGTCCGCCATCGCTCAGGGCCGCGTGGCAGCCGCCTCCATCAACATCGTCGCCAAGCGCCCCGACCAGTTCTCCAAGGGTATTATCCTGGCCGGTATCGTGGAGTTCTACGCCATCCTGTCCCTGGTCGCCACCATCCTGCTGGTCATGATGTATCAGCTGTAATGCGTCCCAAATTCTGAAAGGCGGTAAACCAAACACATGAACGGAATTGAAAAGATTACCGCGCGCATCCGGGAGGACGGCCAGAAGGAGATCGACGCCGTGCTGGCCGAGGCCCGCGCCCAGGCCGCTGAGATCACCGCCAAGGCTCAGGCCGAGGCCAAGGCGGCGGCGGCCGAGGTCCTGGCCCAGGGCCGCAGGGCTGCGGCGGAGCGGGAAGACCGCATGGTCTCCACCGCCCAGATGGAATGCCGCAAGGCCGTGCTGGCCGCCAAGCAGGACGTGATCGAGGAGGCCTTCCAGGCCGCCCACAAGAAGCTGTTGGAGCTGCCCTCGGAGCAGTATGTGGCTCTGCTGGCCGAGCTGGCGGCCCAGGCGTCCGTCACGGGGAAGGAGAAGCTCATCTTCTCCCCCAGCCACCGCAGCCAGGTGGGCAAGGCGGTGGTGATGGCGGCCAACAAGAAATTGGCTGAGGCCGTCGCTCCCAAGCTGCCCGAGGAAGTCACTGACACCAAGGCCGGGGCCATCCTGGACAAGGTGGTCACCGGCGCGTCCGCCGTGCTCAGCGGCACGGCTATGCTCACCCTGGCCGAGGAGACCCGCCCCATGGACGGCGGCTTTATCCTCAGCGACGGCCCGGTGGAGGTCAACTGTACCTTTGACACCCTCATTCGGCTCCAGCGCGGCGCGCTGGCCGGCGAGGTGGCCAAAGTGCTGTTTGACTGATTTGACCCTTTCAAGCTGAAATGAAAGGGGGAAATGACTTGTCAAAAGCGAAGAAAATGAAGGAAAACGATTTTCTGTCCATCTCCGCCCGGGTGCGGGTGCTGGAAACCCGGCTGCTCACGGCGGAGCGCATGGAGCGGATGATCGAAGCCAAGGACGTGAACGATGCGGCCAAGGTGCTGGGTGAGTGCGGTTATCCGGACCTGCCCGAGGTCACCAACTCCGCGTTGGACGCCATGCTGGCCCAGGCTCAGGCCGCGCTGTTTGAGGATATGGGCAAGGCGGTGGGCAACCCGGCGCTGATCGACGTATTCCGCTGCAAGTACGATTATCACAACGCCAAAACGCTGGTGAAGGCGGAGGCGCTGAAGCTGGACCAGGACCGGCTGCTGCTGGGCGGCGGGCGGTACGCTCCCGCCGCGCTGGCCGAGAACTACCGCCGGGAGGACCTGCGCTCCTATGCCGATACCTTCCGGGAGGCCGTGGGCCAGGCCCGGGAGGTGCTGGGCTCCTCCGGCGACCCCCAGCAGGCGGATTTCATCCTGGACCGGGCCTATTTCAAGGAGCTGGCCGCCCTGGCCAAGGAGTCCGGCAGTGAATTTTTGGAGGGCTATGTTACTGCCTTGATCGACGGGGCCAACCTGCGCGCCGCCGTGCGCGCCGCCCGGCTGGACAAGGCGGGTGAGTTCCTGCGCTCTGTGCTGGTGGAGGGGGGCAGCGTGTCCCCTGAGGACATCGCCCGGGTAAAGGGCGCCGAGCTGGGCCGCGTGTTCAAGGGCACCAGCTTTGCCGCCGCCGCTGAGGCGGGGGCCGCGCTGGCCGTGCCAAACGGCGGTCCGCTGACCGACTTTGAGCGGCTGTGCGACGACGCGGTGATGGCCTATCTGACCCGCGCCCGGCTGATCCCCTTCGGGGAGCAGCCCGTGGTGGCCTATCTCTACGCCCGGGAGGCGGAGGCCACCGCCATCCGCATCATTCTCACCGGCCGCATGGCGGACATCGACGGCGGAACCATCCGGCAGCGCCTGCGCCGGGCTTACTGTTAAGGGGGGAGACTTTATGGCAAACAGCTATCAGATCGCCGTGCTGGGCGACAAGGACAGCGTCATGGGCTTCAAGGCCCTGGGGCTGACGGTCTTCCCCGTGGAGAGCGTGGAACAGGCCCGCTCCACCCTGCATCACATTGCCAAGGAGGAATACGCGGTGGTCTACCTCACCGAGCAGTTCGCCGCCCAGATGGAGGCGGACATCGCCCGGTACAAGGACGATCTGACCCCCGCCATCATCCTCATTCCCGGCAAGGAGGGCAGCCTGGGGCTGGGCATGGCCAACATCAAGAAGTCCGTGGAACGGGCTGTGGGCGCCGATATTCTGTAGGAGAGTTCCTGTGGTTGTTGGTCTGATTTTCCTGGCGCTGGCCATTTACGGCGTCGCGCTGATCTGGAAGCCGGAGTTTTTCTACGAGCTGACGGAACGCTGGAAACACGACGGCGGCGGCGAACCGTCGAAGTCATACCTCTTATCCACAAGATTTGGCGGCGTGATGTGCGTGCTGGCCGGCATTGGCGGCATGATTTGCATATTTATTGGTATCGTATAAGCATATGAGTTTTAACAATGACCTTAAATGAAAGAAGGTTTTAGAGCCTATGGGAAAAGTAGTTAAGGTCTCCGGCCCCCTGGTGGTGGCCACCGGCATGGCGGACGCCAACATGTCCGACGTGGTCCGCGTGGGTCCCGAGCGCCTGATTGGCGAGATTCTCACCATGAACGGCGACTCCGCCTCCATCCAGGTCTATGAGGAGACCTCCGGTCTGGGCCCGGGCACCGAAGTGGTGACCACCGGCTCCCCTATGAGCGTGGAGCTTGGCCCCGGCATGATCGAGAACATCTATGACGGCATCCAGCGCCCGCTGGAGAAGATCATGGAGAAGGTCCACGGCAACAACCTGCCCCGCGGTGTGGAGGTGCCCGCCATTGACCTGGAGAAGAAGTGGGAGTTCACCCCCGTGGCCAAGGCCGGCGATCAGGTGGTGGGCGGCGACATCATCGGCACCGTCCCCGAGACGCCGGTGGTGCTCCACAAGATCATGGTGCCCCCCAACCTGAAGGGCAAGCTGAAGAGCGTGGTTCCCGCCGGGCAGTACAATGTCCGGGAGACCGTGGCCGTTCTGGTCAAAGAGGACGGCGCCGAGGTCAACCTGTCCATGAGCCAGCGCTGGCCCGTCCGTGTGGGCCGCCCCTATAAGCATAAGTATCCCCCCATCAAGCCGCTGTCCTCCGGCCAGCGGATCGTGGACACGTTCTTCCCCGTGGCCAAGGGCGGCACCGCCGCCATCCCCGGCCCCTTCGGCTCCGGCAAGACCGTGATGCAGCACGCCCTGGCCAAGTGGTCCGACGTGGATATCGTGGTTTACATCGGCTGCGGCGAGCGCGGCAACGAGATGACCGACGTGCTGCGGGAGTTCCCCGAGCTGGTGGACCCCCGCACCGGCGAGACGCTGATGAAGCGCACGGTGCTGATCGCCAACACCTCCGATATGCCCGTGGCCGCCCGTGAGGCGTCCATCTACACCGGCATCACCATCGCCGAGTATTTCCGGGACATGGGCTACGCCGTGGCCGTCATCGCCGACTCCACCTCCCGCTGGGCCGAGGCCCTGCGCGAGATGTCCGGCCGTCTGGAGGAGATGCCCGGCGAGGAGGGCTACCCCGCCTATCTGGCCTCCCGTCTGGCCCAGTTCTACGAGCGCGCCGGCTCCGTGTCCTGCCTGGGGTCCGAGGAGGACCGTCGGGGCTCCCTCACTGCCGTGGGCGCCGTGTCCCCCCCGGGCGGCGATTTGTCCGAGCCCGTGTCTCAGGGCACCATGCGTATTGTCAAGGTGTTCTGGGCCCTGGACGCCTCCCTGGCCTACAAGCGCCACTTCCCCGCCATCAACTGGCTGAATTCCTACTCCCTGTATCTGGACTCCCTGAAGCCCTGGTTTGACAAGAATCTGGGCAAGCAGTTCCTGCAAAACCGTGAGCAGGCTATGGGAGTGCTTCAGCAGGAGGCCAGCCTGAACGAGATCGTGCAGCTGGTGGGCAAGGACTCCCTGTCCCCCAATGACCAGCTGACCCTGGAGACCGCCCGTATGGTGCGTGAGGACTTCCTCCAGCAAAACTCCTTCGTGGACATCGACTCCTTCTCCAGCTATGACCGGCAGGAGAAGCTGCTGGCCATGATCCTGGACTACGACAAGCTATGCCGGGACGCCATCGCCAAGGGCGCCCCCGCCGCCGACCTGTTCGTCATCCCCGCCCGCGAGCGCATCGGCCGCGCCAAGAGCGTGCCCGCCGACGAGTACGAGAAGGTGTACGCTGAGATCTCCGCCTCCATGGAGAAGGAGATCGACGAGGTGGTCAGAAAGGCTGGTGAGGAACTGTGATCCGAGAGTATAAAACCATCCAGGAGATCGCGTCCCCGCTGATGATGGTCAAAATGGTGGAAAACGTCACCTACGACGAGCTGGTGGAGGTGGAGCTGCCCGACGGCGGCATCCGCCGCGGCAAGGTGCTGGAGGTCAACGGCGACACCGCCGTGGTGCAGCTGTTTGAGTCCGCCGCGGGCATCAACCTGGCCCAGTCCAAGGTCCGCTTCCTGGGCCATCCCCTTCAGCTGGGCGTGTCCGGCGACATGCTGGGCCGGGTGTTCAACGGCATGGGCGTGCCCATCGACGGCGGCCCCGCCATCCTGGCCGAGGAGTACCGGGACATCAACGGCCTGCCCATGAACCCCGCCGCCCGGGACTACCCGGACGAGTTCATTCAGACCGGCGTGTCCACCATCGACGGGCTGAACACGCTGGTGCGTGGACAGAAGCTGCCCATCTTTTCCGGCTCCGGTCTGCCCCACGCCAATCTGGCGGCGCAGATCGCCCGTCAGGCCAAGGTACTGGGCGACGACGCGGGCAACTTCGCCGTGGTGTTTGCCGCCATCGGCATCACCTTCGAGGAGTCCGAGTTCTTTGTCCAGGAGTTCAAGCGCACCGGCGCCATCGACCGCACCGTGCTGTTTACCAACCTGGCCAACGACCCCGCCGTCGAGCGTATTTCCACCCCCCGTATGGCGCTGACCGCCGCCGAGTATCTGGCCTTTGAGAAGGATATGCACGTGCTGGTCATCCTGACCGACATCACCAACTACGCTGAGGCCCTGCGCGAGGTTTCCGCGGCCAAGAAGGAGGTCCCGGGCCGCCGCGGCTTCCCCGGCTACCTGTATACCGACCTGGCCACCATGTACGAGCGTGCCGGCCGTCAGCTGGGTAAGCCCGGCTCCATCACCATGATCCCCATCCTCACCATGCCCGAGGACGACAAGACCCACCCCATCCCCGACCTGACCGGGTATATCACCGAGGGCCAGATCATCCTCTCCCGGTCCCTGTACCGCCAGGGCGTCAATCCCCCCGTGGACGTGCTGCCCTCCCTGTCCCGTCTGAAGGATAAGGGCATCGGCGCGGGCAAGACCCGTGAGGACCACGCCAACACCATGAACCAGCTCTTCGCCGCGTACTCCACCGGTAAGGACAACAAGGAGCTGATGTCCATTCTGGGCGAGGCGGCGTTGACTCCCACCGACTTGCTGTACGCCAAGTTCGCGGACGAGTTCGAGAAGCGCTACGTCAACCAGGGCTATGAGGAGAACCGCTCCATCGAGGAGACGCTGGATCTGGGCTGGGAGCTGCTGTCCATCCTGCCCACCGCCGAGCTGAAGCGTATCAAGCAGGAGTATATCGACAAATATATGCCCAAGAAAGACCAGTAAAGGAGGGGTTCAGTCATGGCAAACACCGTGGTAAACCCCACCCGAATGGAGCTCACCCGCCTGAAGGGCAAGCTGAAAACCGCCCAGCGGGGCCACAAGCTGCTCAAGGACAAGCGGGACGAGCTGATGAAGCAGTTCCTGGACACCGTGCGTGAGCTGCGCTCTCTGCGCTCCCAGGTGGAGGAGGAGCTGATGCGAGTGCACAGCTCTTTCACCGTGGCGTCGGCGCTGATGAGCGCCCAGGCCATGGAGCAGGCGCTGATGTATCCCAAGCAGTCGGTGGAGCTGACGATGACGTTCCAGAACATCATGTCCGTCAACGTGCCGGTCTATCACTACCAGACCCGCACGGATGACACCGGCGACATCTTCCCCTATGGCTTTGCCGCCACCAGCGGCGAGCTGGATGGGGCGGTAGCCGCCCTGGGCGAGGTGTTCCAGAACATGCTCAAGCTGGCCCAGACCGAAAAGGCCGCCCAGCTCATGGCGGAGGAGATCGAAAAGACCCGCCGGCGCGTCAACGCGCTGGAGTACGTGGTCATTCCCGAGACCCAGGAGAACATCCGCTATATCACCATGAAGCTGGACGAGAACGACCGGTCCACCACCACCCGGCTGATGAAGGTCAAGGATATGCTCTTGGCCCAGGCTCAGGAGGAGCGCCGCGCCGCCAACGACAAGGCCATTGAGGCCTTCGGCGGTTCCGAGCAGGCGCAGGTCTGACAACCACCGCAACTATAAAAAACCCCGCCCAGTTGGGCGGGGTTTTTTATGCGTTTCGTCATACTTCCATAATGACGGGCAAAATCATGGGGTTGCGTTTCGTCTTTTTGTAGAGATAGCCGGACAGCGCACCTTTCATCTCCGACTTGATGGAGGACCAGTCCCGGATATGGCGCTGCTGGCAGACGTCCAGCGCGTCCACGGCTACCTGGCGCAGCTCGTCCATCAGCTCCTCGGACTCCTTCACATACACAAAGCCCCGGGTGATGATGTCCGGCCCAGAGATGACGGAGCCGTCCTCCCCGGCCATGGCCACCACAACCACCACCATGCCGTCCTGGGCCAGGTGCTGGCGGTCGCGGAGGACCACCGCCCCCACGTCGCCCACGCCGTAGCCGTCCACAAACACCTTGCCCGCCGGAACGGCGCCGTTGAGCTTAATGCTGCTTGGCGTGATCTCAATGACGCGGCCCACGTCACTGATGGCGATGTTTCGGGGGTCCATGCCCATGGACCGGGCCAGCCTGGCGTGGGTTTTCAGATGGCGCTGCTCACCGTGGACGGGGATAAAGAACTTGGGCCGCACCAGGGCGTGGATGATTTTCAGCTCCTCCTGGCAGGCGTGGCCGGACACATGGAGGGGCAGCTCCCGCTCATTGACTACCTCGGCCTCCCGGCGGTAGAGCTCGTTAATGACGTTGCCGATGGAATTCTCGTTGCCGGGAATGGCGGAGGCGGAGATAATGACCCGGTCGCTGGGCTGTATGTCCACCTGGCGGTGGGTATTGAAAGCCATCCGCGTGAGAGCGGACATGGTCTCGCCCTGGCTGCCGGTGGTGATGATGCACACCTTTTCGGGAGGCAGGGTCTTGATATGGGCAATGTCGATCACCGTTCCCGCCGGGATGTTCATATAGCCCAGCTCGGTGGACACCTTCATGGCGTTCTCCATGCTCCGTCCGGTGACGGCCACCTTGCGGCCGTATTTCGCCGCTACGTCGATAATCTGCTGAATCCGGTCAATGTTGGACGCGAAGGTGGTGACAATGATTCGGCTCTGACAGCCCCGGAACAGGGCTTCAAAGGAGGCCCCCACGCTGCGCTCACTCTTGGTAAAGCCAGGGCGCTCCACGTTGGTGGAGTCGCACAGGAGGGCCAGCACGCCCTCGTTGCCCAGCTCGCCCAGGCGGGTGAGGTCGGCCATGCCGCCCTGGATGGGGGTGGGGTCGATCTTAAAGTCGCCGGTGTGAACGCATATGCCGATGGGGGTACGGATGGCGAAAGCCACCGCGTCGGCGATGGAGTGGTTGATGTGAATGAACTCCACGGAGAATTTACCCGCTTTGACGGTCTCCCCGGCTTCACAGGTGATGAGCTTTACCTTGTCGGTGAGGCGGTGCTCGTCCAGCTTCAACTTGATAAGCCCCGCGGACATCCGCGTGGCATATATGGGGGCCTTCACGTCCCGCATGAGGTAGGGGATGGCCCCGATATGGTCCTCGTGGCCGTGGGTGATGAAAATAGCCCGAATGCGGTCCCGGTTCTGAATCAGATAGGTGAAGTCGGGGATGACCACGTCGATGCCGTACATGTCGTCGTCCGGAAAGCCCATGCCCACGTCCACCACGATGATGTCGCTGCCGTACTCGTAGACAGTGAGGTTCTTGCCGATCTCATTGAGACCGCCGAGAGAAATAATTTTCAGTTTTTCTGCCATAAATACTCCTTTTATTTGTTATATTGAGATTTTTGCGTAAGGAAACACAGCCGGACTGGTTCAGCCCCGCTTTTTATCCCTATGTAAATGGCAGAGAAGCATTGGACATAACAAAATACGCGGCGCAATTCCCCGCGTATGCTGTGCAGGCCGGACCGCTGCCCGCCCGGCCCTGTCCCGCCGGTGGAGCGGAGGCCCCGGCCCTGCAGCCGCTGCCGTCCTGTTCTATACCAATTAAAAAGCGCCGGCCCGGCACTTTACGCCAAATACAGAGGCTCAACTCGACCCGGAGGGAGGAACCATTTTAAGGAGTATACCACACTGGATTGGAAAAGTACAGCATTTTTTGCCGAAGGGCGGAAATCATGGCGGCGCCAAGGGCAGAGAACACATTCTCCAAATTTTGTGACATAAAATTAACTAGAAACGGACTAAAAATCAGTTGGATGAGGTATGGTAGGTCTACCATAGAGGAGGTAGACCGATGAAAGATAAAGCATACCTCAGCATTCGGATGAACCGGCAGCTCCACGATAAATTTCAGTCTGTGGCGGCCTATGAGGGCCGCTCCATGAGCGGACAGATTTTGTATTTGGTTAATCAATGCGTCCGGGAATTTGAAAAGGAGCACGGGCCCATTGACATTCCTCCGGAGCAATGAGACTGGCCGAGCTGCTGCTGGACCTGCTCTATCCGCCCAAATGCCCGTTTTGCGGGCGCATTTTGGAGCGGGGCGAGGAGGGCTGGTGCTCCTCCTGCCGGGAGGAGCTGCCGTGGACCGAGCCGGGCGACGCCAAGACCGTGGAATTCTGTGACGTCTGTCTGTCGCCGCTATGGTACAAGGACGGCGTGCGCAAGGCAATGCACCGCTACAAATTTGATGGAGGCCGGGGCCATGCAAGGCTATTTGGCCAGCTGATGGCTCAATGCCTCCAAGACTGCTGGACGGAACCGGCGGACCTGGTCACATGGGCGCCCCTGCATCCAAAGCGGAAACGGAACCGCGGCTATGACCAGGCGGAATTGCTGGCCCGCCGCGTAGGCGAGCTGACGGGCCTTCCAGTGGAAAGCACCCTGGAAAAAACGCGCGCCACCGCCGTCCAGTCCCAAACCAGGGAGGACGAGGCGCGGAGGGCCAACGTCCAAGGGGCATATCGGCTCCGGCCAAATCTGAATTTGGAGGGGAAACGGATCGTCCTTGTTGATGATGTGGCCACCAGCGGCGCAACATTGGCGGAATGCGCATCGGCGCTGCGTCAAGCGGGGGCCGGTTCCATAGCCGGCCTGACCTTTGCCCGTGCGCGGTGAGCAGACCCCCTGGAGGGCAGGCGGCTTCAAAGCAAGGAAGATGAAAGGGACGCGCCCGGTATAAGAATTGGAATATTTGCCCAAACTTTACATAGAGTGTTGGCAGGAGAATGCGCCGCGCCTGTGAAAGGAGGGTAACGCCAATGGCACAAGCAGTTCGTTTTAACCGCAAAAAAGCCGACCAGAAAAAAGAGGAGGAGCGCCGTCAGCTCGTGGAGGGCATGAAACAGACCCGGGATCAGCTCAACTACGCCTACGCCCAGTTCAACATCTACAGCGATCCCGACCTGATAGACGCCTGCGTCTATGAGATCAACGCGCTCCAAAGCCGCTATTCCTATTTTGTGCGTCAGGTGAAGCAGCTGGACGCCGCCCGGGAGGAGGCGGTGTGAGCGGTTGGATCTGGTGGGCGGCGGCAGGGGGCCTGGTGCTGATTCTGGTCCTCTGCCGCCGCCCGCTGGCCGCGCTGTGCGGTCTGGCCGTTCGGTCCGCGCTGGGCATGGTGTTCCTCTGGCTGTTTCAGGGGGTGGGAGCTCTGCTGGGCGTTCAGCTGGGCGTGAACCTGCTCAACGGACTGGTGCTGGGGGCGCTGGGAGCGCCAGGCTTCGCCCTTTTACTTATGGCGCAGTGGATTGGGAGATGAGGGCCGTCCGGCTTTGCCGGACGGTCTTTGCACTTTCACAAATTTTTCGCAAAATTGGCGTTTTTGCTGTTGGACTATGGGAACGTTTGTGATATAATATCGGCGAACGCCGCATTGCGGCTTGTAAATTATAACATAACGGCCATGATTTATCATGGTGTGACGTATTATTTTTGCGCCCCGGTTTGGGGCATGATAACAATACGATAACAGCGGTCGTGGGTTTGTTTGCGGCTGCCTGGGGGAATCATTATGAGCGGACGCAGGAACTCATATGGATACAGCGAATACCATGGCCGGAGCGGAGGTCGGGCCAGAACAGTGCTGCTGTTTATCATTGCCCTGCTGGCGGTGCTGCTGGCCGCCGGAGCGGCGTTTATGGCCTTTATGAACCCATACGTGGAGTACACCGACGACGGCATCAAGATCCATTGGCCTTGGGTGCAGGAGAGCGAGACCCCGCCGCCCATTGCCTCCGACCCCCTCGAGGTGGTCAGCGACCCGATCGTGGACGTCACCATAGAGCCCTCTCAGGAGGTGGAGCCCAGTCCTACGCCTTCCCCAGAGCCTCAATATGCGCCCATCGGTGCGGTGACAGTGACCACTGCCCAGCTGCGAAACGGCGCCGCCGCCCAGACCGTGGCCTCCGCCGGAGGCACCGCCTTGGTGGTGGAGATGAAGGACATGTACGGTAAGCTGGCCTGGCAGTCCCAGGCGCCTCTGGCGGCCACGCTGGGCACCAACGCCTCCGACAACCTGACCGCTCAGGCGGTGCAGACCTTGGCCCAGACCACCGACCTGTACCTGGTGGCCCGGATAGACTGCTTCCAGGACCCTGTCTTGGCCCGAAACCGGGTGGGGTCCCTTATGACGCTGAGAGGTAATGTGTGGTACGACGTGTTGGGCCTGGGCTGGACCAGTCCCGCCAACCAGCAGACGGCGGATTACCTGTCCGCGCTGTGCGGAGAGCTGGCGGACATGGGCTTTGACGAGATTTTGCTGGCCAATGCGGGCTACCCCAACGCGGGAGAAACCCATGTGCTGGCCACCAGCGACAACCGCCCGGCGGACCTGACAATTCCCGTAGCCGCTTTCCTGGAGCGTCTCTCCGGCGAACTGGAGGAGCGCGGCGTGACCGTGAGCGTGTGCACCGACGAGACCCTGAATCCGGACAGCGCGGTGCTCAGCGGCCTGACCGCCGAGGTGCTGGCGAACCACGCGGGTCGGGTGTGGCTGGACGGCAATGCCAACGCCCAGCAGTACGAGGCCCTGCTGACAGCCGCAGGCTGGGAGGATACCGCCCCCCGGCTGGTGGTGAAAAATGCCCTCACCGGGGCGGGAAGCTGGTATAGATAGCCCGTCCCTGCAATCAAAAATATGTGAAGACGGCCAGCCGGTGCATCGGCTGGCCGTCTCCGTTTAGGGAAAAAGAGAAAGATGAGAGAAACGCTTGGTTAGTTGGCGCGGTACAGGAAGGTCACGATCTGCCCGCGGGTGCAGCCCTCAGAGGGGCCGAAGGTGGTGGCGCTGGTGCCGTTGGTGATGTTCTGAGCTACGGCCCACTGAACGGCGTCGGCGTAGTACTCACCGGCGGCCACGTCCACGAAGGGATTGGAGCCCTCGGCGGCCTGAGCCTTGGCGGCCCGGAACAGGAAGGTGACGGTCTGGCCCCGGGTGACGGTGGCGTTGGGGCTGAAAGTGGTGGCGCTGGTGCCGTTGGTAATGCCCTGCTCCACGGCCCACAGCACGGCGTTATAGTAATACTCCCCGGCGTTCACGTCGGTGAAGGGGTTCTCGGAGCTGACCGGGGCGGGAGAACCGGCGGCGCGCCACAGGAAGGTGACGGTCTGGGCGCGGGTGCAGGTCTCGTAGGGGCTGAAGGTGGTGGCGCTGGTGCCGGTGGTGATGCCCTTCTCCACCGCCCACAGCACGGCGTTGTAGAAGTACGCGCCGGGCCGAACGTCCACGAAGGGATTGACGGGAGCCACGTAGTTCTCGGCCTTAAAGGCCACGCTGACGGTGAGCTTGCCGCCGTTGGCGGGACGGTCGCACTCGTAATGGTTCTCGCTGGTCTTGGTCAGGGTGAGGACGTTGCCGTTGGCGTCAGTCACGGTGATGGTATCCACCACGTTTCCCTGGGTGGGGCTGGTGACGATGGTAATCTTGTCCGTGCCGACGCTGACGTTGAAGGTGCCTTTGCCAGAGCTCTCCTTCTCGATGGTCACGGAAGGAACGGTAGGAGGGACGTAGGACCCGCCGCCGCCTCCGCCGGAGGGGGGGGTTTCAGTACCACCAGGGGAAGTCGTGGGATTCTGCGGGCCAAGGATTGGGTCGTTCGGTTCTGTGCCGGTGATGGGAGTGGCAAAGGCGGTGCCAATCAGGCTCACGCACAGGGCCGCACCCATGAGCAAGGATAAAATTCGTCTTTTCATAGTATGTTCTCCTTGTACCTACACTCAGTCTGCGGCGCGGTAGGTGTCCACAAGCACGCCGTCAGAGCCAAAGCCGATGAGGGCCTGTTCGACGGTGAAGTTGGCGGGAATCTCGAAACTGTCGCCCTTGGTGACATCATACAGCTTGAGATTCAGCCCGCTTTGACAGGGAATGACAATGGAGCCGCTGCTGGGCTGCTCAAGGAGACAGATGTTGGCGCGCTTGCCGCCGGATACCACGTTGCCGCTGTTGAGCACCACCAGGTAGTAATGGCCGTCAGTCAGTCCGCTGATGGTCAGCTTGCCATAGAAATACTTGGCGTCAGCAGTGCCCGTAACATCAGTGGAGTTCAGATAGGTGACGGTGGGAGCGTCGACCTTGGTAATGGTCCAGGTGGACAGATGGGTGACGGGAACGGTTACAACGCCGCCCACGCCAACGGTGGCGGAATACGCTTCCTCGCCGCAGCGCACGATAACCTTGGCGCCCTGGGTGAAGCTGGTCTTGAAGGTCAGGGTAATGGTGTTGGTGGGCAGCTTCTCGATTTTAACCTCGTTTTCGCCCTTGTAGAAACCAACGTCGTAGGTTTCCACAGTGCTTTCAGTACTGGTGTTATCCATCTTGAAGGTCACGGCAGCGTCCTTGCCGGTCTTCACAACCAGAGTATTGGCGGGGATGGACACGCCGCCCTGGGGGGTGTCGATTGCCACGGGCTTGGTGACCTCTTCCAGAGCGCCCAGAGTGTCGGTGCCCAGGGGCACGTTGGTCTTCTTCACAGAGGACGCCGATTCGCTGGGGGCGGCGACGGTGATGTTCACTTCGGTGGCCTCGTCGCTCTCAAGCTGAGTGGTGACGGAGCTCTTGACCTGCTCGTCAGTGACTGCGAGGGTGGTGTCGGTGACAGTACCCTCAATAGCACCATCAGGATTCTCGGGGGTAGGAGGCGTAGGAGTCTCGCCGCCTTTCGCCGCAACAGTGACGGTTTTGCTTCCAATCTTATTAGCATCAGTCAAAGCGCTGTCCTCGGGCACGGTGCTGCTCTCAACCTTGAAAAGAGTCAGCTCGACAGTGCCGCCCTTAGTCAGGTCAATCTCTCCGTCGGGATACTTTTCCCACTGGCCCTTGTTCAGGAAGCTAAACGCAAAGGTCTTGTGTGTACCGTCACCCTCAAAGATGATGCCGCCTTTGGCGCTACCAATCACAACCTGACACCACAGATAAGTGTCCTTTGCGGGGGCCTGGTCCAGCACCATGTAAAGAGTCTCTTCCACCCAATCAGCGCCGATGGTGGGTTGGCCCTCAAGGCCGGTGTTATTCTCGGGCACTTCCCACAGGTAGCCAGCGCCAACAATGCTGAGAGTTTCGCTGGGGTCGGGATTTTCTTCATCCTTCACTACTTCCTTGACATCAGTGCCCTTGGAGATCGTAAAGGTTTTCGTAAAAATCGCCGTGCCCAGAGTCTCGGCAGTAGGAGCCGACTCCTGCTCGCCCTCAATCGCCGTCGCGGGCGTATAGACGGACAGAGTAACGCTGTTGGAGTCCTTCATGTAGCTTTCCGCGTGCGTCACGTCCTTCCCAGAATAGTCAAACTTCTGGCCCTCAATGGTGGGGTGGTACTCCCACTGAGTGCCGCGGTTCAGGAAGCTGAACGCATAAGTGCTGCTCCCACCACTGGCGGCACAGCCCCAGGTATCGTCGCCAACCTTAATCTGGAACCAGAGGTTGGTCTCGGTGGCGGGCGCTTCCGCAAAGTACACATACATGGTCTCGTTCATCCAGTCGCCGCTGGTGGTAGCGCCCTCGACAAGACCGCCCTCTGAAATCTTGCTGGCGTCCCACACAAAGCCATAGCCGGAAACGGCGGGCTGGGCGGCAGTTTCCCCTGCCGCGAACGCCGCCAGCGGGAACAGCCCCAGCACCATGACCAGGGCCAAAAGCGCGGGTAACAGTTTTTTCTTCATGCTAAAATCTCCTTTATCTCAAATTTTGGTCAGACGTTTGAATGGGAAATGCGGTTTTTGAAGTTGTTCACCTCCCATACAAGTGGCAAAAAGCACACTTTTTGCCACTTGATGGTGGGGGCCATTAGGGCTTTAACTTTGCAAATTTTTTTGTGGGTTTTTGATGAAAAAAACCTTGCAAATGTAGGCAATCTGTGGTATCTTATGTGGTGGTTAGACAACTATCAAAAGGTGTACTTTGTGATAGTTGTTATTTTTTCGCCTCCTTCATCAGCCGGTACTCTCGCAGCCGTCGGTAGAAGGTGGCTTCCGCCAGTCCGCTCCGGTCCAAAGCTTCCTGGAAACTCAGCCGCCCACCTTCCCACTCCGCCACGATGTCCGGGAAATCTTCCGGTGGTTTCACGCTGGGGCGTCCAAACCGGACGCCCCGTTTTTTTGCCGCCGCAATGCCCTCGGCCTGCCGCTGGCGGATGTTGGTGCGCTCGTTTTCCGCCACGAAGGACAACACCTGTAACACAATGTCGCTCAAAAAGGTGCCCACCAGGTCCTTCCCCCGCCGGGTGTCCAGCAGGGGCATGTCCAGCACGACGATGTCCGCCCCCTTTTCCTTGGTGAGCACCCGCCATTGCTTCTGGATCTCCTCATAATTGCGCCCCAGCCGGTCGATGCTTTTGATGTAAAGCAGATCCCCTGGCCTGAGCCGTTTTACCAGCCTGCGGTAGCCGGGCCGGTCAAAGTTCTTTCCGGACTGCTTGTCCAAAAAGATGTTCCGCTCCGGGACGGCGGCTTCCCGCAGCGCGATCAGCTGACGGTCCTCGTTCTGCTCCCGCGTGCTGACCCGGATATAGCCGTAAGTGTTAATAACCGTAATATCTCCTCCGTTCATAGCTGCTGCCTACACTTAGTCTGCGGGAAAGCGTTGCACGTTATCCCGCATCTGCTCTGGTTTTTGCAATGGACCGGCGGAATAAAAAAATACCCGGACGTGTGCGTCCGGGTGGCAAATGAACGGAAAAAAGCGCCGAAGCCAATAGGCTCCGGCGCTTCTTACAGCTTAATAGAACTTTTTATTGCGGTTCTTACGGGCCGCCTCGCTCTTCTTGCGGCGCTTGACGCTGGGGCTGTCGTAGAACTCGCGCTTGCGCACCTCGGCCAGCACGCCGGACTTGGCGCAGCTGCGCTTGAAGCGCTTGAGTGCGTTTTCCAGAGACTCGCCCTCGCGGACATGAACTTCGGACATCTATATTTCCCTCCCTCCGAAACATCCGGCTAATCCAGGATGCTTTAGGGGCCATCTGGTGATATGGCTTTAACAGTATTATTATATGTGAAAACGGAGCGGATGTCAACCGCAAAATATAGGGGATTTTGCGGCGGCGGACATCATATGCTGTTGTCACGCTGCGAAGCGGTCAGGGCGCTGGGTCGCTTTCCCTCCGTCTCGGGCTGGTCTGCGGCCGGCTGTGCCGTCCCGCGCTCCGGTCCAAGCTTCCCCGCCGCCCGCTTCTCAGGCGGGCTTGACGATCAGGTTGACCAGCCGTCCGGGGACCACGATGGTCTTGACCAGGGCCATTCCGGCGGTGAACTTCTGGACCTTGGGGTCGGCCTGGGCGGCGGCGATAACGACCTCGTTGTCCGCCCCGCTGGGGACGGTGATGTTGGCCCGGACCTTGCCGTTGACCTGGACGGCCATCTGCACCGTGTCCGCCACCGTTTTGCTCTCGTCGTAGGCGGGCCAGGGCTGCCGGCACACGAAGCCCTCGCCGCCCAGCATTTCCCACAGCTCCTCCGCCACATGGGGGGCGAAGGGGGACAGCAGGGTGATGAGCGTTTTCATGTCGCCGCGTGAGCAGCCGTTCTTCTGGAGGTCGCCCACCAGAGTCATCATGGCGGCGATGGCGGTGTTGAACTTCATGGACTCGATGTCGTCGGCCACCTTTTTGATGGTCTTGTGGAGGAGCGCCTCGTTGGCGCGGGTGTGCTCCGGGCTGTCCGAGCAGCTCTCGGCCAGGTTCCACACCTTGTCCAAAAAGCGCTTGCAGCCCTTCACGGCGTTGTCGGACCAGACGGCGGCCTGCTCAAAGTCGCCGATGAACATGGTGTAGAGGCGCAGGGTGTCCGCGCCGTAGGCGGCCACGATGTCGTTGGGGTTGACCACGTTGCCCCGGGATTTGGACATTTTCTCGCCGCCCTCGCCCAGGATCATGCCGTGGCTGGTACGCTTCTGGTACGGTTCTTTGGTGGGCGCCACGCCGATGTCATAGAGGAACTTGTGCCAGAACCGGGAGTAAAGCAGGTGGAGGGTGGTGTGCTCCATGCCGCCGTTGTACCAGTCCACGGGGGACCAGTAGTCCAGCGCCTCCTTGGAGGCCAGGGCGTTATCGTTGTGGGGGTCCATATACCGCAGGAAGTACCAGGAGGACCCGGCCCACTGGGGCATGGTGTCGGTCTCCCGCTTGGCGCTTCCGCCGCAGCAGGGGCAGGTGGTCTTGACCCAGTCGGTCATTTTGGACAGGGGGCTTTCGCCGTCGTCGGTGGGCTCGTAGGACTCCACCTCGGGGAGCAGCAGGGGCAGCTGGTCCTCCGGCAGGGGCACCCAGCCG